>JAYVQG010000128.1:0-8644 GCA_043757025.1 Limnoglobus sp.
TGGAGGGCCTGGAGAAGCGCGAGGCAAGGTGAGTTTACGAAAGTCGCGATCGAGAAGAGCGGATTTCGCAGGGGTTTTCACGCGACCGGGAATTGCTGGCTGTAATTCCACGTCCCCGCCGCACTCGATTTGCCCGTCGCGTTGCCTTCGTCGTCGTAGCTGTATGTCCACGTTCCATCGCTCGTCAGCCGATTGTTCGCCGCCGTCGCATAGTTGCCGCCCGTGCGGTTGCCGTTCTTGTCGTACGTCAGTGACGTACCGTTGTCACTCGTCAACTGGTTCGTCGCATCGTACCCGAACGTTCGCGACGTACCGTTGACAGACATCTCGGTAATTCGGTCTGCTCCGTCGAAAGTGTAACCGTACTGCGACAGCATCGCGTTACTGGCATCGGCCAGCCGAATGTTCGTCGTGCGGCCGAGGTCGTCGTGCGCGAATGTGGTCACCCCCGCCGTCGCCCACGCACTGCCCGTTTTGCCTTGCCGCGTTACCGTTTGCACTTCCGCCGCAGCGTTATACGCCCAACTTGCCTTCATCGTGCCGCCGAGTTCGCGGCTCGTCAACCGGTCGAGATTGTCATAACCCGACGTCAGTACGCCGCCTTTGTTGTCGCTCGCCGTCAGCCGGTTGTCGTTCGCATCGTAGGTGAACGTCTGCGTCACGCCGAACGGCTGCGCCACCGTCACCGGGCGATCGAATCGGTCGTAAGACATCGCGTAATTGCCGTCGGGATCGGTGGCCGTCAGCAGATTCCCGTTCGCGTCGTAACCGAACGTCTGCGTCTGAACCGTCGCGCCGCCCGAGGTTTTCCACGTCTCCGCCGTCGTGCGATTGTTGGCATCGAAACTGTATTCCCGCACCCGTCCGAGCCGATCCGTGATCGAAGTGACGTTGCCATTTTTGTCTCGCACATACGTCGTCGATTTCCCGCGCGGGTCGATCCGCTTCGACATCCGCTGCGCGTCGTCGTAGGCCCACGTCGTAGTGTTGTTCACCGGGTCGGTCAGCGAGACGAGATTGCCCACTTTGTCGAATGCAAACGCGGTCACGCCGCCGAGCGCGTCGGTCATCGAAGTGCGTTCGTTGCGAGCGTTATACCCGTAATTCGTCGTGTGGTTGAGCGGATCGGTGACGCTCGTCAGGTTCCCGACGAGGTCGTAGCCCATGGTGCTAAAGCGGGCGAGTGCGGTGCCGACGCCATTGCTGGTTTTCGTGACCTGGCCGAGCGCATCGTATTCGACGGTCGCCACGCGATTGCCCGGCCGCGTGGTTTTCGTCGTGCGATCGAGCGCATCGTATTCGGTCGTAAACGTCAACGCATCCGAAGTGCCCGAAGCCGCCGTCACGCCCGTCACCCGACCAGCGGTGTCGCGGGCATACGCCGTCACCACGCCACGCGCGTTAGTCGTACTGGATAAGGTTATTCGATTGTGGTACGACCTGTAGTGAAGTCAAATGACTTGATACCGAACATGCTTCGAACGATGTACCTTTCGAGAATGTCGAAAACATCGTCTCGTATTAATGGTATTCCTGTATCTGTTACAGGGTATTGCGCGAAGATCAATATTGACACTGGTACTAAATCAAATTCGAGCTGTTCAATATCAAGTTTGCCTTTGTAAAAAGTGTGTGTGGTACCAAATTTCTCGGCCAGTCGATAATGATTCGGCGACAAAATCTCGTAAAATCTTTCTTCGACTTTTTCACGCTCGCCATCTTGCAAAGTGGATTCACGATATACAGTTGCCTCAAGAAATTGTAATTTAGTACACTCCAGTTGTTCGCGAACTCGTTCGCTGACAACGAGGTTCGACGATCTCATCGGTATGAACACGTGGGGTATCGAGTCGGAGGTGTGAACGATTTTCATGTTCACGGGCATTGGATCGAATAAGTCATTTTCTGGCATGCCAAAAGTACCATATTTCAACAAGCCTTCTCCATGAAAACGCATTGTGTCTTCATAGGACACATCCGATTTCCAATTGTATGCGTCAAAATGCAAAGCGTAAATCTTCATTCGCTTTCTTTCTTTTTCGTTTAGTTACCAAAGTCCGATCATTCTGTAAAGATGGTCGCTGAGGCATCCGAGGATCGATTGCCTGACGACTTCTCTTACTGCCGGTTGGATAATCTCTGTATCAATAGATTCTAATAATCCGATCTCATCCTCATCGGGGAACAGGTCGTAATTTGAACTCACTTCGATTACTGCGATTGCAGTACCAACAACCGGAATTTTCCCAACGAGCTCGTCGCCAACAGCCCCTGGTAATCCTTTGGCCGAGGCTTTCTCAGTGAAAACAAATACGGTAAACACAAACCCGACAGGACCAGTGAGCGACTTAGCGACTTTCATGACCTTGGCGGTCACTCTACCAGCAATTTTACCTTCCTTCTGAGCTTTAAGTACTGCATCTCGGATTTTGATGCGAGTTTCTAACTTTTGTTTCTCTGCTTCAGTCAACGGATGAATTTCGTGGGCACGCTTAGTGCTATTCGTTTCGTAATATGTCTTGCACACCTTCATTGAGTCATTGAAGTAATCCTTATATTTTGCAAATGCTCCTTTACCTTGCCGAATTTCATCTGCGACTTTCTCTAAATCTTTCTGATTGAGCTTCCCACCCTTTGTTTTTTGTACTTCTTTCAATCGTTTTCTGACATCGGTTGTATACTGGTCTTCAGGAAGTCCATTCTTTGCATGTATGCCATCGGGTTCGACGTGGTTTTTTTCTCTAATGTGCTGGCCATTCCATTCAAAATTCGGATTGGCATCCAGATCTAACTCTTTGAACAGTTTGGCAGGAATGATATGATGCCAGTGCCATCTCTCTGGATTCGGTGCTAGCCCGCTCGGATCGGTCGCTCCGTTCACTGCGTTGCCCACGTAGCGAGCCAGGTTGACATCGCCTGCGGCGAATCGCTCGGAATCTTCGCTGTGGAAGCGACCGTTGGCGGTGTCGTACATGCGGGCGCGGCTGTATTGCAGGCCGATGGCGGCGTCCCATTCGCGGCCGGTGTAGGCGTAGCGATCCACGGGGACGCCGCCTAAAAATGCACCGAAGGCGGCGTAGTCGGTGGCGTTGGTTACGTTGCCAGAATTGTCAATGATCGTTCGTACGCTGCCAAGATTATCGACCCCGTACCAGCGTATCGCACCGGCGGCATCCTGTCGAGCGAGTGGCGCGTCGAACCCTGCACCGAACATGCGCCGGGTGATGACGTTCCCGGCACCATCGAGATCGAGAATCGTGTCGAAGTTCTCGGTACCGATCGCTCCGGGCTTCGTCTTATCCCAGCCGTCGACGACAAATTTTTCAACGGTCGTGGTTCCGCTGACCGTGGCATCTCGCTCGATGCGGTTGCCGAAGGCATCGAATTTGTACGTCACCGACACATCCGTGTCACTCGTTGCGTTCGTCATCTGCCCGCGATGATCGTACGCATAACTCCACGATTCGCCACTCTTCGATTTGCTCGTCACTTCACCCAGGTCGTTGTAGCCGTAGGTCCAGGTGCCGTCGTTGGTCATGCGGTTTCCGGCTGTCGTCGCGTAGCCCGTGCCGTTGCGATTGCCGGTCTTGTCGTAGCTGACCGACACCCCGTTGTCGCCGGTCAGTTGATTGGTTACGTCGTAGCCGTAGGTCTTCACGGTTCCGTTTTCGGTCTTCTTGCTCAGCCGACTGGCGGCATCGTATTCGTACAGGTAGTCGGCAATGACCGTTCCGGTCGCCTTCGTCAACGCGATGCCCGTCAACCGATTGGCATCGTCGTAACTCATGCTCGAGGTGGCGACTTTCGTGGTGCCGCTGGCATCGGCAAATCGCGTTTCGTTCGCCAGTTGGCCGGTTTTGGTGTAGCCGAAATCGACCCGCATAGCGGACAAGCCCACGACGGTTTCGCTGCGTGTCGCAAGACGATTGAGTGCATCGAACGTACTCGTCGTCGTGCTGTTTTTGTTGTCGGCGACTTGCGTACGATTCCCGGCAAGATCGTAGCCGAACGTCAAGTTCACGCCGAACGGCCCTCCCACGGTCTGCACTTGTCCGAGTGCATCGTATGTCAAAGCATAGTTACCATCGGGATCGTTGGCAGCAGTCAGCCGATCGAGCAAATCGTAGCCGAATGTCTGCGTTTGCACGGTTGCGCCACTGGCGTCTTTCCACACTTCCGCCGTCGTGCGACCCGCAGAATCGAGCGTGAATTCCCGCTTCCGACCGATGCGATCCGTAATCGACTTGAGATCGTTGCTCGTTGTGTACTCGTACTTCGTTTGCTTACCGCGCGGGTCGGTCTCGACCGAGACGCGATTCAGACTATCGAACTGGTACAACGTCGAATTCGCCGACGCATCGGCGATTTGGACCCGGTTTCCGCTGCGGTCGTAGGCGAAGGAGGTGGTGTTGCCGAGGGCGTCGGTGGCGGTCGCGGTGCGGCCGAAGCGGTCCATGCTCGCGGAGGCGGCGTGGTTCAGTGGGTCGATGACGACGGCTTTACTGCCATCGACGAGGTGCTGATACTGGACGGTGTTGCCGAGCGGGTCGGTACTTGCCGTGGCGCGGCCTTGCAAGTCGTAGGTCGTCGTCCACGATTTGCCGTAGGCGTCGGTGACCGCGATCATTCGGCCATCGAGGTCGTAGCTGGCAGTCGTGATGTTGCCGAGCGCGTCGGTGGTCGTGGCGGTGCGGGCGATGTCGTCGTAGGCGAACGCGGTGATATTGCCGCGCGGATCGGTCATCGAGAGCGTGCGACCGAGCGTGTCGTACGTCATCGACGAGGTGCGGGCGACGCCGAGGCCGACGGCCGCGGTCATGCTCGTCACTTGGCCGAGAGCATTATAAACGATGCTCGATTTCGTGCCGAGCGGATCGGTGGTCGAGATCGTTTCGCCGAGGGCGTTGTACGCGACTTTGCTGGTCCGCGCGAGTGCGGTACCGGCGCGTTCGGTGACGGAATTGACCCGTTCAAAAGTGTCGTAGCTGTAGGTGGTCACCCGGTTACCCGGTTCGGTCACCGAGGCCATGCGGCCGCCGGAATCGAAGGCGTAACTCGTCGTCAGCGCATCGCTCGTAGGCGGCGATGTCGCTCGTCGTGCGGCCGAGCGCATCGAACGTCGAACGATACGCCACGCCATCGGGGCCGACGACCTCGTACGGCAAGCCGTCGTTGCCGTACGTGTAACTCGTCACGAGTGCGTTGTCGGAACGAGCGGGGATCGTCGCCGGGCGGGTCCACGCGGTGCCGCCGTTGGTGCCGATGTCGACTTCGCCGACGAGCCGCCCGCCGACATCGTAATACTGGCCCGCAAAGGTGACGCGGGCCTTGACGCCCGTCGTCAACGTGCCCAAAAGCCCCGTCCCCGTTTCGCCGTAGACGCGGTCGCGCGCCGTCACCTGAATCACCCGGCCATCGACATCGAAGGTCGGCTCAAGTTGCGTGAAGACTGTGTCGCCCGTCACATTGAGCGCATCGGCGTAGGTCGTGTCGCCGCCGCCATCGCTGGTGAACGTCATAATCGGCTGGCCGAGACCGTCGGTTTGCGACTTTTGGACGAGGCCGCTGGGCGATTGCGTCTTGACGATTTCGCCGCGCGGCCCGAACCACGCTCTCATCGTTACTGGCGTCGTCGCCACCGTGCCCGTGGCGGGATTCACCCCGTACGAATCGACCCGATACGCACGGCCCCAGTCGTCGAACGACGTGATCGTTTTCTCGCGAAGCAGGCTCGCCGCAGGCAGATCGGGAACGCCATCGGTGTTGGCATCACTCAGCGTCACGCCATCGCCATCGAACACGAGTGTCGTCGCGGCGCGGCCGAGGTTGTCGTAGACGAAGTACGTGAGCGGGCGATTGACGCCCGTCGATTCTGACGCTTCGACGCCCTCCTTCACCGCCACGGGGCGATTTCGCCAGTCGTAGGTGTATTCGGTAACGCGATTCGGCGTGCCATCGCCGGGGAACATCGTCATCTTGGTGAGGTTGCCATCGCCGACGCCGACGTTGTCGTACTCGTATTCGGCGACTTTCACGAGGTCGGTGCCGACGAGATTCGTCGGCGACCAGAAGCCGGTGGTCGGCGTGTCGTCGGTGCCGATCCATTCGCTGATTGGTTGACCATCGCCATTGTAAACCGTGCGGGTGATCGTCCCGGCCGGGCTGAGCGTCCGGTTCGGCAGGCCCTGCTTGCCGATGCGTTGTTCGCTGCGGTAGTAGTTCACACCAGCGGTGCCGAGGGTTGCGCTGGTGCTGTAAGTCAGCCCGTTCAGGTTGAAATAATCGTGTTGAGCGACCGTCTGACCCGCATCGTTGAGGAAGGTCCGCGACAGCGATTGCAAACTGCCGATCGCTTCGGTGCCCGTTGGCCGTCCACCGCTAATGGTCGGCGTCGCGGACATCGACAAGACTTCGCTGTACGTGCCGCTAACATCGGTGCGACTGACGACCGTCGGCCCCGTCGGTCGATTGGTCGTGCTGTTCCAGCCCGGATAGAGTCGCACTTCGCGTGCGACATCGTTGTAGATGGTGTAATCGACGATCCCGCCCGGCGACGTCACTTTCGTCGTCCGGCCCAGCCGATCGACTTCGGCCATCACGATCCGGTGCTGGCCGCCGCCGCTCGGCGTCGTCCAGCCGCTCGGCAAGTTGGCGAAGTCCGATACGTTCGCGACGTTGACGTCTTCGATGACCTTCACGACGGCACCCGTGGCGGTGTCGTATTGCGTGTAGGTCAGGAACCCGGCGGCGTCTTTCGACCAGATTTGCCGGGCGAGCGAATCGAAGACCACCGTAGCACTCGAAGCGGTCCCCGAGCCATTCTGGATCGTTGCGACCGTCGGGTTCGTCATCGTGACGGAACCGACACCGCCCTTTGAATTCGCACCGTAGGCGATTGGGGACGTGATTGCCCCCATGCCGTCGTCGGTACGGAAGGTCGTCACCGTCGACTGTTCGAACCGATCGGGGCCGACCTGCACGTAATTGATCTGCGATTGAGGAACGGGAGTTCCGAATTCGCCGCGGCGAATGCTCGTCCCCTGCATGTAGCCTTTCGCCGAGCCGTTGTAATACCAGTTGACCGTTTCGACGACACCGAGCGTATCGGATAAATACTGGTAGTTCCCGTCGACATTGTGGAGCAGATCGGAATAGGCTTCGCTCCAGCCGGTCACCGCCGAAGGCCGCGCAGTCAGAATCCGGCGACCGTCCTGATCGTAGGAATGGAACGTCGCTTCGTCGCGACCCGTTGCCGAATCGTGGAACACCTTGAGGAGCGTCGCACCGATCACGTTCGTGTAAACCGTGTTGGTACTGCCATCGGGAAGCGTTTCGATCGTCTTGACCGCCCAGTCGTTGAGCGTTTGCGGAGCGGTCGTGTTCGCCGTGTACTGAAACGTGAACTCGCCGAGCCCGCCGCTACACGCCGAGCACCCCGCCCCACCCGCGACTTCCTTTGAAACGCGACCTTGACTGTCGTACTCGAAGTAGTGATCGGCAAACGCAGCCAGACTGGTGTCGGAGATCGTATCGAGATTGGAACCGAAGGCAGTCACCGCACGACGAATCGATTCGCTGCGCAAGGCAAACTTCAGGCCACTGAACGCCGTTGTCGTGCCGCTTCCGGAGCCGGAACCGCTACCCGAGCCAGACCCACTACCGGAACCCGAGCCGCTTCCGGAGCCGGAAGTCACTGTGTATCGGTAGTATTCGCTCTCGAGTTCCGCACCGTTGGAATCGTACGTCGTGGCCGAACGGAGGTCGCCGGGGTTTCCATTTGCGGACGAACTGTCGTAATAGCTGTACCCCATCGAACGGACCGTTTGCCACGAACCGCCATCGATCTGACGACGACTCGTGGCTGTTGTGATCCGGTTCGCCGCCGAGGTGTTGACACCTCCGTAAACAAATACGAGCGATTCGGTATTCGTCGTTCCGCCGTCCGACACCGTGCGTTGCATCTCCAGCGGCAAACCGCTCGCGTTTCGCGCCGTCACCGTCGTATTCGTGCCATCGGCATCGACGAGTTGATGGAACCGACCCAACAATTTGTCGGTCCCATTTGGAACAGCCGCAGCGAACTCGATTCGACTTCCCGCAGGGGTTGTCAACGTGAACACATTACCCGCAGCGGTCAGTTTCTCGCGGCCGAACTGACGCACCTCGTACTCACTGTTGAACGGATTCTTGTCGAAGTAAATCGCAGTCATGCCATTCAGCACGACAACCGCAATTTCTTTGTCTGGTGTGACCAGGATGAACGGCTGGAAGCCATCCGACCAACCGGGACCGAACAAACCGCCCACCGAGTAAGCGGGCTTGTTCGACCACATCCGGCTGATACCCCAACTGCCGCCAAAGCCATTGGACCACAAATCGGCTTCGACGTACTGAAGCACTCCATCAAAGTAACGAACGGGGAACGCACTGACACCGCTCGGCACGCCGCCGCTCGGCGAACCCAATAGGGTCACTTCATCTCCAGAAGGAGTATCCTTCGGATAGTACGGTAAAGTCTGCGCCTTTCCGGGAGGACCACCAACTGGCATAGAGCATTTTGGATTTCCCTCTTGCGCGTTGAGCGGAGGCATGAGATATTTGCAGCTTTCCCCTTGCGGAGCTTGCCATGCGTGCCTTCTCGCTC
>JAYVQG010000129.1:0-8616 GCA_043757025.1 Limnoglobus sp.
GACTTACGTCCGATTTCGCCCAATTCCAATCACGCCGGAACCAAATTTTTAGTGGTCTTATTTGGCAAAACTGCAACCGGGTTTTGAACCGTGCCCAAAATCGACCGACCACGACATTCTCACGACACTTCGAGACACTTTCACGACACTTCGAGACACCGTGCAAAAATCGACTTACGTCAGATCGCGTTTCGCGTTTTGACTGCTGGCGTTCGTATGGGTGCGCCCTCGAACGATCACCCCTTCTCGGATCGCTGAATGGCGGCGTTCACGATCGCTTCGATCAACTCGGCGTGGGTGCGGCCCATCAGGCCCGCCATGATTACGAGGTCGCTCGATTCGGGGTTGAGGCCCGGTAGCGGGTTGATCTCGAGGAAGTACGGCACGCCGTCGCGGATGCGGAAGTCGAGGCGTGCCACGTCCCGGCAGCCGAGCAGGTGGAACACCGTGAGTGCGGCGGCTTCGACATCGCGCAGCACACTCACGGGCAGGTCCGGCGGGCAGGCGTAATCGATGAGCCGGACGTACTCGCGCTTCACTTCGACGCTGTACACGAAATGCGCGACGGCGTCTTTCGGGGCGATCGACATCGTGCCGAAAATTTGCGGCGGGTCGTTCCCGATAATCCCGACGGTGACTTCCGTACCCGCGATGAATTCCTCGACCAGCACCGGTTGGCGATAGTCTTGCCACAGGCGCATCACGGTCGGCCCGAACTCTTCTGGCGTGGCGATCAGGCAGCGGTTGCGAATGCCTTTGCTCGAACCCTCGAACGTCGGTTTCGCGATCGCCGGCAGCGTCAAACCGCAGTCGGCGAACATCGGCGGGAACTCGGCATAATCGCCATCGTACGGCGCATCGTCGAAACTCAGCACGATGCCCTTCGGCACGACGATATCGGCGGTTTGAGCCAACCGCCGCGTCAGGTCTTTATCGAGCGAGACGGCTAGCGCGAGTGGGTCCGAGCCGGTGTGCGGGATGCCGAGCATTTCGCAAACGGCCGGAACGCGGGCTTCGCGCGACCGACCGATGCCCGTGCCTTCGGCGAAGTTGAAAACGAGATCGGGCTTGTCGTGCAAGATCGCACGTAGGAACGGTTCGCCATCGCCCATCAACGACACGCGGTGGCCGAGCGACGCGAGAACGGCCGCGATGGAATGAATCGTTACGGGCGCGTCGAACTCTTCGTAAAGATCGTCGGGCGCATCCGCAGGAATCGGCCCATCGGGCTTGAGGTCGTAGGCAATCGCGATGTGCATGGTTCACCGATGGGGTGCGTGTAGTTGGGGAATGCAAAAGACACAGGTCGACCCGACCTGTGTCTGAAAACGATTCGCGTTGTGGTGGGGGAAACCAATGACAATCACATTCTTATGTAGCTGGCCTCTGTGAGGCCGGTGGAGAGGCCGCCTCTATTCGATTGTTAAGCCTCCGGGGTCATAGACCCCAGCTACATTAGAACAGCAAACCCCTCAGCGTGTCGCCGTGTGATGGCCGTTGCCATTTCCATTTCCGTTGGTCGCACCGTTCGTGTAGCCATTGCCGTTGAGCGATAGCATTGGCAGCGTCGTCCGGAGGCTGGCTCCGTCGTGGCCGGCGGCTTCGGGCATTGCGTCGCCGCAACTCGTCGGCTCTTCGGTCGCTTCGACGACTTGCAGTTTCTTGCGGCGGGCCATCCGGTCGTTGCCTTCGGGCATCAACGAGGATTTGTCGCCTTGCAACAATGCACTCACGCCGCGGGTCGGCGTCGGTGCCACGACTTCGGGCAGTTTGTCGGTCGCCTGATACCGGACCAACATCCCCTCGTAGTTTCGCAACACGACGGCATCGTCGGACATGCTGACGAGGTAGTTCGGCATGAGCGGAATCTTGCCGCCGCCGTGGGGGCTGTCCACCACGTAGGTCGGGATGCCGATGCCGGACATGTGCCCGCGCAGCCCTTCCATGATCTGCATGCCCTTCCAGATCGACGTCCGGAAGTGGCCGGCCCCGGTGACGGGGTCGCAGTGGAACAGGTAGTACGGGCGGACTTTGATTCGCATCAGGCCGCGGAGCAGTTCGCGCATCGTTTCGAGGTTATCGTTGACGCCCTTCAACAGCACCGAGTGATTGTTGATCGGCATACCGTGGCGAAGCAGCGACTTACAAACGCGGGCCGCCTCGGGGGTGATTTCCCGCGGGTGGTTGAAGTGCGTCTGGATGTACACCTTCTCCGTTCCGGCGAGGAGGTCCAGCAGTTCCTGATCGTACAGCCGTTGCGGCAACGTCACGGGTACTCGCGTACCGATGCGGATGACATCGACGTGGTCGATGGCTTTCAGGTTATCGAGGTAGTAGCGCAGTTTGCTGAGCGGCAGCGTGAGAGGGTCACCACCGGAAACGATCACGTCGCGAATTTGCGGGTTCTTGCGAATGTAATCGATCATCCGCTCGTCGTCTTTGCTGACGCCTTCCCAGCCTCCGCGCGTGAGTGTCGCACGTTTGCGGGTGCAGTAGCGGCAATACATCGAGCAGTTCGGCGTGGTGATCATCAACACGCGGTCGGGGTAGCGGTGCGTGAGGCCGGGTACCGGGGAATCCTTTTCTTCTTCGAGCGGGTCTTCGAGTTCGAAGCCCGATTCCGCTTCGAGCGGCGAGGGTACCGATTGCAGTCGGATCGGATCGACCGGGTTCGACGGATCGATCAGCGAAAAGTAGTAGGGCGGAATGGCGAGCTTATAATCGCTTTCCAGTTTTCCCAAAGCTTCGAGTTCGTCGGGGGAAAAGGAAATGAGATTGCGAAGCTGACGAATGGACCGGACAGAGTTTTGGGTCTGCCATCGCCAGTCGTCCCATTGGTGGTCCGGCACATCCTGCCATGCCGGATTGCGTCGCATTCGACTCGGAGGCTCGTCTTCCTCGAATCCGCTCGCGGCCGGAAGGGCCGTCTGATTGGCGAGCGGTTGGCGCGCTTCGGACTCGCTCATAAACTCCTGGACCTCCACGGTTCTACTCGACCCGGATTGCAGTCAACAGCGACCGACAACTCTGCGGGGAAGTAACGGAACGCGTCGGGTGAGATGCGCTCGTACTTTCTTAATGGAGAATCCTAACGCCCCATTTCAGAAAAACAAGTTTGCATTTGCCGACCCGCGCAGATTCCGACTCGCGCGACGGGCGCTAGACCTGCGGCGCGAGCCTCATACCGACACCTCGCCGCGCGCGCTGCGAACGTCGTCTCAAAATCGCAGCGCACTTCGCGCCTACAAAACAAGCGTGAGAAACGCATACCGTCGTTCGGCAGTGCGCGTCAATGCGAATTTCACCGCGCGCACTGTCACTGGGGTGTCAGCGGCGCGGGGCGCGGTAAAAATTTTGCGCGAAATTCTCGTTCGACTTCGCGATCTTCGTTCCCCAACGGCACGCCGAACGTCAACACGCCGTCTAACAACTCGGGTGTCAGTACCTCGCGGATGCGCAACCAGTGCAACAAGTCGCAGTAATTGTCGAAGTAGAACCAACCGTTCGGCGTGTAGCCCGTATAGCCGTTCACCGTGGGTACGCCCGCCTCCATCGCGCCCCACATCACGTCGACGTGCTGCGCGTACGCCGCGAAGTCGTCGGTGCCGCGCGGCGGGAACGCATACACCACCTTCGCGCCGGGTTCCTTGCGGATTGCATTCGCCCACGCCTCGCGCGGGTTGCGCGAGTTGGCGACGGGGTATCGCACTTCGTTCCAACGCAGGTCGTCGTGCGGTATCATCCGTAAATCGAGCACCAAAAGGGCGAGGAAGCCGGTCGCGATGGCCGCACGCACCGCACGATGTCGCCAGCGCAGCGAGGCTTCTAACGCGCACCCGACGAGGAAGCCGAGCGGCAGCAACAGCACCAAAATTACGCGGCCACTCGCGCGCAGTTTCGCAAGGCCGGGTACGGTCAACAGCCCTTCGTAGATCGACGCGCCACCCACTTGCACGAACAACAACGGCACCGGCAACACCACCGCTGCCATCACCACGGCGCACGTCGGCAGGTTGTTTCCGAGTATCAACTTCCCGCGCAATCGCCGCAGCAATTGTGCCGCGCCGTACAGCACGCCGATGTACGCGATCGCGCCGGGGAAGAGCAGTTTCTCCCAGACGAACGGCACCGCATCTCGGTCGGGTAAGACCGCGCGCAGCCAGCCCCACGTCTGCGATTCCGCAGGCGGTCGCACCCACGCCGCCAAGTCTGGAGCGATCTTGAGAACCTCTTCGATGGGCATTACGTTGTACGTCGTGCTCATCCGCAGGTACGGTGTCACCAAGTACGCCAACGCAAGCATCGGCAACGCACAACCGCCGACGCGACGCAGCCATTCGGCCCGACCGGGACGAAGTATCGCCTTCCAAGGCAGCACTTTTCGCGCAACGACGACCGTGGCCACCGTCACTGCTGCCATCAGCATCGCCGCGAACAGCCCGATGTACATGTTGCAATAAATCTGCCCGACGAGGCAGCCGACCGCGCCGACGAACCACACCCACGACGGCGACCAGAGGAACCGCCAGACGCACGCCACCGCCATCGGTGCCAGGAACCGCGGCACCATTTGAATGTGCGATGCTTGTCCGATCATCGGCAACCCGAACGCGAACAAGTAGCTGCCTGCCACCGCCGCGATCGCACTCAAACCGAGTTTGCGCAATCCCCAATAACAGCCGACGAAGTTCAGCGCCGTCAGCCCGAGGTACCACAACTGAAACGCGCGTTCGGGGTCCGCACCGAACTTGCGACACGCGGCATACAGCGGCAACGTGCCGAGGTGATTCTCCGAACCGGTCGTCATCCCTCGCGCGGGGAAACAGAACCGCGAATGCCAGAAGCTGCGCTCGCGACCGTCGAGCCAGCGATAGCCGTGCTCGAGGATGTAGTGGTTGAAGCGGTTGTCGATATGGTCGCCCGGCAGATACTGCCACTCCGTACCCAGCAGGTTCAGCGGCCCCTGCCAAAACCCAACGGCAAGCATCGCGATCGCAACGAGCCAACGACAGCAGACGGCAAACATTTTCAAACTCCAAGAAAAGATCGCTTGTTGTATCCGCGACGCAAACCGCGTGTCAACCGCAGCATCGTCGCTTTCGTTCCGCCGCAACGCGAACGACCGAATGACACCGTGCTGTCATTGGATAGATGTGAGCCTCAAGACGTGGTGATCTTCGATCATGAGGGCGTGAGCCAGGTGATCGGCGGGATGATGTAGGGAACAGGTTTTCGCTTTGGAATCGATGTAATTACTTACAAATTGCGGAGGTTTCAATAGCAAAAATCTTTGACGCGAAATTCGTAAGCTCGGTATGATTTCATCTGTGGATTTAGAACCAACTGTTTATCTCATGCACGGTGGGGTAAACAGCTGTACGGCGAAGAAGAAAGAGTATATGCGTTGGCTCGCGCGTTGCTTGGTGCCAACATTTGCTTCGATCCTTGCGATCGGGGTTGTCTCTTTGGTTTTGGTCGAGTGCCGCTACGATCGTGTTGTTGAGATGGCCTTTGCCCCGGTATTCTGGGCTTGTCGAAGTGTGACACCCATCGAATGGCAATTTCAGGGCAATGTTTTGCTCGGTCTTGCCTGGTTTTTTATGGGCGTCGCCTTCTATGGGCTTGTATTGGGAATAAGTTATGTCGTAAGCATAGATTTTCTTCACAGCCGCCAGCGGAAAAGACCTTCGCCTCAAGAACGACCCAGTTATTGAAATGTTTCCGAAAGGGAGAGTACTTGAGCCGTATACGGACTACCCCGATTTCTCGCTTTTGTACATCGATGGCTCCGGACTGATAAAATGCGTTAACTCTGGAGAATGCCATGACCGCCACCGCTCAGGAACTTTTGACCGCTTTCGACGCCCTTCCCGACGCCGAAGGAGAAGCCGTGCTCGCCGAACTGTTGCGCCGTCGTCCCTCAGGAGGTGGCGATTTGCCTGCGGAGGCGCTTGATGAACTGGCCGACGAGCTGTTCCGCTCGTACGACCTCGCGGAGGCCGACGATGCCGCCGCTACCCGTTGACCGGGGCGAAGTGTGGCTGACCGACCTCGGCATGACGGCCAAGGTCCGACCGTGCCTGCTGCTGAGCGTCCACCCCGGTCCCTCCGACCGTGTACTGTTCGCGCTGGTACCCCACACCACGAGTGTGGCCGGAACAGCGTTTGAGGTAGTTGTTACGAAGCCGTTTCTCAAGCCGGGAGCGTTCGACCCACAGGGGTTGGTGACCGTGCCGCGTCCCCGGCTGATCCGACGACTCGGCGTGCTTTCTCCAACTGAGTTAGCCTTAGTGGAGTCGGTCGTCCGCGCATGGCTGGGGCTGTGAACGGGAGCATCTTCAAAATTTTCCAAAGCAGCGATTCATTCTCGCTTGTCAATTCCCGTTTACCGCTCACCGCAGAACGCTCTGTTTGCAACCGCGTGCCGTTTCGTGTAATCTCGACATATCATGAACGCACCACAAACTCATCCGACGCGGCGGGCGGCGATTCGGGTCGGCGGCGCGGGGCTGTTTGGCCTCGGGTTGCCGCAACTCCTCGCGGCCGAAAAGCGCAAAACGAGCACGGCACGGGCGAAATCGATCATCTTCCTGCACCAGTGGGGCGGACCGGGGCAGCACGAAACCTTCGACCCGAAACCCGATGCGCCCGACAACGTGCGCGGCTGGTACGGTGCCGCGAAGACGAGCATCCCCGGCGTGATTTTCGGCGAAAAGCTGCCGAAACTCGCGAAAATGGCGGACAAGCTGACGGTGATTCGCTGCATGCAGCACGCCGTGAAGATGAACAACCACAACTCGGCGGGTTACTACAGCCTCACGGGGATCGCGCCGCCGACCGACGATCAACGCCTCCGCGATTCGCTCGAGATGTTCCCCGCGTACGGCAGTATCATCAGTAAACTCGCACCCGCAGCGAAGGGCATCGCCACGTTCGTCAGCTATCCGCACGTCATTTCCGATGGCTCGATCACGCCCGGCCAACACGCCAGTTTCCTCGGCAAGTCGTACAACCCGCTGTTTTTCGCGGACGATCCGAACGGGGCGAACTTCCGCTTGCCCGAACTGACGCTACCCGAAGGGCTAACACCCGAGCGCCTCGCAAACCGCCAAAAGGTGATGTCGCTGATCGATTCGCAATCCGATTTGCTCGAAAAATCGCTGGTCGCAAAGGGGTTGGACGAATCGTACCAGAAGGCGGTGGCGATGCTGACCGCGCCCGCGTTCAAGAAGGCGTTCGACCTGTCCGCCGAGACGAAAGCGACCCGCGACAAGTATGGTCGCACGATGTACGGCCAGTCGTGCTTGCTCGCGCGGCGACTCGTCGAGGCCGGTGCGAAGTTCATTAACGTCTATTTCTCCCGCTCGATCGGCGGGGGCGGCCAAGGCTGGGACTATCACGGTTTTAGGGGCGAAAGTGTCACGGGCCGCTTGGAGGAACTGCTGCCACTCACCGATTTAACGCTCCCCGCACTGATCGACGACCTGCAAGAACGCGGACTTTTAGATACGACGCTCGTCGTCTGGGTGGGCGAATTCGGCCGCACGCCGCGCATCAGCAGTAACGGCGGCCGCGACCACTGGCCCGCATGTTACTCGGCGGTGTTAGCCGGTGCGGGCGCGAAGAAAGGCTTGATCTACGGGGCGAGCGACAAACTGGCGGCCCAACCCACCGTGGGCCGCGTCACTCCCGAAGACCTCGCCGCCACGATGTTCGACGCCCTCGGCCTCGACCACGAAGCCGAAATCCGCGACTCGCAAAACCGCCCCCTACCCATCAGCCGCGGCCAGCCCGTGCGAGAATTGTTCCACGGGTAGGAACTTCACGTCACCTGGGGGTCAACCTGGTGTCTCGCCAGATAAACAGGGCCACCACAACCAGGCCGACAGCCACTCCGCCGGACGTGCCTTGCGTCAGTCCCTGACCGACCCCGACGCTGACCGGGTCGAACGATGGCTCGTTCCCGTTGCGGAATACGCTGCGGTAGTAGCCCGGCGCGAACGTGCCGAGTGCCCAGCCCGTGCCGCCGCCGATAACAGCAAGCATCGCGGTACAAGCGGCAATCGTGGCAATAGCAGATCGAATCGTCATACGCACCTCAATTGCCGAACCCGTTCCGTCTGATTCGCTATATCGAATAACTATACGATTGTTGCGAACGCCTGCGCGGCACGGCGAAACGGGGGACGCTCAGCTACAGTAACTGCCGTTCCACGGGGCGCGGAATAACAGGTTGCCCGGCTCCATGGCGACCAGCACGAAGCCCCGCTTCGCTTCGGTGTGTTTGACCACCTCCAAACGGATCCCATGTGCCGCGGCATCGGCGACGGGCTGCGCCCCGTGTAGCCCTGATCCACGTAAGCCAGCGTGACCGTCTGACCAGTGGCATTCTGCACGGCCGCCGACAAGTCGGCCACCTCGGCTCGCTCCTGCTGGTTGGCCGCTGTGACCTTCACAGCCAACAGATTTCCCAGCGTATCCACCGCCGCATGTACCTTTGAACCCACCCGGTAGGTCAAACAGCAATTCCCGGTCGTGTCGGAGGACAATTTCCCAAATTCGCCATTTTGACATTCTCTGTGCGGATGCGATAGCCACCTATCGGTCGAACCTCAA
>JAYVQG010000130.1:0-8603 GCA_043757025.1 Limnoglobus sp.
CGTAACTCACATTCTGGGAGAAACAGGCACTTTACGATAGCCGAATCGCAATCGCAAACAAACGCATAACTGCTACCCACTTTTGAACCATGCCATTTAATTGGTAACACCCGCTCGAATCACCTCGGTGAGCAGTGGCGGGGCCTTCCCAAACTTAGCGGCGTATTCGTCGCGGCTTGGCACCAATCGCACCTGGATTTTGCTTTGATGATGCAGCGCGATGTCGGCAAATTTGTGGTCGATGAACGGGTTCCGGAATCGGTCGAGCGTCTGTTCGGCGAACCATTGCGCACGGTCTACGCGGGCGTCGATTGTGGGAACGATTTCCTCGAAAAGCAGTTTCCGTAGCCACGCATTCAGTTCCGGATCGTCGATCGCATCGCGAACGATCGTGAACCCTCGAGGTACGGCACGAATGAGCAATGCGGTGTGTGCCGCATTTAAGATTCGCACTTTCCGCAAGAAGAACGGCAGCACATCGTCGGTTCGCACGATTGCCGGATGTTGTAGCAAAAACTGCGAACGCGGATGATCTTCGAGTGCGAACAGAGCAAACGGCTCGGCAACAATTACCATCGGGTCGGTCGCCAACAGCGGGTGATCTTTCGGCGTGCCCGTCACGATGCGATCGACCAATGTGTGCAGCCAAACACACTCGTCGGTCAGGTACGAAAGGAATTCCGCAGGCATCGCCCACTCGGTTGCGATCTGCGCGAGTAATGCTTTGAGGATACCCGCATTTCCTTCGATCAATTCGCACGGTACGATCGTCACGCCGGGACGTTTCGCTTGCCATCGAGCGTGAAGGACGCGGAGGAGTTTCGCTGGGAACGACTTCGGCACGACGTCGCCGGCAGAGTCATTCGCATCGCGGGCGAATCCCGCTTCGGTCGTGTTGGATAGGATCGTCTTCAACTCTGGCGAAGTCGCAACCGTCAGAACTTCGTCCCATTCCGTGCCCGCATGGAGCGCCCGGCTGATACTCGCACAGACTTCGACTCGGTCGACCACCGCACCATTTTCGTACCCGCGCACCACGATGTGATACTTCCCGCCCTGTTCGTTCAGGCCCGTCGCTCGCGCATCGCCGGTCGACTGCACGACGACCACGCGGCCAACCACTTGCCCCTGCTCGTTTCCCTGGTGAATGAACGAGTCCGCAAAGGCACGGAGGAAGCGTCCCGAGCCAAATTGTAGGATCGTTTCCGGAAGGTTCGTCATAAATCGCTTTCGGCAAAGGAACAATGGTTCGTTCGTCGATCTATCGAATCCTCCTTCGTTTTCCACCATATCGAGGCACGCGATGAGCCATTCAATCGCCGCCTTCGGTGTCCGTTGCGACCAAGAATTTTTCGACTTCACCATCTCCTGCCGGAATCGGTTCTTTCCCATCCAATGTAGGCGACGGGGTTGTCGTCGGTTCGACCGTGATCGGTTCGGGGATTTTCTCATCCTTTTTCGGCTTCGTTTCGATCTCTTTCTCAGTCATCAAGCGGCTCCTCAACGGTGTACGACAATTACCAGACGCCAAAGTTTAACAGACTCATGCTTCAAGATCAATCGTTCTCGGAATTAGCCACGACGCGAAGGCTTTGCGAAGCGGAGCGCGTGGACGAAATCTGGCGGGGAACAAGGCAAGTGGCTACGTACGCGCTCCGCTACGAAGACTGCGCTTCGCGACTAATTCTTTCACGCAGATGCCGGCACGGTTCAAATAGTCGTGGTTTTGGGTAGCAGGTGAGTCCTTCGTTCTTCGCTCTTTGGTAGCCGCAGGTCTTTCGCAGACTATAGACCTGCGGCTACCAAAGCATCCGTCTCTTGCACGACGAGCAATTTTGACCTCACACGGAATTCCTCTGTAGAACAAACTCCGTTGAAGGTTTCCCTTTCCAGGAGTAGTTATGCGTCGAATCCTTTTCATCGCGACATTTCTCGCGTTCAGTCTCGTTGCACGTGCCGCAGAGCCGGGGCACAAAGTCCTGGCGGCGGATCGTGGCACCGGCAAAATGGCGATCATCAACGCGAAGGGCGAAATCGAATGGGAGTTCGATAACAAGCACGACGTTCACGACTTGCACATGCTGCCGAACGGCAACATCCTCACCCACACGTCATCGACGAATGTCGTCGAGATTTCCCCCGAGAAAAAGATCGTCTGGAAGTACGAAGCCAAGCAGAAAGAAGGGTATAAAGGCCGGATCGAGATTCACTCGTTTCAGCGGCTCGCAGATGGCAACACGATGGTTGCGGAGTCCGGAAATTCGCAGATTGTCGAAGTGAATCCGAAAGGCGACATCGTCAAAACGGTTCCTCTCAAGGTCAAGAAGTCCGATGCCCACCGCGACACGCGGATGGTGCGAAAGCTCGAAAACGGGCACTACCTCGTGTGCCAAGAGTCCGAAAGTTGCGTCCGCGAGTACGACGCCGATGGCAAAGTCACGTGGGAATATACGCTCGACCTCAACAACCGCCCCCGCTCCGGTGGCCACGGCCCCGAAGGCCACGGCGTCGAAGTATACGGTGCGGTCCGCCTCACGAACGGCAACACGTTGATCGCGGGTGGCAACAATAACCGCGTCATCGAAGTCACACCGAAAGGCGAGATCGCATGGAGCATCGACCAAAAAGACCTGCCCGGCATCACGCTCGCCTGGGTCACCACACTCCAAGTTCTCCCGAATGGCAACATCGTCATCGGCAATTGCCACGCCACCAAAGAGAACCCGCAACTCATCGAAGTCACGCGCGAAAAGAAGGTCGTCTGGACGTTCAAAAACTTCCATACCTTCGGCGACAACATGGCCAGCGCCGTCATCCTCGGCATCGAAGGCCACGTGATTCGGTAAGCAGTAAGCAGGTTTTCCTATCGCCTCAATCTTCATTCCTCCACGCACTCTGCATCGCGATTGGCATTCGCACGATTCGCACACTAGGTTCGTGTGTGACACATTCTACCGTGCAGCGTTTACACACTTCACGGAATGCGATACGCGGTGTCGGGACGAGGCGTGCATGATCGGTCGGATATTTCTAGGTCGATACGAAGCCCAAAAACTGCTCGGCGAGGGCGGGATGGGCAAGGTCTACCTCGCCAAACAAATTGATCTCGGGCGGCCCGTGGTGGTGAAGGTCATGCACGACCACATCGCAGCCGACCCGAAGTTTCGCGAACGATTTCAGCGCGAAACGATCTTGATGGCGAGGTTTTCCCACGCCAATGCCGTGACGTTGTACGATGCCTCGCTGACCGATTCGGTCGGCCCGTGCATTGTGATGGAATATGTGAAAGGCGTGAACCTCGAGAGTTTACTACAGAAGAACGGTCGCCTATCTGCGGGACGCATCGGCAAAATCCTCACGCAACTATGCGATGTGTTGCAGGCCGCACACGATGAAGGCATCGTCCACCGCGACCTGAAGCCCGCGAACATTATGATTTCCGAACCGGAGACGCCGAAAGAGCGCGTCAAGGTGATGGACTTCGGCTTGGCGAAAACGATCGACGAAGCCCACGCGAGGAAGGTGACCGATACCACGGTCGATTTCGCAGTCGGTACGCCGGGCTACATTTGCCCGGAGCAGATTCGCGGCGAAATGATGGACCATCGCGGCGATTTGTACTCCGTCGGCGTGCTGTTGTTCGAACTCCTGTGCGGGCGGTTGCCGTTCCAGGGTGCGTCGAGCATGGATGTGCTTTTGGCACACGCGACCGAAGACCCACCGACGTTTGCAGAACTCGGGCTGGCGGGCGTGATTTCGCGTGCGGTGGAAGATGTCGTACGCGATTGCATGGCCAAAGACCCCGCGAAACGCCCGCAATCGGCGCGCGAATTGTCTGCCCGATTCGCCGCCGCTACGGGCCAAGTTCAAGGCGATCGTGCGATTGCGGCGAGCATTGCTGCGATCACTTCCGGGACCGATAGCAATCCGATCCTGCTGTTGCCGACTGCGGATCCGAACCACACGCCGACCGCACCGGATATTCGCCTCAGTACGAATTCGCCACTGTCGGTGCCGCATCCGTCACCGAACTTTAACCATGTGATGACGCCGCCCAACACGCCGATGCCGATCTCGAAGCGCGATGGCGATGTGTTGCCGTTCCGGCTCGATGCGTGGATGCCGGAAAGCGTGGCCGTCATGAAGTTACGCGGATTCGTACACGACACCGCCGGCGATGTTATCGAGAATCTGGCCGGTCTGATTCGCGTGCGGCTCAACAAAACGGGGGCGGGCGGTGCGCTCGGCTGGCTCGGTTTCGGGAAAAAAGCCGATGGTCCACTGGAAGTGCAATTGTTCATGAAGCGCGTGGGCACCGGCACCGATAATCGCCTCTGTATCGACGTGCATTTCCTGCCAAGCCACCCGAGTTTGCTCCACGATGAATCGTGGCGTAACCGCTGCACATCGCTGTTCGTGAAGCTTCGCGGTTATCTGATGGCGTGAACGGCTGTTGCTCACTTCGTGGCGGTGATCAGCTTTTCAAATACGACCAAATTGCTGTTTCGGTCGGCGTCCCAACGCATCCCGACGATGTCGTAGCCGAGTTCGATGGCGAGGTGCAACATCGGGCGTTGCTGGTTGTAGCACTCGAGGCGGATCGATTCGTATTGCTGTTTGGCAGCCCACGCTTGGGCCGCTTCCATCAGTTGCGAACCGAGTCCCGATCGGCGATGTTGTGGCAACACGCCGTAGAACCAGGCGTAGTAGGTATCGGGTTTCGTCTCGAAACCGAGGAAGAACCCTGCTGGTTCATCGCCCACTTTCGCGAGCATGTACAGCGGGTTGTGTCGCCCTTGGAAGCGACGGCGGAACGAGTCGATCGATCGCGCAGGTCGGAAGATCTGATTGTAAAGATCGACAATTTGCGGTAGATCTTCCGCACTGACTACGTCGATAATTGCATTGGCCACAGGGTAAACTCCCGCTCGAAACGTTAGTGACCCGGACGATACAAGCCCGTCACGATCTGTTCCCACGACGGCACGTTCCAAGTCGCGACGATGTCCCGCATGACGTTATCGTTCGCTTCATCGTGATTCTGCGAGACCGTTGCCACGCTGCCGTACTCCTCGGCTTCTTCTTCGAAGTACGCATCCGATTCTTCGCCACTCTCCGTATCGGTCGATTCCGCGGCTTCGACCGGTTGTGCGGTGGCAGCTCCGCTCTTTTTCTTGCGACGGCGACGACGCTTCTTCCGGCGTCCCGCTTCGCCCGGTGCCTCCCCGTTCTCGGGGCCATCGGTTTCGTCGCCTTCATCGGAATCTTCGCAGACCGGCTCCGCGTGCAACTCTGCGAGCACGACGGTGTCTTCCATGTCGTGATCGTGTTCGTCCACCGCGACCCATTCGCCATCGAGGTTAGCGGGTGGCGATTTCGCCGGGGTGGAGTCGAGACCGAGTTCCTCGGCGAGAGATGACCAAGGAGAATCGTCGTCGGGCGTGTTCATGGTGCGTTTCGTTCGAGTGTCCCATTCGGGGTCATGAGCTAAATGTGATTCTATCGCGCCGCACGGGCGGTGGAAACGAATGCCGGGATGATCGACTCGCGCACGCTCGCAACCGACAGAGTTCGCGGTGGCCCCACCTCGATGATTCGGTCGCCACTTTCACCGCCAAACGCTTCACAAAGAATGCTCGCTAAGTTGTCGCCGTCCGGCAAATCTTCGCGATGCACCGCGTACGTGTCGTCTTTTTGAACGGGTAGAATCCGTTCGAGAAAGTCCTCGGTAACGTCCGCCGGGATTGTTACGCCAGGCAGTACGCGGTTCGCGAATTCGCGGAACGCATGTTCGAGCAACTCGCGGGGTGGCAGAATCAAAAACGTGGCCATTTCGCGGCTCCGCGTGGGTCGAATGGACTGGTGCGAAATGAGTATCGGCCCGCAAGTGAACGCGAAACGGCCCGGAAATGAATACGAGGCATCACGCGGGGCAACGAAATGCGGTATGAGCCGCAAGGCCGTCACAGGCGGTTGCATACCGGAAATATCAGCTCGAAACTGCTAGTTTTTTCACAAGGACTTGCGAACGGCGGTTGTTCCGGTCGTATAACTCGCGACGGGTGGGTGGTAGATCGTCGGGCGTGCCGAGCCGAAACCCGCCCTTTTGAATGAAGTAATTGATCGCCTGCGTGGACAGGCAAAACAGTTCCGCGAACCCTTTCGCACGCGCCGTGTTCTCGATGAACGCGATGAGCTTACCGCCGATGCCTTTGTTTTCGTAGCGATTATCTACGTAAACGGAGGCGAGTTCGGCTTTGCCGACTTCGGGGTACGTGTGCAGTGCCGCACACGCGACGGGGTTGCGGTCGACCTCGAACACGAAGTAATCGCCGATTTGCCGCTCGATGTCTACCCGCGTCCGCTTGACGAGTTCCGCCGCCTGAATGCCTTGCTGAATCAGCGCGTATACGGCCCGCACGTCTTTCTTCTGTGCGGGTCGAATCGCCTGATACTCGTTCGTGTAAATGAGCGTGCCGATGCCCTCGTTGGAAAAGACCTCGCTCAGCAGCCCCGCTTCTTCGCGACCGTCGATGATGTGGATTCGCTCGATGCCTTCCTTGCCCGCACGGATCGCGTACGTCATTTTGGTGATTGCTCCCGATGACAATTCCGACTTCGACTTCTTCAAATATGCATCGGCTTCTTCGACGGTCATCTGCCGGATGACGCCTTTCGGCCCGCGAATGCCGCCTTCCGTCGTCAGGTAAATCAACTTCACCGCCCGCAGCGTTTTCGCGATTTCCACCGCCACCGCGTCGGAGTTCAAGCGATACGAATGGCCCAGGCCATCGCAACCGAGCGGCGGGATCACGGGAACGATGTCGTGTTCGAGAAGGCTGTGGAGCAAGCCGGAATCGACCCGTTCGACGCGGCCCGTGAACCGGTGATCGACACCGCCGAGAATCCCCGCCGGGTGCGCGACGAGCGCGTTCGGGCAGGCCCCACGCAGGTCGTTCGCGCACAATCCTTCGAGAATTTCGTGCGTGACACGGTTCGCCGAAGTGATCGCGATTTGTAACGTTTCCGTGTCAGTTACGCCCGTTCCGTCGGTATCCGATGGCGTGATATTCAGTTGCTTTGCATAACGCTGAATCTGATACGCCGCACCGTGGACGAGCGCCACGCGCACGCTCAGGCTGCGTAATAACGCGATGTCCAGCAAGATGTTCGGGAAGTTATCGTCTTCGACTACTGCGCCGTCGATGGCGATCACGAAGACTTTGTCGCGAAACCGCGGGACGTAGCGTAGAATTTCGCGGAGGTCGGTGAGCCGAAGCATGGCGTTGCGGGGTCGAAGGTTTCGGTGTCGTCCCGACGCTCGGGCTACTATCCTTACAATAGTGCGATTCGCCGCGAACTGCGAACCAGAATTTCAACCGCGAACAGACTCTTCCCTACCGTTACGGAGTGTTTCATGCCCGAGAATGTTGTCATCATCGGTTCCGGACCCGCCGCGTGGACGGCGGCGATTTATGCCGCACGGGCCAACCTCACGCCGCTCGTTTTCCAAGGCAACCCTTACGACGAACGCAATAACCAGAACGGCACACTGCCACTCGGTCAACTGGCACTGACGACCGAAGTCGAGAACTTCCCCGGCTGGCCGACCGGCGACACGCGCGAGTATCTGCGAACCGCCCTTTCGCCCGACGATACGCACTTCCCCTACTGGGTGTCCGCGAACAAACCGCAGCCGAATCACGGCATTCAAGGGCCGGAACTGATGGCGCTCATGCGGAAGCAGGCGTTGAACGTCGGCACGCGAATCGAATCGAAAGATGTCGTCTCGGTCGATCTCCAGAAGTCGCCATTCACGTTGACGATGCACGATGGCAGTACCGTCGAAACTCGCACAATCATCCTGTCTACCGGCGCACGTGCGAACTATCTCGGCCTGCCGAGCGAAGAGCGTTTCAAGAACAACGGCGTCTCCGCGTGTGCGGTGTGCGATGGCGCGTTGCCGCGATTTCGCAACAAGCCGATCGTCGTGGTCGGTGCGGGCGACTCCGCCTGTGAGGAAGCGAGCTACCTGTCGAAATTTGCAACGAAGGTGTACATGGTCGTGCGTCGCGATGCGATGCGGGCGAGCAAGATCATGGCCGACCGAGCACGCGCGAACCCGAAGATCGAGATTCGCTGGAACTCCGTCGTGGAGGAAGTACTCGGCGAAGACAAGCTCGGCGTCACCGGCGTTCGGCTCAAAAATACCTCAAAGGGAACGACCGAAGACATCGAATGCTCGGGCATGTTCTGCGCGATCGGCCACACGCCGAACGTCGGATTTTTGAACGACCAGGTGAAGCTGAACGAAGGCGGCTACATCCAGTGGACGACCGTCGCCCGTAGTTACACTAGCGTCGACGGCGTGTTTGCAGCCGGCGATGTCGCCGACGATTACTACCGCCAAGCGATCTCCGCCGCCGGCACCGGTTGCATGGCCGCACTCGACGCCGAACGCTGGCTCGGCCACCACGGCTTCGCGTAAAATGAGTGGGTTTCGATGGCTGGGTTCCAATCGCGGCGATTTTGGGTGCCGGTGAATGATTCCACCACTTACCCACCCACCCATCCCTGGAATCACGCCGAATTTCGGAATCAAC
>JAYVQG010000131.1:0-8472 GCA_043757025.1 Limnoglobus sp.
GGCCTCTGTGAGGCCGGTGGGCTGTCTGTTGTAGCTGGCCTCTGTGAGGCCGGTGGGCTGTCTGTTGTAGCTGGCCTCTGTGAGGCCGGTGGGCAACCGGGGTCACAGACCCCAGCTACAAGACCGGGGTCACAGACCCCAGCTACAAGAGTTTGCCGCACGACAAACGACTGGCGTTCCCCCGCGTATTGCACGCGGCCCGCGTCGAGTGCGAGCACGTGCGTCGCCCAGTGCGGGATCGCATCGGCGGGGCAAACGAGCAACAGCTTCGTCCCCGTGCGGGCCAGTTCGCCGAGCGATGCAATGAGCGATTCGCGGCCCGCAACGTCGAGTCCCATGAATGGATCGTCGAGGAACAGCCAGTCCGGCTTCTGCAAGAGCGCGCGTGCGATGCGGGCGCGGCGCGTCTGGCCGTTCGATAATTTCATGAACGAAAGTGGCAGTTGGGCTTCGACACCGAGCAATCGCGCGGCGACTGTCACGTCCCTGTCAGTCGCGGTCGAATTGGCGCGCAAATAATCGACGAGCAACAGCGGTTCGTCGGTATCGGCGAACTCGAATCGCTGTTGGTAGTAGTGCCCGGCATAGCGAAATTGCCGCGAATCTTCCTTAAATGAAACGTACCCGATCGTTCCCGTCGGCAGATCGATACTCCCCGCACTCAGCCGATGCCGACCGAGCAGCGTTTCGAGCAGCGTCGTCTTCCCGGACGCCGTCGGCCCGACGATCGCAGTGACTTCGCCCGCCCGCACGCCCCACGTGACATCGCGAAGGACGACTTCGCCACCCGGTCGCACCACGGTGGCATCGTTCAAGGAAAACAGCATCGTGCGGGTGACTCTGAGTTCACCCAGGGTGCGCGGACGCGACCCTGGGCTATAGGATTCAACCCCGTTGGGGTAAAAACATTGCGATTCTTTACCCCAACGGGGTTAAATCGCTTAGGCCAGGGTTAGACGTTTACGTCGTACCCCTGGACGTAAGTTACTCTTTCGGCGTCGCCTTCAACGTGATCTTTTTATCTTTGCGAAGGACTACGACTTCGATCTCCTGGCCAACTTTCTGTGCGGTCATCGTCTTCATGTAGTCTTCGATGTTCTTGATCGGCTTACCCGCGATCATGATAATCACGTCGCCGCCTTTGACACCTGCGGCTTCGGCTGCCCCGCCCGGTGAGACATCGTCGACCAGCACGCCTTTCTCTTCCTCGGCGTAGTCGCCTGGCATCACGCCGAGACGCGGCATCTTGCCCAGCGACGAGCCTTGCGGTTTGTCGTCGGTCGGGTCCGACCAGCGTCCTTTTGTCAGCAAATACTTCGGGCGTTCCGGCGTCACCGCGAAGTAGGCCGCAATCCCTTCGAGGTAGTCGATTACCTTTTTCATCACCGGCAAGTTGACCTTGTCCGGCGTGTCGCTCGGGCGGTGATAGTCCTTGTGCGAGCCGGTATGGAAGTACAGAATCGGCACTTTCTTGCTGTAAAACGAGGCATTATCGCTCGGCCCGCCACCCGTCGCCACTTTCAGCATCTTGAAATCGAAACCGGCATTCGCCGCATCGACGAGCTTCTCGAATCCTTCGCCCGCACCCGTGCCGCTGGCCACGAGGCGGTTCTTCTGCTTGCCGCCATCGTCGACCGACGTGGATCGGCCGATCATGTCCATGTTCAACATGAACACGGTTTTATCGATCGGGAAAATCGGGTTGTTCGCGTAAAACTTCGAGCCGTACAGCCCGCGTTCTTCGGCACTGAACGCGACGAACACGATGCGCCGGCCGTAGCGCGATTTCATCTTGCCGAAGCGCTGCGCGAGTTCGAGCAAGCCCGTCGTTCCGGAGGCATTATCGTCGGCCCCGAAGTGAACCTTCCCCTTTGCCGCGGAGCCGCCGAGGCTGCCTTCGGATTCGACGCCGAGGTGATCGTAGTGTGCGCCGAGCACGATCGTTTCGTCGGCGAGCGGCCCCGAACCGGGCAGGAACCCGACAATGTTTTTGCAGGCAATTTCCGCTCGCGTCAGCGTCACTTCCATGCCGAAATTCCAACCCGTCAGCGCGACCGACTTCGGCTTCATCTCTTTGTCGATCGCCGCTTCGATGTCGGTCAGCTTCTTGTCGCCGAGCATCTTCTCGAGGGTCGCACGTTTGATGTGTACGACGGGCACCTTGGCGGCCTCGGCCCCGAAACGGCGGAGGTCCATCAGCGCGTCTCCCTTCCTCGCGAAGGTCTTGTCGTTGACGAGTACGACGGCGGTCGCACCTTTGGCGATCGCGGCTTCGACCTTGCTGGTCAGTGCGGCTAATCCCTCGAGTTCTTCGCCCACGAACGGGTTGTCCTTCTCGTCGGCCTTCGGCGTCTTGCGCAACATCACGACGATTTTGCCCTTAACGTCGATGTCCGCGTAGTCGTCGTACTTGAGTTTCGGTGCCGAAATGCCATACCCGACGAAGACCGCATCGCCCGTGACTTTGCCCGATCCGGACAAACCCGCCGGGGTGAAATCGTCGCCGTACTTGAGTTCGATGGCCGTCTCGCCGTGCGCGACGACGATCTTGTTCGGCGAGCCGAGTCGCGGGCGGCTGGCTATGGTGAACGGCTGAAAGAAGCCGTCCTTCATGGCCGGTTGCAGCCCGCTCGCCTCGAACGATTTCGCGATGTACTCCGCAGCCCGATCGATCCCCTCCGAACCAACGCCCCGCCCGTTACACTCTTCACCGGCAAGGTAAAAGAGATCCTTCTGGATCCGCTCGACGACCGGGTCGATCTCGACCGCATAGGTGGAAATCGGCAGCGCGGCCAAAGTCGCGACTGCGAGACACGCAATACGAACCATCATGATGGATGTTCCCTATCGAAGCGGATAGTCGGGAGGATTCCTGTATTATTGCGCAAACCCCCCGCATGAAGCAAGGTGCTGACGGTGCCGGTAGTGGTTTGAGTAGCCAGAATCGACGTAAGTCACAATTGCGGAGGCTCAAAAACCGTTTTTTGGGGTGTTTTTTCGGTTTTTGCGACCCAAAATCGCGGCTTTTCGATCGCAAATCACCGATCTGTTTCGGGCGATTTGGCCGTATCTCGAACTCGCATCGTGGGTTATGCCGATGGTCATTCGATTGGCACTCGCCGCAACTACCGACCGAAAATCGACCGAGTGCGACACAAAATCGACCGAGTGCGACATTCTCACGACACTTGGAGACATTCTCACGACACTTGGAGACAATCTCACGACACTTCGAGACACCGTGCAAAAGTCGACTTACGTCGCATCGCCTGCGATTGTTTGACTTCTGGGTTTCGTGTGGATTGGTTCCGAATCTCAATTGTGATGCTCGTGGTGCGGCTCGGCGATCGCGTGCCCGTCAGAATTGGGCGGAAAAGAAATAATTTCGTTGAAGATATGAATTGATTGGATTACATTATAACATCAATCGAATGTAAACGACTGGAATGAGGACGTTCTGCCGATGCCCGACTGGTTAGTCCCAACGTTGTACTGGTTTGGAGGGGCGGCGATTGTCGTTGCCGATCTTTATGCGACTGCTCACGTCATTTTAAATAAGCGCGACACGCAAGCGACGATTGGCTGGGCCGGGCTGATCTGGTTCGCTCCGGGCATCGGTACGGCTTTGTACTATTTCTTCGGAATCAATCGGGTCGAGCGGAAGGCGAAGCGGTTGAGGCGACGATCCACTCGGAAACCAGACCCCCTATCGACGTCGAGAGCAGAAAATACTCTTCCTCCGATTGTCGGTCACTCGGCACCGCACATTCAGTTAGTCGGAGCATTAACCGGTCTGACCTTGCTCGGTGGGAATGCGATCCGCCCGCTCCGTACTGGTGCCGAAGCGTACGCGGAGATGCTCGGTGCGATCGATGGGGCGATCGGCTCAATCGGCATGAGCACGTACTTGTTCGACAACGATGCGGTCGGGAAACGCTTCATCGACGCACTCGGCCGAGCGGTGGCACGTGGCGTGGCGGTCCGGGTGCTGCTCGACGACATCGGCGTGCGTTATTCGCTGCCGTGGACCGTCGTTCGGCCGCTACGCCAAGCCGGTGTCGAGGTGGCCCGTTTTTTGCCACAACTCTTACCGTGGTACTTCACTTACGCAAATCTACGGAACCACCGCAAACTGCTCATCGTCGATGGAACGATCGGCTTTACCGGCGGGATGAACATTCGGGCCGGGCACGATATGAGTCTCAGCCCTAAGTCCCCGGTTATCGACATACACTTCCGCCTCGACGGGCCGGTGGTCGCTCATCTGCGAGAGACGTTCGCGGACGACTGGGAATTTTGCACGCGTCGGGCCTTGCGGGGGAAGTTGTGGTTCCCGAAACTCGTCGAGTGTGGGTCGGTCTTCGCTCGCGGTATTCGCACGGGGCCGGACGACGAGTTCAAACGTTTGCAGGCCGTTTACCTCGGCGCACTGGCAACGGCTCGTTCCTCCGTAAGGATCGTCACCCCGTACTTTCTGCCAGATGAAGCGTTAATTGCAGGATTGAACGTCGCCGGATTACGCGGGGTCAAGGTCGACGTCGTGCTTCCCGAGCAGAACAATTTGAGGTTGGTTCACTGGGCGTGTATGGGCCAGATCTGGCAGTTGCTCGAACGCGGTTGTCGAGTCTGGTTAAATCCGCCTCCCTTCTCGCACAAGAAGTTGATGATCGTGGACCGCACGTGGTTACTGTTCGGGTCGTCGAACTGGGATCCTCGCAGTTTACGGCTCAATTTCGAATTCGACGTCGAATGCTACGACCCCGCACTCGCTAGTCTATTGGACGACGAAGTCGCGCAGACGATCGGCCGGAGCCATGAGGTGACTTCTCTCAAACTCCGCCGCCGGAATCTGCTGGTGAAACTACGCGACGGTTTAGCGCGATTGCTGATACCGTATTTATGAGTCGTCCACTCGCACGAATCTTGGCCTTCATACAGGTAAACGAATTGAATTCGACAGACCCGAATCGAGGCCTCAGTGCAGCCGAAGTCATCGACCTCATTGCCCGAGGACGCACCAACCGCCCGCCGCGATCCGGGGGCGCGGAATATCGGCTTATCGTTGTCCGGAACATATTCACGCCGTTCAATGCTCTCGTTGTCCCAGCCGCCATCGCGCTATTTTTGCTCGGCGACCTACGCGGGGCGTGGGCCGTAAGCGGGATGGCCATCATCAACGCCCTCATCGGACTCGTACAAGAATTTCGCGCGAAACGACACCTCGATCGCCTCGATCTCCTGTCTGAAACGAAGGCGAGGGTCGTCCGCGATGGTGCGGAACAACTCATTCCGGCTGGCGATGTGGTTTTCGGCGATGTCGTCAAACTCGTAGCGGGTGAGCCTGTCGTGGCCGACGGGGTCGTATTGACTGCGGAGTTCCTGGAAATCGACGAAGCGCTTCTGACCGGAGAATCCGACCCAGTTTCGCGACGACCTGGCGAGCGAATCCTCTCGGGTAGTTTCGCGGTTGCGGGTGAAGGAGCGTATCGTGCGGACGGCGTCGGGGCGGTGGCATTCGCGCATCGGACATCTGCCGCCGCTCGGCAATACCGGCACGCTCCTGGCCCCGTTCAGCAGACTTTGAACGCACTGATACGAGTGATGACGGTCGCGACCGTAGGTCTTTGCGGAGCCTATGTCATCGTGTATTCCGTGCGCGACTTGCCGACGACGGACCTCGTCCAGATGGTGGCGGCTACTGTCACGTCTCTGGTCCCCCAAGGTTTGTTGCTGATGACCACTTTGGCCCTGACACTCGGGGCCATGCGGTTGTCCTCGCGCGGGGCGATCGTGCAACGGCTCGCCGCAGTCGAAGCGATGGCGTCGATCGACGTACTTTGCACCGATAAGACCGGGACGATCACCACCAGCTACCTCACTCTCGATCGCGTCGAAGCGATCGCGAGTGACGAGATTGAGATACGAGCAAAGCTCGGTTTGTTCGCCTGGGCGACGAGGGATGATGACAACCGAACGGTTCGAGCGATTCGAACGACTTTCTCGAAACCGAGCGAGTCGTTTTCGCTGATCGATCAGATACCGTTCAAGTCTCAAAGCCGACTCAGCGCGGTGCGGGTTCGGATCGAAGGTTTGGATGAAGTCCTCGTCGTTGGCAGCACGGAAGCGCTGCTGCCACGGTTTACGAAGGCGGAGGCGGAACTCGTCGAGGCCCGTTTTCAGGAATTGCTCCCGTCCGGTCTACGAATACTCGCATTCGCGGCCGCAGATCCTCCATCCCATTCAACGGCCGAGAAGTGGGAAGGCACCCTGCCGACGGTCGTACGCTTGCGACCCCTCGCTCTCATCGCACTGACAGACGAACTCAGACCCGGTGTCAATCGCGTCCTCGAATCGCTCGCCGCACAATTCGTCGCGATCAAACTGCTATCCGGCGATCACCCGATGACCGTGCGGGCGACCGTCTCACGCTTGGATCTCCCGCTCGCTCACGAGCCGGTCCGCACTGGCAGCGACCTTGAAGCGGCCACCGACCGAGCCGCGTTGATTGCCGCAACCTCCGTATTCGGTCGAGTGACGCCGCAGCAAAAGCTCGAGATCATTACCTCGCTTCAAGCAGGCGGACTACGGGTGGCGATGATTGGCGATGGCGTCAACGATATTCTGTCGATCAAAACGGCCGACTTGGGTGTCGCGATGGGGGCGGGTAGCTCGGCCGCAAAGACCGTAGCCGACCTTATACTCGAGACGAACAGTTTCGACCTGCTCCCCGTCGCCCTGGCCGAGGGGCGGACGGTTCTGCACAACGTTCGCCGCGCCGCGAAGCTATTCCTTCTGAAAAACGTTTACACAATTCTGCTGATCCTCACTCTCGTGGGACTCGGCGAAGCGTTCCCGTACCTTCCGCAACAGGTCACGCTCCTCAACGTTCTCACCATCGGCGGGCCAGCCGTACTCATTATGCTGTCGAAGGTTCCTCCCAAAGTGGCGGTGCGTGCGGCCTTTCTCCCCGAGGTCGGGCGATTCGTCGTAGCGATGGGAATCGCAATCGGCATTTGCGGGCTGGCGGTGTGGCAGATTGGGGTAGGCGTCGAGGAACGGAGAACAATTTTGCTCTCGATGCTCATTCTCGCCGGGTTGGGGAACGTGGCGCTCGTCGGCGAAGCAGATCGGCGATTGCTCGCGTGGACAGCATTCGCGATGGTGCTGTACTCGATTGCGATGTACGTGGAGCCGCTTTCGTACTTTTTCGTCCTCACGCCACTCACCGTCGGAAAGTGGCTGGCGGTCAGTATTGCAGCAGTCATTGGGGTCTCGACCGGACGGCTAATCACTCGCCGTCAAGCGGAAATCGACCACCAGCGGTAGGTGATCCGACGCCTCTTTCGCCAGTTTTGTTCGAACCACTCGCACTTCGTTGACCCGTACCCCATTTCGGTAAAACGCTTTATCCACGGCCAACATCGCGAGAAATGCCGGAAATGACCGGAACCGCGACGGAGGTCGCGTCGCGTCTTCGAACCCGTGATCGGCAAGGGCAGCCGTAGCGAGTTGATTTTGCCAGTCGTTGAAGTCTCCCACGATCAGTGTTGGCAATCTTGCCGCCTCGCGAAACTGATGGTGAGATAACAGCTTTTCGACCTGCCAGTGCCGCTCGCGGTTCCGGAGACCCAAATGCCAGTTCGCGAGGTGCAGCGGTCCGTCGGGAGTTTCAATGATGACGATCTGCGCGCCGCGAGGTTTCCACCGCCCCCACCGCAAGCAAAGCGGGTACGAGTCCACGACGGGCCAGCGGGAAAGGATCAGATTCCCGTATCCGCCGTTTCGGTAATGAACGTTCATTTGAAAAGCGTGCGCAGTCGATGCAAAACGATCCGTAAGTAATTTGGGCTGGTCGTCGTGAAGGGTACGACGAGCGTGGCGAGTGACTTCTTGGAGGCAGATCAGGTCCGGATTCTCGTGCTCGATTACCCGCGCGACGCGGTCCAGGTCGTACTTTCGGTCCAACCCTCCGATGCCTTTGTGAATGTTATAACTGATCAGCCGCATCTTCGATCTCGTTATGAGAGTCGTATTTACAAAAGAAGGATTATTCCAATAAGCCGATTTGGGAAGGCAGCCCCGACGAGTATTTACAAACCATCACGCGGCTCCCCCGGAGTGGCAGCGGTCACGCCGAGCAAATGCAACGCGCGATGTGGGTGCAGTTCATGAACGACTTCGATTTTTACGGCGTACCATCGGCAGGAGCCGATTGGGAAGGACGCGAAATTCGCGTGCAGTCCGACCGCACATAACAGCCGAGTCAAGCGAACGTCTGGTGTTCGCTGAGCGAAGTCATCGCGTCGGGCATGGTTCAACCGAAGTTCGGATCGTGGGGTGGCAAAGTGAATTTAGTGCGCGATTCGACGACGTGCGGTTCAGTTCGAGGCACAATTACTGCTCAATCGAAAACAATCATCCTCGAACCGGAGCAACAACGGTCGACCGACCACTGCGCATGCCCACCCATGC
>JAYVQG010000132.1:0-8448 GCA_043757025.1 Limnoglobus sp.
ACGACTTACGTCCGATTTCGCCCAATTCCAATCACGCCGGAACCAAATTTTTAGTGGTCTTATTTGGCAAAACTGCAACCGGGTTTTGAACCGTGCCGCGATATCTTTGCGGAAACAGCGGTTGCGCGAACGAGCGGCGGAAATGAAAGCGGCGGGGTCGTCGTGGGAAACGATTGCAACCGCACTGCAACGAACAGTGCAAACGGTGAAGAAGTGGCCGCACGTTTACGCGAACGAGTGGCAGGAATTGTTCGGCAAGTTTGAGAAACAGTTTCTCGACGAAGCGGCAGCCGAGTCGGTGTTGGCACTGCGAAAACATCTTCGCGGCGATGAATCCGCAGTGAGCATTCGAGCCAGCGATACGCTCATCCGGTATCGAATCTCGCGGGCAAAATCGACTACCCCGACGGCGAACGTGAGGCCAAGCGCCGAGGAACCTTCAGTTTGCGAAGGAGTTGGAAGAGGAATCGCGACGAGCCGAACGAGCCGCTGTGGCCCAAGCGGCCTCTCCGTTTCAACGGGATCCGACGAACGTCGAGGCGGCATGAGTGTCACGCCACCCCAGGAAACTTCATCGGGAGGTGAGCGGTAACCCGCCCGTGTGAACAGTACTCACCATCAATATCGCTTCGGCGTCTTTTGCCGGCGGGTGATACACCTCGTAGCTCAATTCCCTTGCATGAGTTGGACGCACTTTTACAGCCTCGTTCACTCTTGCTCGGTATAATCGAGTGCGCTTTTAAAAACGGATAACTCCGGCGGAAAGTGATTTTTGACCTCCAAAATCGAAGTAAGTCACAATTGCGGACGCTCCAAAACCGTTTTTTGGGGTGTTTTTTCGTTTTTGAGGACCGAAAAGTCGCTTTTTCGATCGCAAACCACTGATGCATATTCCGTATCTCGAACTCTTGCCGATGGTTATGTGAATCCTCTCGTTTCGTGCGTCGGCGCAAGTGGCGACATTCTCACGACACTTGGAGACACTTCTGCGCACGTCGCAAATTCCGACTTAGGTCAGATCGCCTCGGATTTTTTGACTGCGCGAATTCGCGTAGGTGATACCGAATCGTAACGTGCCAGCGTTGAAAAATGGCACGTTAAAAACGTGCCCCACATAAACCGACTTTCGGCGGATCCGATGGCTGCGGCTCGTTCATTCCGGTTTTCGGGACACCTCGTTCGGATTGGCATGGCCAAATGGTTGCAAACAGCGATTGGTACTATCCGAGAAAATTTCCTCTGCACCTACCAATCGCAAATTTGTGAAAATTAATTCAACTGGAACGATCGGTAAGCCTTTCGACCGCGGAAAGTGGGCCGTTACGTTACTTGCTTTACGCACTTCCAATCGTATTGCTATTGTGGATGTTGTAACAATTTAACCGCTGTGTGGTGTTGTCAATGATGCTTCCGCTCCGCCGTCGGTCGTTGGGGTTCACACTCATCGAACTCCTCGTGGTGATCGCGATTATCGCCGTCCTAATCGGGCTGTTGTTGCCTGCGGTACAGAAGGTGCGTGCAGCCGCGCGCCGGGCCGAGTGCCAGAACAATCTACGGCAAATCGGGCTTGCCGTTCACGGATATTACGATGCCACGAACGGGCAGTTTTTCTTGCACCACCCGTACGATGCGGATGTCGCTTCCAACACCTTGCACACGAATTCGTTCGCGGAAATTTACTGGGAAGACAAACTGATGCCGTTCATCGGCGGCACCCAAGAAGCCGACGAAAGCCTCTCGAAACTAGGCAACATCCTGCCGAGTGAAAAAATCTACCGCTGTCCGATGGACTTCTCCGAACGCAAGCCATTCGTCGATCCGGTCACCGGCAATATCGACGGCGTCGAGCACCGCACCAGCTACCTCATGAATTCGCTGCTCAGCCACAAGAGCCGACGCTACGGGCAATGGAACCTCATGCGGTTCGTGAACGAAGTGGGGACGTCGCAGTTCGTCTGCTTCTCCGAACGCAACGCCGCCGCGTTCGATGCTGCGACCGGTGAAGACCCACGGCAAGACGATTACGATATCTGGCTCGGTACGGGCATTATCAAGCCGTGGATCGCACACGAACGCCACACGACCGTGGCGAATTATCTCTACCTCGATGGCCACGTCGCGACGCTCAAATGGGACGACGCCGTCGTCGATATGTACCCGGACAAACACGTTCTCGACTACGATGCGAGCTACCCATGAGCCGCGTACGCACATCGATCGTAGGGATAGTATTCGCTGCAATTGCAGGCTGTGGTACGGCACCCGATTCATCGGGTGGAACCGGCGCGAAAGCCGCAACAGTGCGTTACTTTCAAGCACTCATTCGGCAAGATTTCGCCGAAGCCTATGCGGCACTCGCACCCGAATCCAAAGCGAAAATCACTCCGGAGCAGTTCGCCAAACTCGCGAAGGAATACCTGCGCGGGCTTGGTTTCGAAGCGAAAACTGTGCATATTCACACGTGCGACGAGCACGCTGCGGAGGCAATTGCCAATGTTTGGCTTTCGGGTATTGGCAGGCACCGCCATCGCTTTAAGGACGCCATCGTACTCCACCGCGACGCCACCGGTTGGGCCGTTGTGCTCCCTGCGAAATTCGGCAAGTCGCGGTGACTCTCGCAACCGGAATTCAGCGATTTACTCGGCGGTTGGAATCGTCGCTTTCATGTAATGGTGCCACGCAAATATGGCGGCGGCCCCTCGGTGCGGTCGCCAGGCTTCGCCGATCGCCCGCACCTCTTTCTCGGTGGGCCGCACTTTCAATTGCAGGATGCGGCCGACGTCGATTTGCACCGCCAGATCGCCGGCGGGCCATATGTCGGGGCGGCCTTCGGCGAACAGAAGGTAGATCTCCGCCGACCAACGCCCGATGCCTTTCACCTTCGTGAGCAGTGTAATTGCGCCTTCATCGTCTGCGGGTAACGCATCCAAAGGGAGTTCGCCTGCGATCAGATGTTCGGCCAAACTGCGTGCGTAACCCTGCTTCTGTCGGGACAACCCACAGGCCCGAAGTTCGTCGAACGTTGCCGCCACGACCGTTTGCGGATCGGCGACATCGCCTAACGCAGCCTCCAGTTTTTTCCAGACCGCATCGGCAGCCTTGAAGCTCACCTGCTGCCCGACGATCGTTCGGAATAGCGTCGCATAACCGGGCGAGCGAACCCGCGGCTCGGGATAACCGACCTGCGCAATCGCGATACCAAACCGCGGCTCGATCGCCGTCAGCGCATCGAGCGAAACGCGAATCTGCGCAGCAGACAATCCCATCGATGTTTCCTTCCTTCATCCTTCCTATTTCACCCTTCATCCTTGTTCAAGCGGCGACCTTCACTTCGCTCGATTCATCGGGCCAATCGTCGATGCGTGTGGCCACTTGTTTACTCACGCCACTTTCTTGCATGGTGACTCCATGTAGAACGTCGGCCATCACCATCGTACGTTTTTTGTGTGTGATGATGATGAACTGCGAGGTACTGCGGAAGTCCTTGATGACTTCGGCGAGCCGTGCGGTGTTGGCCTCGTCGAGTGCGGCATCGACTTCGTCGAGCAAGCAGAACGGACTCGGTTTGCTGCGAAACATGGCCAATAACAGCGCCACCGCCGTCAGCGTTTTTTCGCCGCCGGACAATAGCGAGATGCTGCGCAGTTCCTTCCCCGGCGGTCGGGCGGTGATCTCGATACCCGTTTCGAGGACGTCCGTCGGGTCTTCGAGGATGATGTCCGCCATGCCGCCACCGAAGAGTTTGCGAAACAAATCTTGAAAGTGTACGCGCACGACATTGAGAGTATCGTTGAATAATTTGCGACTATCGACGTTAATCTTCTCGATAATCTCCAATAGCGATTTCGCTGCCCCCATAAGATCGTCGTAGTCTTTGCGAATCGATTTTTCGCGGGCTTCTTCGACGTTCAATTGTTCGAGCGCTTCGAGGTTGACGCTGCCGAGTTTCGCGATCTTTCGCTTCAATTCCTCGATGTCGTCTTGCGCATCGTCCCCGACGATGGCGTGTGGCTGTTCCGGGTTGCTCGCCAGTTGTGCGGCCAGGTCGATCTGATAATCGTCCTGAATGCGGGCCGCAATCGTGTCGCGACGGTTGCGCAAATCGCGCACCGTCAGTTCGTGCGCGTGGGCGTGGTCTTGCTGTTGCTTCCACGAATCGCGGACGCTCCGAAGCTCGCTTTGCACTGAATCCCGCTGTATACGAAGTGTATCGCGGCGTACGGCCCACTCGCGGACGCTCGCTTGCCGCACGTCTTTCTCCGCGTACGCATCTGCCGCCGATGCCGTTGCCCGCAGGATCGCCAGTTGGTTTTCGGTCTGTCGGCACCGCGCGCTGCGTTCCGTATTCGCGATGTTCGAGGCATCGATTTTGCGTTGCCGCAACTCCCCCGCCAACTCGTGGCTGCGCGCCTGTAGCCCGGCCAACTGTTGCTTCACGCGCGTCAGTGACACCTGGGTGGCAGTGTCCGCAGCTTGGCGTTGTTCGCGCTCCCGTTCCGATGCCCGCTGTTGCGCATCCGCGTTCTCCAAACGCAGCTTCACCGTTAGCGCGGCCTCGTCGGCTTCCTGTGCCTGCAACAGTGCCGCTTGCCAAGACTTTTCCGCTTTCTGAATCTCCCCCGAAAGGATCATTTCCTCGCTGGTTACCAACTCTGCCAACTCGGTTAACCGCGACTGCTTCTGTTGCTGTTCGACGATCCGTTCGCGCAAGTTTCCTGCCTCGCCGGCATGTGCGCCGATCTCCGCTTCCCGCCCGCCGATCAGCGCATCGAGCGCATCGGCCCGGTTGCGAAACTGCGTTTGTTCGCCTTCAATTGCAGCGATTCGCACGTCCATTGCGGCGATTTGGATCCGCAATTCGCGCAGTTCGCTCTTCCGCGAAAGGATGCCACTTTCGCCGCGCGGCGGGCCGACGATAATCGTGCCATCGGGTTCGAGGAGTTCCCCCGTTCGAGTGACAATGCGGTGTCGCGGATGGTCGAGCAACAGCGTTCGTGCGTGTGCTAAATCGATGGCTAACAGCACGTTGCCGAGCAACCGTTCGGGTAGTCCGATGAGGTCCGGATGCTCGAACGACACGACGTGCAAAAGCGATTCCGGTAGCGGAGTGACATCGCGTTGTCGGTCGAAATTTATCAATGGTACGAATCCGACGCGGCCGGGTAGCGTGCCGAGTTCGATGAGGATGCTGTCGATGTCCGTTCCGGGCCGCAACACGAACCGCTGCGCGGCATCGCCGAGGACGATATCGACGAGCGGCGCGACGTGGCCGGGGACAGTAAGCAGGTCCGCAACGAGGCCGAGAATCGCGGGCGTTTGCCGACGCGACGCCAGCACCGCGCGCACTCCCGCGCCGATGCCTTCGAGGTTTTTCTCGAGGCCATCGAGCACTTCCGCACGGCCCCGCGAGGCACTGCGGCGCTCGCGCAGATCGTCCAGTTCCGGTTGCAGCGACTCGGCTTCTCGGCGCAATTCTGCCTGTTTTTGCAGCAATTCTTGAAGTGCCCGCTTCGCGGCGGCCAGCTTCTGCTGCACGTCCGCGTCGCTCTGCGAAAGGTCCGCCAGCACGCGGCCGATCGCCTCGGCTTCGGCGCTCGCTCGCTCGCCTTCGGCGCGTTTTTTCGTCCGTTCGCGTTGCAATCGCTCGACTTGCGACCCCGTCATTTGTGCGGTCGAATGCCACTGCGCGGCGCGGCCCACAATCGCGAATTGCTCTTCGCGGTCGGCTTGCATTTGCTTCCCGATTTGCGCCAGCGCGGCGATCACCGCGTTCAGCGCCGTGGCCGCTTCGTCGGCGCGTTGCTGCTCCACTCGCACGAGTTCCGCCGCGCGTGTGGCTTCGTCGGTCGCCCGCGCAGTTTCGGTTTCCAGCGTTCGCAAACGGGCCGTCAGCGCGATCCGCTGCTGTCCCGTTCGCAACAATTCCGCGTCGTGGTTTGCGGCCTGTTCGCGCTGCGATTTTACCGCGGCCTCGAACTCCGCAATCTGCTGTCGGGCTTCGCTCAGCCGCTTCTCGTGTTCGCGCAATGCATCGTCGGCGCGGGCGTAATCTGAATCGAGTTTGCCGACAGTCGTCTCGCCCGTTGCGGTCTGCGTCGTGGCTTCGGCCACTTCCACCCGCAGCTTCGCCAGCAACGCTTCTTCGTACGCCACCGTCTCGGCGAGTTCGCGATATTCGCTTAAACCCAAGGCGATTCGCTGCGTTCGCAGTTGCGCGTGATATTCCTGATACTTCTGCGCCTTGGCCGCTTGCGCGTTCAAAGTGCGTACGGTTTTTTCCAGTTCTTGCAACAAATCGCGGACGCGGTGCAGGTCGGCATCCACTTTTTCGAGCTTGCGCAAACACTCGATCTTTTTCGATTTGAATCGACTGATCCCCGCCGCTTCCTCGAAGATTTGCCGACGATCTTTCGTCGAAGCGACGAGCAATGCATCGACGCGGCCCTGCTCGATAATGCTGTACGCGCCTTGCCCCGCGCCGCTGCCGAGGAACATTTCCTTGATGTCTTTGAGCCGCGAAAGTGTACCGTTGATGAGGTACTCGCCCTGTCCGTCGCGGTAGACGCGCCGCGTCAGTTGGACTTCATCGCCATCGAATTGGAGTTGGCGTTTCGAGTTGTCGAAGGTCATCGTCACCTCGGCCATGCCGAGGCTTTTGCGGGTGCTGGAGCCGTTGAAAATCACGTCGGCCATCTCGCCGCCGCGCAGGCTCTTTGCCGACTGTTCGCCGAGAATCCACTTGACGGCATCGACGATGTTCGATTTGCCGCTGCCGTTAGGGCCGACGACCGCCGTCACGCCCGGCGCAAAATCGAACCGCGTCTTGTCGGCGAACGACTTAAAGCCAATTAACTCCAAACGCTTGAGCATATCCGCACCCCAACCGACCGCCGGTTAATCCTTATCATCGGCATAATCGGCAATGGAAGTTGCGGAAATCGCAGGTGCATTCGGCACGTTTGCCGCGGCAGAAACACCGTAGGCGCTGTCAACCTTTGTGCGCATCCATAAATTAGTCGTGAAAGTTACTTTTTTTGCAAAGCTCCGGCCTCCGGTCGCGGGTTTACCCATTGCGGAGACGAACGTCCATGGCAGTGAAAGTCGGTATCAACGGTTTCGGTCGCATCGGTCGATTGGTGTTCCGGGCGCTCGTCGAACAAGGCCTCCTCGGTAAAGAAATCGACATCGTGGCCGTCAACGATCTCGTCCCCGCAGACAACCTCGCCTACTTGGTGAAGTACGATTCCACTCAAGGGAAATTCACCGGCTCCGTCCACAGCGAAAAGTCGTCGCCGTCCCTCACTGAAGACGATGTCCTCGTTGTCAACGGGCACCGAATCCAGTGCCTCGCCGTGAAGGAAGGCCCGACGGCGATCCCGTGGGCCAAGCTCGGCGTCGATTACGTCATCGAATCGACGGGGCTGTTCACCGATGCCGACAAGGCACAAGGGCACATCACTGCCGGGGCTAAAAAAGTCATTATCTCCGCGCCAGCCAAGGGCGAAGATCTGACGATCGTGATGGGCGTCAACAACGAAAAATACGACCCGAAAACGCACCACATCATCAGCAATGCGAGTTGCACGACGAACTGCCTCGCGCCGGTCGTTCACGTGTTGTTGAAGGAAGGCTTCGGCATCGACGAAGGCCTGATGACGACGGTTCACAGCTACACCGCGACGCAAAAGACGGTCGACGCGCCGAGTAAGAAGGACTGGAAAGGTGGCCGCAGCGCCGCAATCAACATTATCCCCAGCTCGACCGGTGCCGCACGCGCCGTTGCGCTGGTGCTGCCCGAACTGAAGGGCAAACTCACCGGCATGTCGTTCCGCGTGCCCACGCCGACCGTCTCCGTGGTCGACCTCACCGTGAAGACCGTGAAGGCGACGAGCTATAAAGAAATTTGCGAAGCGATGAAGCGCGCCAGCGAAACCTACATGAAGGGCATCCTTGCCTACACGACCGACGAAGTCGTGAGCAGCGACTTCATCCACGACAACCATAGTAGTATCTTCGATGCGGGCAGCGGCATCGAGTTGAACAGCAAGTTCTTCAAGTTGATTAGTTGGTACGACAACGAATGGGGCTACAGCAACCGCTGCGTGGACTTGTTGAAGTTCATGATCGCGAAGGGATAGTCCATCTCGGTATGACAGAACGATCGCTACAGGATCGACGACCCCGGTTGTCCCACCGGCCTCATAGAGGCCAGCTACAAATCCTGTCGTTGGGGTCTGTGGGGTCTGTGACCCCGGTCTTGTAGCTGGGGTCTGTGACCCCGGTCTTGTAGCTGGGGTCTGTGACCCCGGTCTTGTAGTCTGTGACCCCGGTCTTGTAGCTGGGGTCGTGACCGTAGCTGTCCAATCTCTGCTCGTATTCCCGCGGTCGTCGGAATTGGCTATTGATGGGGTATGGAGGCGACGGAGTTACTCAAGAACGACTTGCACG
>JAYVQG010000133.1:0-8434 GCA_043757025.1 Limnoglobus sp.
TACCACCAATTCCGTAGCCATAGCCACCCCTTCCCTGAAGTGCTCATTAACTTACAGAAAATGTCGAATACACGGAATAGATCTTGGACGGGTACTTACGTCGATTCTGAGAGGACGTATCGGCATCACCCCAAGTTGCACTCTCCCCGACGGCACGGTTCGCGTACACTATCACCACGCTACGATGGCTGTACCGACGCGAGGAGTTTGCGGAATGCACATTCGAGAGATTTTTCACGATCACCGAACGACGTTTAGCTTCGAGTTCTTCCCGCCGAAGACCGACGAAGCCTCGGAAGAACTGTTCCGCAATATCGCGTCGCTCCAGGAACTGCACCCGTCGTTCGTGTCGGTGACGTACGGTGCCGGTGGCACGACCCGCGACCGCACGCACGATCTCGTCGTGCGGATCGAACGCGAGACGAATCTGACTGCGGTTTCGCACCTGACGTGCGTTTGCCATACGCTCGAAGAAATGACCGCGATCGTCGACCGCTATGCGGCATCGGGGATCACGAACATCCTCGCGCTCGGCGGCGACCCACCGCGAACGCTCGCGAATTACGACCGCAACAACGATGCGTTCCAGTATGCCGATCAGCTCGTTTCGTTCATCCGTTCGCGTTCGCACCACTTCGGCATCGGCGTGGCGGGCTTCCCGGAAGGCCACTCGGGTTGTCCGAATCGCCTCAAGGAAATGGACTATCTGAAACAAAAGGTCGATGCGGGTGCGGACTATATTTGCACGCAGTTGTTCTTCGAGAATCGCGACTTCTACGACTTCCGCGAGCGTTGCGAACTCGCCGGGATTCGCGTGCCGATCATCGCGGGCGTGATGCCGATCCCGTCGCACGCAGGGATGATCCGCATGGCCGAACTCGCGCTCGGTGCCCGCGTACCGGCGAAGTTGCTGCGTGCGGTCAGCCGTTGCGGCAACGACGATGACGCCGTCAAGCGCGTCGGCACGCACTGGGCGACCGAACAGTGCCGCGACCTGTTGGACAACAACGTTCGCGGCATCCACTTCTACACGCTCAACCGCTCCGACGCGACGCGGCAGATTTATCAGAACCTCGGCGTGAAAGATTCGATCGCCCTCCGCGCTGTCAGTTAGGCGTCGCTGCGAATTCTACCGGGGCAGGCGTCGCCATGCGATGCCTTCGAGCAGTTGCAGTAGCACCAGACAACCGAGCGATGCGGCGGCGCACCACGGGTACAGTTCGCGGTAACGCCGATACTGATAGCTGACAATCGGCTGACGTTCGATCGCGTCGATCGCGCGATACACGCTCAGTAAGTCCGCGCCGCTGTTGGCCGTGAAGTGCTGGCCGTCCGTTCGCTCGGCCACCGCTTGTAGCACGGCACGGCCTTCCTGCCGTTGTTTGGCGTCGTCGGTGGATTCGCCCGGCTTCGCTTCGCCACCGCAATCGATCGTGTAGATCGGGATGCCCAAATTCGCCGCGAGTTGTGCCGACTGTCGCGGTTTCAGCACGTCGCTCTTCGCGGCATTATGTTCGCCGTCGGAAATCAGAATCATTACGCGCCGCCCGTTCGTTGCCCCTTCCAAACGCAATACGCCTTCGGCAATCGCATCGCCGACGTTCGTACCAGCATCGAGTCCATCGCGCGGTTTTTGCGCGTCGAAAATCGCAGCCAGTACGGTATGGTTCAAGGTCAGCGGGCACTCGGTCTGCGGCCAGGCGGCGAAGGTGATGAGCGCGATGGCATCGGCAGGGCGGCCATCGAACTTCGTGCCGTCCGGTGCGGTGCCGCCATCGACGAAGAGTAGGAACGATCGCTTCGCGGCATCGAGCCGCGAGATCGACGGCGCATTCGATTCCCAGGTGAAATCGGGCGTCGCCATGCTGCCGCTGACATCGCAAACGAACGCGATGGCGATGCCATCCACCGGCAAGCGGGTTTGCAGATCGGGCCAGCGCGGCCCCGCCGCACTCAGGATCAGCAAGCCCAAAACGAGCGCCCGCCCCACGGCCGCCACCCACTCCGCCAGCACCGCCCGGCCGCGCGGCAAGCCATCGAGCAGCGCCAACTGCGAGTACCGCAACGCCGGCTTCGCACGTCGAAACCACCAGACGCCAAACAGCAAGCCGAACGGCAACAACCACAAATAGATCGGGTGGGCAAAGGAAAGCATCGAGTGCCCTATGAGATGGTGTTGCCGAAGTGTCTCAGTTCAGTCGGGTTGGCATCGAAATGTTCCCTGAAACGAGCCACACCGCTATCATAGTGGCTGTGTAGCGATTTTTGGCGCGCGGGAAGTGATATGGTCGACGATGCCAAACCTCCGAGCGCGATCCGAAACATCTCGCCGATCGTCTTGCTCTCCGCAATAACGTCTTTCTTGATGGGCGTGACGTTACTCGCCTTCTCTCCGTCCATCGATGGGCTGTTGTGGTACGGCGTCGGCATCACCCTCGGCGGACTGGCACTCTTCGGATTCTGGTACCATTGGCGACGACGCGGTGACGCGAATCACCCATTCGGTGCGTACCCAACGGGAACGAAACCACCGGGGCTATGGTTTCCCATCGCGTTGTTTTCGATCGTTCTCATCCAAGTCGTGTGGTTGATTTACACCAAGAATCGGTAGCACTCAGCGGTCGATGAATGAAGGGCTACTGATCGGCTTTCAGGTGTTCCCTAAAAAACGCGAACGCATCGAGCACCCCGTGTTGTTGTGAGGATTCCTACCGACAAACGGGCATCCGGGTTTCAAGCGATGAACGAGGTCGGGAGTTACGCCTGCGAAATTGGCGCAAACTACCCAGACGCGCTAAAGCGAACTGCGGCGCGGATTTGAGTCGAGATTTCCGACGGAAACGGTTGCGACCGACGGTACATTTTATCAGGATGTGACAAGTAGGCGAACTGCAACGGTCGATGATAAGGTCGTTGCGGGGGAGCGTCGATGGGCGGAGTGGCCGGGAATTCGTACAGTATCTAAAATTTCGCGATGCGTCTGAGGCGAACGCTTCGACGGATGAGCGGAATGTAGGGCGTATACCGATGCGGTTTCAGTTAATCGACCGGATCGACGAATGGATACCCGGCAAGTCGCTACGCGGTTCGAAGTTCCTCACGCAGGGTGAGGAATATCTCGCGGATCACTTCCCGCGGTTCCCGGTGATGCCCGGCGTATTAATGCTGGAATCGCTGGTCGAAGCCGGAGCGTGGTTATGGCGAGCGACGAACGACTATCGCGACTCGGTGATTGCGTTGCGCGAAGTGCGTAACGTGAAGTACGGGAATTTCATGCTGCCGGGCCGACGGATGGACGTCACGGTGGAGATGATGAAAGTCGAAGGCGGCACGGCGGTAATCAAGGGTAAGGGCATCAACGATGCGGGGGAAACCACGGTGTCGGCACAGTTTACGCTCGGCGGGTATCGGCTGTCGGATCGCGGGGCCGCCGGTGAAGCCGCCGACGAACGATTGATGAAACATTGGCGGGAACGGTGGGCATTGCTCACCGGCGAACTCCGCCCGAAGAAATAGATACACCCAGGGGTATTTCTTGTAGCTGGGGTCTATGACCCCGGTTGCCCACCGGCCTCATAGAGGCCAGCTACAAATAAAGCGCAACTTCAAAACTTGCGTTGCGGGCTGGCACGACGAAATCCACACCGGGAGTGACTGCGTTGCAACTGAAGGATCAAGTGGCACTCGTGACGGGTGGCAGCCGCGGAATTGGCAAGGCGATCGTGCTGGCGCTGATTCGGGAAGGCGCGAAGGTTGCGTTCGTGTACAAGGGCAGCCAACAGGCCGCCGAGCAATTGGAACGGGAAATTACCGCCGCCGGTGGGGTGGCGAAAGCGTGGCAGGCCGATGTCTCGGACCCGGCTTCCGGCGAGAAGACCGTCGAAGGGGTTCTGGCGGATTGGGGCCGCATCGATATTCTCGTCAATAACGCGGGCGTCATTCGCGATGGCTTGCTGTTGCGGATGGAACTCGATGCGTGGAAGACGGTGCTGTCGACGAACCTCGACGGGACGTACCACTTCTGCCGCGCGGTGTCGTCGCAGATGGCGTTGAAGCAGCGTTATGGGCGGATTATCAACGTGTCGAGCGTGGCGGCCGAGCATGTGAATGCGGGCCAGACGAACTACGCGGCGAGCAAAGGTGCGGTGAATTCGTTCACGCGGGCCTTGGCGACGGAACTGGGTAGCCGCAACGTGACCGTGAACGCAGTCGCGCCGGGGTTCATCGAAACGGACATGAGCGAAGCGGTTCGCTCGAAAGCGGGCGATTTTATTGCCAAGAAATTGGTGCCGGTGCGGCGGTTGGGCAAACCGGAGGACATCGCGAACGTCGTGGTGTTTCTGGCCGGACCTGGTGCATCGTATATCACCGGACAAATCATCACCGTCGATGGCGGCCTCAGCCTCGGCGCAGTGACTGGATGAGGTTGACATGACGCAAGATGAGATTTTCACGAAGGTTAAAGCCACACTGGTGGACGCCCTCAACGCCGACGACGATGCGGTGACGATGTCGTCGCGCCTTCAGGCCGACCTCGGCGCGGAGTCGATCGACTTCCTCGATATCGTGTTCCGGCTGGAACGCGAGTTCGGGATGAAGATCCCGCGCGGCGAACTCTTCCCCGAAGCGATCTTCCAGGGCGACCCGGACCTCGTCGAAGACGGCAAGATCACCGATAAGGGCCTCGCCGAACTGCGCGAGAAGATGCCGTTCGCCGACCCGGCGGAAGTGAATAAATTCGCCGCCGATCCGAAGATGGAAAAGATGGGCGACTTGTTCACCGTGAGCTTGATCGTTCGTTACATCGCGATGAAACTCGGGGCGTAACGCTCTGATGTAGCCGGTGGGGAGGCCGCTGATGTAGTGAGGCCGCTGGATGTAGTGAGGCCGGTGGGGGAGGCTGCTGATGTAGCTGGCCTCTGTGAGGCCGGTGGGGAGGACGCCTCTCGTCGCTTGTCAGGCGTCCGGGGTCACAGACCCCAGCTACAAGAAAAGATTGTAAGTGCCCACTGGACGTAACGCTCTACGGAAGCCGCTATGCGCTGGATTTGGATCGACCGGTTCACCGAATTCGAATCGGGCAAGTCCGCGACGGCGGTGAAGTCGCTCAGCCACGCCGAAGATGTGTTCGGGGAGCACTTTCCGGGCTTCCCCGTAATGCCCGCCTCGCTGATCCTCGAAGGACTCGCCCAAACCGGCGGCATCCTCGTCGGCGAAGCGAATCAGTTCCGCGAGAAGGTCGTGCTGGCGAAAGTGCCGACGGCCAAGTTCCACCGCGAAGCGATGCCCGGCGAAATGCTCACGTACCGCGTCGAGATGCTCGACCTGCGGCCCGAAGGCGGCATCGTAAGTGGGCGCGTCACTTGTGGCGACGAACTCATCACCGAAGCCGAAATTTTCTTCGCGCACTTGGATCAGAGCCGATCCGCAATGTTGTTCGGCGACGATAACTTCGTGTTCACCGGCGTGTTGAAAGACCTGATCGCCACCGCGAAAACCAAGCCGAATTGACGACGAACGTATGCTCCTTGGGCGACCCGATATGCCTGCGAATTCGCGCCGAACCGTCCTCACCGGCCTCGGCGTACTCTCCCCGATCGGTTCCAAGCTATCGACCTTCTGGGCGGCGGCGTTGGCGGGTACGTGCGGTGTCCGACCCATCCAGCTACTCGACGTCTCGCCCTTGCCGTGCCGCATCGGTGGCGAAATCCTCGATTACGACCCGAAGGCGTTCGTTCCCGCGATCAACAAAGATGGCCGGAAATCGCTCAAGAACATGGCCCGCACCGTTCACCTCGGCGTCTGTGCGGCCCAACTCGCGATGGACGACGGCGGACCGCAGAAGGGGCAGATCGACCCGTTCCGCTTCGGCATCGAGTTCGGCTGCGTGATGGTCGCCACCGAGATCGACGACATCGCGTGTGCCACCAAGCTCAGCGCGGCGGCCACACCGGGAACGATCGACCTCAAAGCCTGGGGCACTATCGGCATCGAAACCGTCCCGCCGAACTGGATGCTGAAATATCTGCCGAACATGTCGGCGTGCCATACCTCGATCTTTTTCGATGCCCAAGGGCCGAACAACACGATCACCGAAGCCGACGCCTCGGGAATTCTCGCACTCGCCGAAGCGTATCGCATCATGAATCGCGGCCTCGCCGACTTCTTCATCGTCGGCGGCACCGAGTCGAAAATCAACCCCGTCAGTTACACGCGGCACAGCACCTTCACGCCGTTCACCAAAAAGAACGACACCCCCGCTACCGCCATCCGCCCGTTCGACTTGCACCGCGACGGCATCGCCTTCGGGGAAGCCGCCGCCGCCGTCGGCCTCGAAGATCTCGAGTTCGCACGGAATCGCGGTGCGAAAATCTACGCCGAAGTCGTCGGTGTCGCCGCCGGGTTCGACAAGGGCATGAAGGGCAAGATCCTCGCCCGCATCATCCGCAACGCGCTCTCCGAAGCGGATATCGCGCCGTCGGAAGTCGATCACGTGAACTCGCACGCCGGTGGGTCGCCGTACCTCGATGCGTTCGAGGCGCGTGCGATTCACGAAGTCTTCGGCCACGGCGTTCCGGTCTATGCACTCAAGGGGCAAACGGGTAATACCGGTGCCGCCGCTGGCATTTTGGAACTGATCGTGAGTGCGATGGCACTCCACGAAGGGAAACTTCCCGGCACGATCAACTACACGACGCCCGACCCCGAGTGCCCGGTACACGTGCATGTCGGCGCGCCGCGACCCGTGACGAAACCGTACGCGGTGAAGATCAGTTACACCGATATGGGCCAGTGTGCGGTCGCCGTCCTGCGCCGTTACGACGGTTGATACCACCATGAGAACCGATATGCGGAAGCGCGTCGTCATTACGGGAATGGGTGTCGTTACCCCGATCGGCCACACGGTCCGGGAGATGTTCGCCAACATCCTCGAAGGCGTCAGCGGCACCGCACCGATCACGCATTTCGACGCCAGCACGTTCCCCACCACGTTCGCCGCCGAAGTGAAGAACTTCGACCTCGGCCATTGGATTCCGAACGCCCAGCGGTTCACGAAAGCCGGCTCGAACGCTCGCTTCGCGCTCGCCGCCGCACAACAAGCATTGGCCGACGGCAACCTGCTCGGCGCGAACGGCCTCGACCCGATACGGCTCGGCGTCTACCTCGGCTCCGGCGAAGGCAGCGAAGACTTCCACAGCCTCGCCAGCAGCGTCGCCGATGCCACTGAAGTCGGCGGGTACAAGGCCGACACGGGCAAGTTCTGTAGTGCCGCGTTTGGCCGGTTCGACGGCGAACACGAACTCGAAGTCGAGATGAACACGACCGCCGGGCACGTGGCGTACGAGTTCGATTTATGCGGGCCGAACCTGACCTGCCTGACGGCGTGTGCCGCGAGTGCGCAGGCCATCGGCGAAGCCGCCGCGATGATCCGCCACGGCGACGCGGACATCATGGTTGCGGGCGGGGCGCACAGCATGATCCACCCGCTCGGCGTCACGGGGTTCAACCGGCTGACGGCACTCTCGCAACGCAACGCCGACCCGAAGAAAGCGAGCCGCCCGTTCGACCTGAATCGCGACGGTTTCGTATTGGGTGAGGGGGCCGGTATGGTCATCCTCGAAGAGTACGAACACGCGAAGAAACGCGGCGCGACGATTTACGCCGAACTCACGGGCTACGGCTCCACCGGCGATGCGTACCGCATGACCGATCCGCACCCGAAAGGCCGCGGCGCGGTGATGTCCATGCGGAACGCTTTGATCGACGCGGGGTTAAAGCCGGCAGACATCGGTTACATCAATGCGCACGGCACCAGCACATCGGCGAACGACGAAGCCGAGACGGCGGCCGTGAAAGGGGCGCTCGGCGAACTCGCTTACACGACCCCCGTTTCGAGCAGCAAGAGCATGCTCGGGCATCTGATTGCAGCGGGTGGCGCGGTCGAACTGATTATTTCCATCCTCGCCATGCGACAAAACGTACTTCCGCCGACAATTAACTACGAAACACCCGACCCATTGTGCGATCTTGATTATGTACCGAATCAGGCGCGACCGAAGTCGGGGGTACGAAATGTGCTCTCGAATAGCTTCGGCTTCGGCGGACAGAATATCACGCTGATCGCCAGCCGGATGTAAGCCGGGAATGTAGCTGGCCTCTGTGAGGCCGGTCCCGAACCGAAATGTAGCTGGCCTCTGTGAGGCCGGTTCCGAACTACAAGAGTAGTGTAGCCGGTTCCGAACCGGGGTCACTACAAGAGTAGTGTAGCTGGCCTCTGTGAGGCCGGTTCCGAACCGGGGTCACAGACCCCAGCTACAAGAGCCGGTTCCGAACCGGGGTCACAGACCCCAGCTACAAGAGCCGGTCCGAACCGGGGTCACAGACCCCAGCTACAAGAGTAGTTCCGAACCGGGGTCACAGACCCCAGCTACAA
>JAYVQG010000134.1:0-8434 GCA_043757025.1 Limnoglobus sp.
CGATGGCCATGTGAAGTACTCCAGGGGCGTCAAGGCTCATTCTATCCCGCAAATGCCGCAGGGGAGTCCAACGTGCGGATCATACGAACCGAGGTAATACAACACACCCGAGTACATCTTCGTGGCCAATCGCTGACTATCGGGCGAAAACTCGGCATTCCAAATCGAGTCAAATTTGGGATACTGAAACGACATGCGCACTTTACCAGTCGCGACTTCGATGATGGACAGAGAATACTCTGGTAAAGTCGATAGCACGAATCGACCGTCTGGAGAGACCGCAAAAGCATTCAAATCGCTTATCCGGTGCCGTAGTTTCCTCGTTGAGACATCGAAGCAATCGACGTACTGTTTGTGGTTGTCCGAATTGGAACTACGCACATAGCTACAAACCATCAGCAAACTATCATTTCGACAGAAAGCGAATGGCGAAGTGTTGCCTGCCAATGGCTGATCGACTACCCATTCGGACGGTTGAGAATTCAAATCGTGGATAGTCAGTTTCCATTTCATAATCCCATCAATTGTTAGGCTCTGAAACACTGCAATCCGCCTACCGTCGTCGGCATACGTTGGATACTCGAATTTCACCGTTTTTGGTAATTGTTTAATATCGACTTTCCCCGATGTTATATTGATCGAAACAATCGCGTATTCGGAATAACCAACAACTGCCGTGCCATCGTTGGAAAAGGCAACATGCTTCAGTTCCGGATGGCCACGAAGTGAGAGTTGTTGGACTTTCGCACGCGAAGCCACATCGCATATTTGAATCGTGTCTTTATCGACCTCCAGAGTTTTTGTTCCATCTCGCGACAAATCGATTTTCGTACGATCCGGAGGTTGCGGTATGGTGGTTCGTCGGCCTGTCGACGTATCCCAGACCGTCCACGTTCGGGTTCGTTCGATGATGCGATCGTGGGAATTGCCAGGGAATGATAGGGAATAGGGGTAAAGAAAACTCGATTCCGTTTCGGTCGACACCGATTGAGGCAATCGTTTTCCCGTTGCCACATCGTATACGAGAATACCGCCAAAATTGGTCATTGCGAAGAGCGTTTTCCCATTTTGTGTCATTGCCAAATGTATGGGTTGTACATCGGACAGTGAAATGGCAGGGCGATACTGATTGGTAGTGACGTTCAGTATGTCGATCCCTGTTTTATCGCTTCGCAGGGTGAATAGTTCTCCGTCTGGCGTCATTGCAAATATCTCACACTGCTCTTTCAGTATGATTTTGTGTATGAGAGTGCCCGTCAGCGAATCGTAGCAATAGAGGATGGAATCCCAGATCGTGAGGAAGCTCGATCCGTCTGCCGAAAATTGCACGTGTTTCGGCGATGACGATCGCTTGATTCGCCCGGTTTCTCCTCCCAGCATCCTGTCGTAAAAGAGAATTAATCCATTGCTGTTCACGGCAACGACCGATCGGTTGTTCGGCGAGAAATGGATCGAATGTCCCCTGTTCAAGTCCGGTGCCGGGATGCGTACCAGCACTTTGCCGCTCTTCACATCGTTCACAATTAGCGTTTTCGGTTCCGTACAGATAAACAGCGTTCCATCGGGGCTGAATGTGGGGTATGGATGTGTGGTAGACAGTTGGGTTTTGCTTTCGATCCGGTTCGACGGTATGTGATAATGTGTGAGCGAATGACTCGAATCCGCGTGGATATGACATTTGACAATGGTATCGGTACTAGAAAATGCAAACGCATGACAATACCCGTCGTAAACTCCGTTATAGGGTTCGCGCCAAATCACCTGACCCGTTGCGACATCGAACACCCAAATTCCGACGTAACCTCGAACGGCCAGTCGCTGGCCGTCCGGCGATACCAACATACTCTTCGGGAGAAAGGGATAGCGAAACCGCGTCGAACCGAGGCTGGCGATGGCCCCTTTTGGCAAGGGATCGACGATAACGGGCAGATCGGCGGCAACAATTGGCGGGGCAGTGAATGCAACGATGGCCAACAGGATTACGATGTTCCCTCGCAACATGCGAACTCCTGCGACTGCGTTTGCGGTGTACTCATACAGAACGTTCCTCACGTCATTCTGTTGGATGATGTGCGGAGTCCGGCACGTTAAAAACGTGCCCCACAGCGACCGCGAACGCCGCTCGCATTGCGGTTGCGCCTTCGTGGCGGAATTGCTCGAACCACTTTTCCTCTGCGAGTTCGCGTAACATTTCTCGCCGCCGTTCCGGGTCGGGGACTTCGGCGAGTAGCGTTTCCCGGATCGCGCTCAACAGTTCCACGTACTCGCCGTAGTTTTCGTCGAACTCGTTTTCCAATCTTCTTTTCACCGCACGAGCGAATGCGGGGGAGGCTCCGCCGGTGCTGATCGCGAGCGAAAACCGTCCGCGTTGGACGATGGCAGGCAGCTCGAAATCGCCCGATTCGGGGTCGCTCGCCGAGTTGACGAATAGCCCGAGCGATTGGGCATCGCGTACGACTTCGCGATTGAGGTTTTCAGTGGCGGCGGCGAAAACGAGTGCGACGCCGAGCAACTGTACTTTCGCGTAACCGCTCGTTTGCCAGTCGATTTCCTCGTCGCCATGAAAATCGACGTGACGTTCTTCGAGTGCGACGACGCGCACGAATGCCCCTGCTTGTCGCAAGCGTGCCACTTTCCGCCGACCGACGGGACCGGCACCGACGACGAGCACCGTTTTGCCCGCCAAGTTCAAAACGATGGGGTAACCGATGTTCGTCATGAGTCGGTTCGTCGTTCGCGATCGGCTAAATAAAACAAAGCCAACATCATCGTACTGTTCCTCTTCAGGTGCTCGTCATGAACTTTTATGCGCAACGTCGTGCCAATCTCGTTCGCGATTTCAAAAAGGATGGCATCGACGCCACTCTCATTACCGGCGAGCATAACGTTCGGTATCTCACGGGGTTCACCGGCAGCAGTGCGTACGTCATCGGCACGGCGAAGCAATTCTACATCATTAGCGACGAACGCTATACGGATCAGATTCAGGAAGAGTGCCAAGAGATCGAGATTCATATCCGCACGCACAACACGACGACGCTGGAGGCGACGGCGGAACTGCTTACGAAGTTGGCTTTCAAGGCCGTAGGTATCGAAGCCGATCACGTGACTCTCGGTTTCCATCAAACTCTGACATCGCTTACGAAGACGAATTTCGCCCCGCTGAGCGGAAAAGTGGAAAGCCTGCGGGCGGTGAAGGATGCATCCGAAGTCGAGGCGATTCGCACGTCCGTGCAGATCGCCGAACGTGCCTTCGGCATGTTCCGGACGATGATACGCGACTCCGATACCGAGAAGGAACTCGCGGACAATATGGAGTCGTATCTCCGTCGCGCCGGTGCGAATGGCTCGGCGTTTCCAACGATTGTCGCGATCGGCGAACGCGGTGCGTTGCCCCATGCCGTGCCGACGAACAAAGTTCTCAGCGATGCCAGCAAGCTGCTCGTCGATTGGGGCGCGGATTGCAACGGCTACAAGAGCGACATCACCCGGACGTTGAAATCGCCGTTCGGCATCATGCCGAACCGCCGGAACAAGCAAGATCGCAACGGCTTCGACTTGGACACCATCCACGATCTGCTCGTGAGGGCGCAGGCGGCTGCGTTAGAGGCCATCGGCGTGGGCGCGTTGGCGAAAGACATCGACGCGACCGCCCGAAAAGTCATCGGCGATGCCGGTTACGGAGAATACTTCGTTCACGGCCTGGGTCACGGCATCGGCCTGGAAATCCACGAAGCGCCACGCATTCGCGAGAACTCGGACGATACTCTTCAGGCCGGCATGGTGATTACGCTGGAACCGGGAATCTACATACCCGGCTGGGGCGGCGTGCGGGTCGAAGACGATGTATTGGTCACGCGTGAAGGTGGTGTGCGCCTGACGACATTGCCACACGACACCGCGTTACTCGATTTCAGCTAACGCATCAACGTCGCTTCGATGCGATTCAACACGGTGGCTTTCCCGAGGATCGCCATCGTGTCGAACAGGCCGAAGCCGATGCTGACGCCGGTGATGGCCACGCGCACTGGCGTGACAATCGTGTTGGGCTTGATGCTCTTCGCGGCGGTGAATTCGTGGAGCGCCTTCTCCGTGGAAACCGCATCGAACGGCTCGCACGCTTTCAACACGTCCGCGAACTCGCCGAGTAGCACCTTCGCGTTCGGGTCTTTGAACGCTTTCTCGAGTGCCTTCGCGTCGTAGTCGATTTCGTCTTTCAAAATTGGCACCGCGAACGCCAGCACATCGCTGAACAGCTTGATTCGGTCGCCCGATGCCTCGATGATTTTCAGCAACTTCTCGCGGGTGGCATCGTCGAGCGTCTCGCCGACGAGCTTGGCTTTTCGCAAGAACGGCAGGCAGCGCGTCAGTTTCTCCGGCGTCGGCACGAGCTTCATGTACTCGCCTTGCAGCCAGAATAATTTCTTTGCGTCGTAGTTGCCCGGCGCATCGGTCACGCGCTCGAGGCTGAAATTTGCAATGAGTGTATCGAGCGGAATGAACTCGCTTTCGCCGTCCATCGACCAACCGAGCCGACACAGATAATTGATCAGCGCTTCGGGCAGGTAGCCGATTTCCTGGTAATACGCGACGGCGATGATGTTGAGGTCGTCGCGGCCCTTAATCTCGGCGTCGGTCCAGCCGCATGCCTTGAACTTCGCGATGTCGTCGGCGGTAAGCAGCGGCGTCTTCCGCTTGCTCATTTTCTCGCCGTTGTAGTACACCTGCGGGATGTGCGCGAACGTCGGCACGGTGGCCCCGAGTCCCTCGAACATCAGGATTTGTGGCGGAGTGTTCGACAAGTGTTCGATCGCACGGACGACGTGCGTGATGCCGAAATCGATCTCATCGACCACCGTGGCGAAGTTGTACAACGCCCGGCACAGTCCGCTCTCGCTCGGCCCGCGCAACAGCATCGGATCGCGAATCGTATCGGTGCGGATTTCCTGTTTGCCCTTCACGGCATCGGTGAATTTCACCGTCTGACCCGGCGTGACTTTCAGCAGTAGCGGGGCTTTCTTCGCGTGATATTGCCGCACGTTTTCGTCGACCGGCAGATCGCGATTGGTGCCGCGGTGAACGTAGGCGGTGCGTGCGAGTTGGGCTTGTTTCTGTGCCGCATCCATCTCGGCGGACGTCGTGTAATCGGGGTACGCTTTGCCTTCGGCGAGGAGTTTCATCGCAGCGGCTTCGTACTTGTCGTTCCGCTGACCCTGATAGTACGGCGCGTGCGGCCCGAAGCTCGTGCCGTCCGCCACTGCAAACGGACCTTCGTCCCAACTCATGCCGAGCCACGCGAAACCATCGACGATCGGCTTGACTGCTTCGGTGCGGTTGCGGGCATCGTCGGTGTCGTCGATTCGCAAGATAAACTGCCCCGCATGACGTTTGGCGAGCAGCCAATTAAACAAGGCCGTGCGGACCCCACCGATGTGTAAGTAACCGGTCGGCGACGGCGCGAAGCGAGTGCGAATGCTCATGGTGACGGCAAACTTCCGGGTGCGAGTGTTCAGATACCAGTGAAGATACGGACGGCGTAACCGTTCATGGGGTATTCTGTTTTTCTTTGAAGCCACTGGTATTGTAGGTCGGGTCGAAGCTTTGAGAGGCCCGACAGTGCATTCACGCGACGATTCTAAACCTTAATGGTATTTGTCGCGGATACTCTGTCGGGCCTCATCGCAAAGCCTCTTCGACCGCGACCTACGGGTTCTGAAAGGTTGAAAATGCAATCTGTCCCTGTGTACGGTTATACGGACGGCTTCGTCTGGGTTCGATGGAGATGCGAAGAAACCCCTCTCGAAAAACGTGAGGCTTCGGAGTGGGGTGATATAAAAACAACCCGACCATCGGCCTTCTCAGAAACGAACCGGAAGAAGTAGTAACAGGAACGTCCATGACCCTCAGACGCGATGAAAACGTTCACACCTACCCTGCCGAGTTGGCGATTGCCGCGCACGATGGCCGGATCGATGCCACGGTGAGTGTGCCGGGGAGCAAGAGCATCACGAATCGGGCGCTCGTACTGGCGGCACTCGCGAGCCAAGAATCGGGTTGCGAACTCACGGGCGCATTGCAAAGCGAAGACACCGAGGTGATGGTCGACTGCCTCACGCAACTCGGCTTCGCGGTGACAGCCGACTGGCCGAACGGGCGGATTGCGTTCGCGAAGAACACCAGTGGCCGCATCATTCCCGCGAAAGAGTCGAAGCTATTCGTCGGCAATTCGGGTACCACAGTTCGCTTCCTCACGGCGATGCTCGGCCTCGGGCAGGGGCGTTACGAACTCGACGGCATTGCGCGAATGCGCGAGCGACCGATTCAAGATTTACTGAGCGCATTGCACGATTTGGGCGTGACCGCAAAGAGCGAGAACGGTACCGGTTGCCCGCCCGTAACGATTCACGCCGACGGTTGGAAAACGAACCGCGTGGGAGTTCGCGGCTCGATTTCCAGCCAATTCCTCAGCGGGTTGCTACTCGCTGCGCCGTACGCGGGTCGGACGATCGATGTGGCCGTGACGGGCGAACTCGTCTCGGTTCCTTACGTCGACATGACGCTGCGAATGCTGACGAGTTGGGGTGGGAACTTTCAACATTTGGCGTCCGGCAACGCCTATCGCGTCGAACCGATTTCGTACGCTGCGGCGAATCGCCCACCACTCGCATACGCCATCGAACCCGATGCCTCTTCGGCGAGTTACTTCTTCGCGGCGGCCGCCATCCACGGCGGAGTGGTGCGCGTGCGAAACCTGCCCGATGTCGGCGTGAGTTTGCAAGGCGATGTCCGCTTCGCACAGGTGTTAGAAATGATGGGCTGCACGGTTCGCGCCGAGGGTTCCGACATGGTTCTTCGACGCGATTCGGGAACGCTTCGCGGAATCGATGTCGATATGAACGACATCAGTGACACCGTCATGACACTCGCTGCGGTCGCTTGTTTCGCAGAGGGGCCAACGACGATCCGCAACGTCGCACACATTCGCCACAAGGAAACGGATCGCATCGCGGCGGTGGCCATCGAACTGCGTAAATTTGGCGTACTCGTCGACGAACGCGACGACGGCCTGACGATCCATCCGGTGCCACTCGCAAAAATGACGGGCTGTGCGGTCGATACCTACAACGATCACCGCATGGCGATGAGCTTCGCACTGATCGCCCGCAAAGTCCCCGGCACCACCATCCGCAACCCCGCCTGCGTCGCCAAAACCTACCCCCGCTTCTGGGCGGATTTCGATCGGTTGAATGGGTAACATCGAATGACTGCCAAACGGTCTTGCTCCGAGCGGAGCAAGACGCAGACAATCGCGATCCATTGATATTGCACATGACGGTGGCAGGATCAGTGGGCTGACGCCACACCGCTCGCCAAGAATGGGAAAATCCACAACACGAACGCCAACAGCCAAAATATCGAATGCAATTCCGAATTGCATTGATTCTGGCGCATCGAAACGGGAAACGGTTCTGCTATTCGCGCCGGGTGCGGGATGGACTATAAGGCGTGTCGGATTGCGCTGTCCTTCCACTCAGGAGATTTGCCATCATGCGCCGAGCATGTTTCACCCTAACCGTTCTGCTCGCCGCCGTACCGGCTGCCACTGCACAGATTCCGCTGCCTCCCGGGGCCGCTCGCCCGCCGATCAGCACGGGCGTCGTCCCCGTTGCGGCGGCCCCGCTTCCAGCGGCGCTCGAAGCGCACCTGAAAGCCTGGGAAACTAAGTCCGCCAGCCTCGTCAACATGTACACCGAATGCGAAATGGTCCGCAAGAACCTGCTGCTTCGCAAGGAATCGACTTTCACTGGCTCGATTGTCTGCATGAAGCCGAGCCTCGCCCGGATGAAGCTCGAAAGTAAAGGCGACAAGGTCGATTACCTCGCGTATATCTGCGATGGGGCATCGGTTTACGAGTATTCGGGCCGCGACAAAACCGTCACGCAACACAAGATTCCACCGGGCGGCAAGAACAACGTCGGCGACAATTTGCTCATCGAGTTCATGTCCGGCAAAATGACCGCCGACGACGTGAAAAGTCGCTTCGACATTAAACTCGTCAAGGAAGAAGAGTTCTACGTTCACCTGCAAATCGGGCCGAAACTGGAACGCGACAAGCAAGAGTTCGAGTCGATGTTGCTGGTGCTGTTCTCCGATAAAGCCAAAGAAATGGCTTACCTGCCCGCCGTCGTCGTTATGCAGAAGAACAACGGGCAGGAACAGGATATGTGGACGTTCAAGAAACCGATGTCGAACGTGCAAGGGATCAAACAAGCTGATTTTAGCTTTCAGCCACCGCCGAAAGACTGGCAAGTGAAACAAGCCGGAGCCGCGACCACAACGAGCGTCGCACCGACGCCGAAGGTGGCACGCCCCGCGGGGCCATAATTCGACGTCTACGTGGGGCACGTTTTTAACGTGCCATTATTGTAAATGG
>JAYVQG010000135.1:0-8346 GCA_043757025.1 Limnoglobus sp.
CATAGACCCCAGCTACAAGAAGCCACCGGGGTCATAGACCCCAGCTACAAGAAGCCACCGGGGTCATAGACCCCAGCTACAAGAAGCCACCGGGTCATAGACCCCAGCTACAAAAGAAACAATAACCATTGTGTGAACGCCCGACCTTCCCGGATACCCGATGGCGACCCTCGAACAAGGGCTGGCGGAATTCCTGACGCACCTCAGCCTGGAAAGAAACGCCTCGACGCAAACGGTCAAGTCGTACCGGGAGGATCTCGTACAGGCGCTCGGTTTCCTACGCGATCACTTGCAAAAAGGGAACGTGGAACCGACCGACTGGAGCGTGCGGAATCTCCGTGCGTTACTCAGTTGGTTGCACCAACAAGGCTACGCGAAATCGACGATCGCCCGACGCCTCGCAGCGACGCGATCTTTCGGAAAATATCTCTGTCGGCAGGGCGTCATGAAGACGAACCCTGCGGAGACATTACGCGGCCCGCGGCTCGATCGAAATTTGCCACACTTCCTGACACTGGCCGATATTCGCAAACTGTTAGCAGCCCCATCTGGCGAAGATACGTTCGGTCGCCGCGATCGGGCGATGCTCGAAACGCTGTATTCCTCGGGCATTCGCGTCAGCGAGCTCGTCGGCTTGAACTTCGAAGACGTCGATCGCGCCGACGGTGTATTGCTGATTCGCGGCAAAGGGAAAAAAGAGCGTCTCGCGCTCCTCGGCGACGAAGCGAAAGCGGCGATGGAAGCCTGGTTTGCCGACCGGAATACGTTGCAAACCACACTGAATTTGCCCGACCCCGCGTTGTTCCTGAACGCGACCGGCGGGCGGCTGACGACGCGGAGTATTGGCCGCTTTTTACAGAAGTATCTCCAGCAAGCGGGCCTCGACCCGCGTACCAGCCCGCACACACTCCGGCACAGCTTCGCAACGCATATGCTCGATGCCGGGGCCGACATTCGCGGAGTGCAAGAACTCCTCGGACACAAGAGCCTCGTAACCACGCAGGTGTACACCCACGTGAGTACGCAACGGCTGCAAACGAGCTACCAAAACGCCCACCCGCGAGCCTAATCGCGCGGCCCGCGTTTTTTGAACCAATCTGTTCGGCAATCGCGTTGAGTCGAGGGGTCGCTTATGCATCTCAAAGTGTCGTTCGCGTGGCTGTTACTCGTCGTCTTCACCAATATCGGGAAGGCCGCCGAGCCGACCCTTCGTTGGCGGACGGACTACGCTGCCGCACGGAAGGAGTCGCTCGAAACGGGCTTGCCGCTACTCATGCAAATCGGTAGCGATGACTGCCTGTATTGTCGCAAAATGGAAGCGACGACACTCCGCGACGCCGCCGTACAAAACGCGATGACGGCACAATACATCCCGCTCAAGATCGACGGCAACCGCGAACAAACCCTCGTGAAAGCCCTGAAAATTCAGGTCTACCCGACGACCGTTCTCGCCGGGCCGGATGGCACGATTCACTCGATTATCAACGGCTACGTCGCCGCCGAATCGTTCCGCGATCAACTCAAACAGACGACGTCGATCGTTCAAGCCGATAAGAAAATTGGGAAAGAGCTCGAAGAAGCGACTACGAACATCAAGAGCGGCCAGTTCGCCAAAGCGTTCGCCACCGCAACGCAAATTGCACTTATCGCGAAGGGCAAACCGAACGAACAACTGGCGAAAGCGATCCTCGACGACATCGAACGAAACGCCACCGAACGACTCGCAAAGGCGAACCAGCAAGTCCGTACGGGTTTCCCAAACGAAGCGAAAACCACCTTCGCAGACGTTGCACAAAACTTCGCAGGTACCGGGGCCGCCGCCAAGGCCGAAACGCAACTAATCGCGATGGGTGCGGGGATCGTCGACCGTTCGATTCTCACATCGAAAGCCACATCGCTACTGGCAATGGCGAAGGAGTTGACGCGAGCCGGTGCCTACGCCGATGCGCTCGAAATCTGCGATCTTCTCTCGCACACCGTGGAAGCCAGCGAAGCCGCGAAACTCGCAGATTCGATTCGTGCCGACACGACGAAACTCGCTGTGGCCGGGCGACAGGCGAACGAACAAGCGGCAGCGATCCAACGCACACTCGCCAATTCGTGGGCATCGAATGGCAACCGCGAGGAAGCCGCAAAGTGCCTCGAACTCGCAATGAAACTCGAACCGACGGGGCCAAAATCCGAGGCAACCCAAACGCAACTTACGAGTTTGCGGAACGGCGCGCTGATTGCCATTCCTGCGGTTCGGCAGAGGTAGCTGCGTGAACAACAATTCTGGATTGAACCATCTCAAGGAAAGTAACGATTGGAGAGATAAAGCGGCACCGCTAAAAATAATAAATTTATTCTTCTTGACATTCACTCAAGCCATGGACACAATCTGAAAACAATGACAGCGTGACTGTCTTGGGGTGACAAAAAATGCGTTTGTTACACATCCACTATTCTGGTTCTGAAGGAGTCGAACGATGGGAGTCCACAACTGGTTCGGTAAAAGGAACAAACTGGGGGGGGGTTAATATTCGGTCGCAGAATGTGCGACTGATGCTACAAGCCCTCGACGAGCGCGCCGTTCCGGACGCGACAGTGATCAGTCCGCCACCCGATCCGATGATGGTGATGGCTGGCGCGAACTCGCCGACACCAATTACGCTTCAACCCGATCAATTCGTAGACGCCTACCAAGCCAACGGCGTAACTTACTCGCTGACGATGACCGCCGATAACACTCTTTGGTTAATAACGACACCCGACGCAGGCGGCGCACAAACGGCCTACTACTTCGACCAGCAAAACGCGGGATCACCGGTCGTTCAACTCGCGGGAAACCCAACTGGGAATACCGGAACGCGTGTGATTCCGAACCGAGACGGTGATGTTCGAGTCCCGCCCGCTGGTGGGTTTATTTATGCACCAGACGGTAGCAGTTGGGTTCCACTCATTCCAGGAGGACTGGCGGGAGTGGGGCCTGGTCAAAATGCAGTAATTGGACCCGATGGAAGACTATACGTTGGCCCGCCATTTATCGTGCCGAATCCCGTTCCAGTTCCTCCCGTGCGTCCGGCTCCGCTTCCAGCACCCGCGCCCGCACCCGTAACGCCACAACTACGCCCCCCGCGACAACGCCGCCAGGCATTACTGCAACGCCGCCGACCACGACAACACCGCTGCCGGGGAGTGCGACACCACCGCCTGTGCAAATTTATAATGGAACCGTAATAATCACGTCGGGCGGAATCGTTATCGTCAACTCGAACGGTACGCAACAGTTAATCCCATTGCCCCCGCATACACCGCAAGTCGTAACTCCTGCCCTGCCACCGAGCAACCAAACCCCAACGAATCCGCCACCATCTAATGGAACACCAATTCCGACGCCACCGATCAACATTCCACCAATATTCACACCTAATGGACCATCGACAGCAACGCCGACAATTCCGCCTCCGACTGCGATGCCAACTGTTCCGCCGCCAACGCAGACTACTCCACTGCCACCGGCACAAGTTATGCCTCCGCCCACACCAAGTATTCCACCTCCACAAACCATGCCGCCAGCTACGCCTCCCGTATCTGTGGTGCCACCAAGCACAGCTCCCGGTATGGCAGGACTTCCAACATCAACTACAAAGCCTAACGGTGATGTTGTCATTCGGTTTTCGGATGGGAGTGTGACAGTGGTCATTCATGCAACGGCCGAAGGTGTCAATTATCCTCCAGGAACGTACGTGGAGTAGGAAATCAGAGAATTATAAACATCAACTCATTCTGCAAGTCATTCGACTTGCAGTTTTAGGATTTATGACATGCTCGTTTTACGTCGCGAATTCGTTTTATGCGTGTTGTTCTTAGGCACGATTGGTTTGGTCGTCAGCGGTCAAACTCCACAACTACCGAAAACAGAAGCGAAAAAATTCGCAATCATCCAGAATATTGCTTTTCGTAAGTATACAACGGTGCCTCTCGTTTTGTCACAAGAAACCAGCTTCGCGTATGTCAACATGATTATTGACAATCAGAAATGCACGTTGCTACTCGATACAGGATCGGCTGTATCTTATATCGATTTGAATTTTGCGAAAGCAAATTCTATTATTGTAGTAGATATTAAAGATCATTTCTCCGGATTTTTTGATGGAACAAAAACCCCTTTGATGCTTGCCGTACCTCGAACAGCCCAAATTGCAGAATTCAAGATCCCACAACTTCTTCCCTGGTTTGCATTCGACATGACAAAATTAATTCAAATTGGTAAGCCGAAAGACATTCCGGAAATGCACGGCATTCTCGGTCTCGACGTTCTCAAACAGTATAGTGCGATTATCGATCTGCCGAACTCGCAGATGCTCTTGATCGATCCGATGGACTTCCACGATCAGCTTCAGGGGATTTGGGAAGGGACTTCGATCGTCGGCGGCGATATCAAAAACAACGCGAACCATCTGGCTTTGACTATCGATAAAAACAAAGCGTCGTTCAATCTGAATACCGTGGAACACACGTTTACACTGGACTTCCGCAACAAGCTCAAGTGCATGATGTGGACGCGCGACAAAACGAGTTTCCGCGTCGCCTACGCGCTTTCCGACGATGGTAACTCGCTGACAATCGCCGGCCCCGTGCTGTCCGGCAACGACGAAAAGGCCGTGGCGAAAAACCTCGATCCACCCAAAGACGCAACGTATTCGCTGATCAAATTCACCCGAAAAAAGACGATGAAACCGCCCGATCCCATCAGTCCGTAAATGTCACCCACACGAACTCGTGAAGTCAAATAGATTTCGATGATTTGACGTAAGTCGGAATTCACAACGTGCTCGGAGTGACCGAAAAATGTCTCACTCGGTCGATTTTATGTCGCACTCGGTCGATTTTGTGTCGGGTCCGGTCGATTTTCGGTCGCATTCGGTCGCGAAACAACCAGTAGTTTCGGCTGATGTGAAATCGAGAGCCTCGACGTAACCCGCGATAACAGTGCGAGATACGGCAAAACCGCCGTTTTCGGATCGGCGATTTGCGATCAAAAACTGGCGTTTTGAGACCAAAAAATGGCAAAAAACCAGTTTTGGAGTGTCCGCAATTGTGACTTACGTCGATTATGATAGGCAAAAAACACCAAAAATCGCGCCGATTGGAACCCCGCAGCCGTGCGGCATACAACATCCCCATGCTCGACTTTGCGACTACAGCGTTTATATCGATCCTCTTCCTCGTCGATCCGCCGGGGACCGTACCGGCATTCATGGCGCTCACCGCCAATTACACGCCGCAACGACGCAAGAAGACCGCACTCATCGCCTGCATCACGGCCACGCTCACCCTGATGGGCTTCGCCGCCATCGGCAACCTACTGTTCCGCCACCTCGGTCTGACACTTCCTGCGTTCCAGATCGCGGGCGGGCTGATTCTGTTCGTAGTCGCACTCGATATGATTCGCGCCGATAATAAGGAAGAAAAGTCCGAAGAAATGAACGACGCGCACCCCACGTCCGATGTCGCCATCACACCGCTCGCGATCCCGTTCCTTGCTGGCCCCGCCGCACTTTCCACGGTCACGGTGCTCATGTCGCAAGCCGACGATTTCGCACGGGTTTCCGTCGTTTTCGGCGCGATCGCACTCACCGGGCTGGTGAGTTACGTCACGTTTCGGCTCGCCAGCCCCATCCAGCGCCGCCTAGGCACGACGGGCATCCACGTCCTCGGCCGCATCCTCGGGCTAGTGCTCGCAGGTATCGCCGTACAATTCGTCCTCAACGGCCTCGCCGCCGCCGGTTTAATTAAACCGGTGGTCGTGGCTTAGCTATCCCGCGATGCGAACCGCCAACACGCGAGGCCGAGAACGCAGGCGATGAACCCGAAGCTGATACCGAGGATTTCGCCCCAACTGCCGACTTTCATTTCCATTTTGACGAGCTTTCTATCCTCATCGGGCAGAATCCCCTCGGCGATGACTAACTCCAATCGTTCGTCGAGTTGGTACGTCCGCGGTGTGATAAACTGCACCGCTTTTACGATTCCGAAAGTCGATTTCGGGATAAACCCCCCGATTGGTGCATCGGGGTCGATGCGGGTGATCACGTCGTCGAGATCGATATCGTCACCCGGTTTCGGAACTTCGATCGGTTTGCCCGGATTCTCCTTCTGAGCAGCAGCCGCGGCCTCGCGTGTGACAATTCGCTTGTTGACGACACCGATACCGTAGAAGAATCCCCACGCGAGCAAAGTGCCCAGGATCGCGACAATCGCACTTCGCGTGAACACCGCAATCAGGGTCGAAACCGCGTAAAGGATCGCAAAATACATCACAATCAGCGGGATCGACAGCATGAACATGTGGTTCCACATTCCCGACCGCAATCCGATTGCCAGATACGCTCCGCCAATCGTAAATGTGGTCAGTAGAAGGGTAAACGTCAGCCCGCCGATGTACTTGTAGATCAGCAATACTGGTCGGGTAATCGGCTTCGAGATAGCGAGATCGACCGTGCCTTTCTGCAACATGTTCGGGATGAACATCGAAGTGATCACAACGCTGATGAACAAGATCACCCACGCACCCGCACCACTAATCAGCTGATTCTCTACCAGGTAAACAATATTGCGAAGCGGCGAGATAAAGATCGGCGCTTGGAAGGAGAACAAAACCGTCGGCAGGTGCGGCCATTCGGTGATGTCTTTGGCCTTCGTACCAAAGCTCGTCACGTGGAATCGCAGTTGATTCGGCGTGTTCGACTCGGACTTTTCGACTTTCACATTGTTTAAGACACCAACCGCTTGGTTGACGATCCGCTCCACTCGCGCTCGGCTCACGGGAAAGGCTCGATTGCTATCGAGTTGCTTCAGTTGATCGGGGCTGGTCGTGTTGACCACAAAGTCGAAGTCGTAGTCGCTATTCCAAGGCTCTTTCGCGTTCGATGGCTTGTAGTTTTCAACCACAAAGTTCGCGCCAACCAAACTGGGGTTATTCCGGAAGGTCAAGTTCATGAAGTCCAAAGGCGACGACACGCTCGATTGGACAGTAGCAGGTGTGTAGGAAATACTCGCCACGAACAACACGAGCAAGCACGCCAGCACCAGCATCGCTTGAAGCACCCAGCCGTTGCGGGCTTCGCGGAAGGAATCTTTGAGGAAAGCGAGGAACTGCATTACTGGGCCCTCCGAGCGGTGGCACGTTTTGCGATACGAGGACGATCCGCATCCGAGTCGAGATTCGCTCGATCAACCGTTTTGACGAAGGCATCGCCGAGCGATTGCTTCTTCTCTTGTAGGTGCCGAATATGTAAGCCCTTTTCCGAAAGCATCGCGAGAATCGCATCGATTTCGTGCATTTCCCGCACGACGACTTCCGTGTACGTTCCGACCGTTTCAGTACGGTGCCCGAGTTTTGTCACTTCGTCAGAAGGGAAAACCTGATCCGGCGCGAGTCCAATCACATATCGCCCTTCTTGACGCGTGAGTTCGCTGACAGTACCGACGCGAACGAGTTCGCCGCGTTGCAGAATCGCGACGCGATCGCAGATGAGTTCGACTTCTTCGAGCATGTGCGAGTTCACGAACACGGTTTTGCGTTCGCGTTTGAGCTTTTCCATTAGCTCGCGAATCTCGCGTCGGCCAACGGGATCGACGCCATCGGTCGGTTCGTCGAGGAAGATGACTTCCGGGTCGTGAAACACGGCCTGTGCGATGCCGAGGCGTTGCTTCATACCCTTGGAATAGGTGCGGATTTTCGAGTCCATCCGCTTGCGGATGCCGACGATTTCGAGGATTTCCGGGATCTTGCGGCGTCGGGTATCGCGCGTCATGCCGTAGAGTTGCCCGTAGAAATCGAGCAAGCTATAGCCGGTGTGGTATTGCGGGAATTGATGGTCTTCGGGAAGGTAACCGACCCGTTTGCGAACGTCGGCCCGTCCCGCCGCTTCTCCCAGCAGGTCCGCCTCGCCTTCCGTCTTTCTGACGATGCCTAACAGTATCTTGAAAAGCGTCGATTTTCCCGCACCGTTCTGGCCGAGTAAGCCGAAGATTTCCCCTGGCTCGATCGTCAGGGAAACCCCCTTCAGGGCCTCGACTTGGCCGTACCGCTTCCACAAATCGACCGTCGATATCGCATGTTGTTGGCTCGGCACGCCTGGCTCCCGGTTGGTCGTGGTCTTGCAGCTATCGCAAGTGAGTTTGCCTACGCCGTCTTATGGGGTTTCGCCCAATTGGGGAGAATCTTGATCGGAAAGGGTGTTTTTCATCGTTCCGAATTGACGTAAGTCACAATTGCGGAGGCTTCAAAACCGTTTTTTGGGGTGTTTTTTCGGTTTTGGAGGCCCGAAAAGTCGCTTTTTTGACCGCAATCCACTG
>JAYVQG010000136.1:0-8341 GCA_043757025.1 Limnoglobus sp.
ATAGCCAGGTGCTACCGATATATGGCATTTGCGACTTAAACCCTTGTCCTGCAGAGGCTTCTGATAATTATTGCGTACGATCCCGCGCTGTAGTGCTAAGATCTCCGCCTGTATTGAATAAGCTAGCGGTGGCGGAAAATGTACCACAGATTGTAGTTGATTTCACAGTGTACAAGAATATCGATTCCTTGTCAGTCGGATCGACTGCATTTGTCGCCGAAATAAAAACGCATCGATAAAATTGTATGATCGCGGGAGTGTCAGTTTGGTCTGCTGGCAACCAATCCCTCTCGGCCCGAAACCTACGGTCAATGAGTCGGGCGTGTCCGTGTCACGCCCTTTAAGACCAAAGAGTATGCATTAGCACGGGTTGCATTTTCCGCAATCTTCGACACAAAGAACCTTCAAAAGCACCAGTTGAAACGTAGTTTGAACTCAATACTGTCCATATGAGTCTATCGCAAATCAGTGACAGAACCTCGACAATCCTTGGAAAAGCACCTTTCAGAGCCAGAGTTAACGGAAAGTCTATCCGGTCCAAACTTAGCTACAGCCAATTTACCCGTCAATAGTGCTAAATTCGCAGGCAGTCGGGCGTTCGGAGCGGATCGGCAATTCATCGTATTGGCCCGCTGATTGCATCAATTGGTCAGCCATTTGCATTAGTTGGCCCGCCGATTGCATGCACTGGTGCGAGTCCGGACCGCAGTGCTAGAACCGAAATGATTCCTGCTACACCTAACGAGCATAAACTCATGGCGAAACAATCGAAATGGATCCGTTCGATCCTGGCAGTCTTACTGGTGGTGACAACTCTTTCCCTGCCCGCATGCCGACCCACGCACGCTGAGGAGCATGGTCCCGAACACGTCGAACACCACAACGCACTCGTTGTCACGAGTCCTCGGGTCCGAGATGTCCTCATCACACAGCGATACGTCTGCCAGATCCGCTCGCAGCGGCACATCGAGGTCCGCAGCCTCCAGGAAGGGTTCCTTGAGGCAATCAACCTCAAAGAAGGTCAAGTGGTGAAGGCGGGTGAGGTGATGTTCAAGGTTGTCCCGACCCTTTTCAAAGCGCGGCTGGATGCCGAACTAGCGGAGGCCCAACTCGCGCGGCTCGAACTGAACAACACTAGAAAACTAGCCGAAACCAATGTTGTATCTCAGAACGAGGTCGCGCTGTTCGAGGCCAAGCTAGCTAAAGCCCAGGCCAAAGCGGACCTGGCAAAGGCGGAGTTGGACTTCACTGTAGTCCGTGCACCGTTCGACGGCATAATCGACCGGCTCAGCCAACAGCAAGGGAGCCTGGTCAAGAAGGAAGAAGTGCTAACGACCCTGTCCGACAATGACGTGATGTGGGCAAAGTTCAACGTGCCCGAGGTCCGGTTCTTCGAGTACATGGCCGACACCGGCAAGGTGAAGGTCCGGAAGAGCTCTCGGATCGAACTCGGGGACGCAAAGATCGAACTCGTCCTCGCCAACGGCAGCAAATTCGAGCACGATGCGGGTAACATCATCACTCTCGAGGGTGAATTCAACAAGGAGACTGGTAACATCCAGTTCCGCGCCGACTTCCCGAACCCGCAAGGTCTGCTACGGCACGGCCAGACCGGTAACGTGCTGATCCACCGCACGCTGCACGATGCCGTCGTTATCCCGCAGCGTGCCACCTTCGAGACCCTCGACAAGCGGTACGCATTCGTCGTCGGCAAAGACGACGTGGTCCATCAGCGAGAGGTCGTCGTCGCGCACGAGATGGACGACATCTTTGTCATCAAAACGGGCCTCGACGCACACGACCGGATCGTCCTCGAAGGGGTCCGACAGGTCCACGATGGTGAGAAGATTCAGTACGAGACGCGCTCGTCGGAAGAGGCTTTGACGAACCAGAAGCACCACGCGGAATAGCGGCCGACGTCCCCCAACCTCACCGGAACACCCACCAAGACCATGTTCACAAAAATCCTCCACCGGCCGGCGCTGGCGATCGTTATCTCGGTGTTGCTCCTGTTCCTGGGAGTGTTAGGGATGAAGACCCTACCAATCTCGCAGTTCCCCAACATCGCGCCCCCGACTGTGCTGGTCTTCATCACTTACCCCGGTGCGAGCGCGGAAGTGCTGGTCGATTCCACGCTGATCCCGCTGGAGCGGTCGATCAACGGGGTTCAGGGCATGCGCTACATGTCCTCCGATGCGACCAGTGCCGGCGAGGCGACGATCCGTATCTACTTCGAGCCGGGTACCGACCCGGACATTGCGGTCGTCAACGTCCAGAACCGGATCGCCATCGTGAAGAACCTGCTCCCCCCACTGGTGCAGCGCGAGGGGATCATCGTCAGCCAGGTTCAGCCGAGCATGTTGATGTACATCAACATCTCCAGCACGGACAAGAACGTCGATCAGAAGTTCCTTTACAACTACACCCAGGTCAACGTCCTCCAGACGATCCGCCGCATCCGGGGTGTCGGTACGGCGACGATCCTGGGCAGCCGCACCTACGCCATGCGGGTGTGGCTCAACCCCGACCGGATGCGCGCCTACAAAATCTCCACCGAAGAAGTCATGAAGGCACTCTCGGATCAGAGCGTCATCGGCTCGCCCGGACGGCTCGGCCAGGCCACCGGGATGACTTCGCAGTCGATCGAGTACGTCCTGACGTATAAGGGACGGTTCAACAAGGCGGAGGAGTATGAGAACATCATTTTGAAGGCGACCCCGGAAGGCGAGATCACGCGACTCAAAGACGTGTGCGGCGTGTGGAAGGATGGCAAGCAGACTTCGTACGGGGTCGAACTCGGCTCCGAGTTCTTCGACATCTATTCGGATATCGACGGCCGCCCGTCAGCGGCGATCATCCTCAAGCAGAACCCCGGTTCCAACGCAGCCGCCGTCATTGAGGAGGTCAAGAAGGAACTTGAGCAGATCAAGAAGGAGTCGTTCCCGCCTGGAATGGACTACGAGGTCACTTACGACGTGTCAAACTTCTTAGACGCCTCGATCGACAAGGTGCTCCACACCTTGCTGGAAGCGTTCATTTTGGTGTCGCTGGTGGTCTTTCTGTTCCTGGGGGATTTGCGCTCCACGCTGATCCCGATTCTGGCGGTCCCGGTATCGCTCATCGGCACATTCTTCTTCATGCAGTTGATGGGTCTGTCGATCAACCTGATCACGCTGTTCGCGTTGGTGCTGGCGATCGGGGTGGTGGTGGACGACGCGATTGTGGTGGTCGAGGCGGTTCACGCCAAGATGCACGCCAAACACCTGTCGCCCTATCGCGCGACGATGGAGGTGCTCCACGAGATCAGCGGCGCGATCATCGCCATCACCCTGGTGATGACGGCCGTGTTCGTGCCGGTAACGTTCGTACCCGGACCGGTCGGCACCTTTTACCGCCAGTTCGGCATCACGATGGCCACGGCCATTATCCTGTCCGGGTTGGTGGCCCTGACGCTCACGCCAGTCCTTTGTGCGATGATCCTCAAGCCGCACACGGGCATAAAAAAGCGCGGGCCGCTGGCCATGCTGCTGCATGTGTTCGACCGCGCGGTCGAGAGGGTCACGGGCGGGTACGCTGCGATCCTGCGACGGATCCTCACCCGCCGCCTGATGACCGTACTCATTATCGCGGGGTTCGCCTTCGGTGTCTTTACCGTGAATACGCAACTCCAGTCTGGATTCATTCCGGGCGAGGATCAGGGCATCATCTACGGGATCATCCAGACCCCGCCGGGTTCGACGCTTGAGTACACCAACGCCAAGTCCCACGAACTTCAGAAGATCGCCAAGGAACTCGAGGAAGTCACTTCGGTTTCCTCGCTGGCCGGCTACGAGATCCTGACCGAGGGTCGCGGCTCGAACGCGGGTACCTGCGTCATCAATCTGAAGCCGTGGTCCGAGCGCAAACGGACGTCGCGCGAGATCACCGAGGAGATCGAGGAAAAGTGCAAGCAGATGTCCAACGTGAAGATCGAGTTTTTCGAGCCGCCCGCCGTGCCGGGGTACGGTCAGGCTGGGGGTGTTTCCCTCCGACTCCTCGACAAGACGAATACGACCGATTACAAGAGGCTCGGCGAGGTAAACGATAAGTTCATGGCCGCGCTCGGCAAACGCAAGGAGCTTACAGGGCTTTTTACCTTTTATACCGCGAACTACCCGCAATACGAGTTGGTTATCAATAACGACCAAGCCATGCAGAAGGGCGTGTCGATCGGGCGGGCGATGGACAGCCTCAACATCCTCATCGGCAGCACCTACGAACAGGGCTTCATCCTTTTCGGCCAGTTCTACAAGGTGTACGTCCAGGCTTCGCCCGAGTTCCGACGCTATCCCGAAGACCTGGAAAACATGTTCGTCAAAAACGACCGCGGCGAGATGGTCCCGTACTCGGCGTTCATGAAGGTCAACAAGAAGCAGGGTTTGAACGAGATCACCCGTTACAACCTCTACCCGTCGGCCACCATTCAGGCCGGGCCATCCCCCGGTTACAGCAGCGGGCAAGCACTGAAGGCCATTCAGGAAGTCGCCGCCGTGACGCTGCCACCGGGCTATGGCCTCGGCTGGGAGGGCCTCTCCTACGACGAAGCTAAAAAGGGTAACGAGGCGGTCTACATCTTCCTAATCGTCGTCGCGTTCGTGTACCTGGTCCTCGTCGGCCAGTACGAGAGTTTCATTTTGCCTCTGGCGGTGATTCTATCACTGCCGATCGGGATCTTCGGCTCCTACTTGTGTTTGCAACTGATGGGGCTGTCGAACGATGTTTACGCCCAGATCGGCCTCGTCATGCTGGTCGGTCTGCTCGGCAAGAACGCGATCCTGATCGTCGAGTTTGCGGTGCAGCGCCGCCAGGAGGGTGCCTCCCTCCTGGATGCGGCCATCGAAGGCGGAAAGCTGCGGTTCCGGCCGATTCAGATGACCTCGTTCGCTTTTATTGCCGGGCTACTCCCGCTAGTGTTCGCTACCGGTGCCGGGGCGATTGGGAACCGTACCATCGGCACGACCGGGGCCGGTGGGATGCTCTTCGGCACCGTGATCGGGGTATTGGTAATCCCCGGCCTGTACTACCTTTTCGGCAAGATGGCCGACGGGCGAAAGCTCCTCCAGGACGAGTCGGAAAGTCCACTCAGCGAGATCCCCCGACGCAAACCGCTCGAACCGCGAGGCGAAGGCGACTATGTGCCGTACGCGGACGGCCACGCACCAGCGCACCCGCCAACGGACAACTCCGTTGAGGCTCCGTCCGAACACGTCGAAATCCTACTCATCGCCGCTCCGAACTCTCACCCACCGGAGGGTGGCACCTCGCACTGATGCGTAGGGATTGAAGCAGGATTTCTCGAATGAATCGACTGGATGGTCTGGATCGAAAATGCCGATAAGAACGACAGGAACGTTCTCGAACGTGCGAGCAAGGATTAAAGCGGATGAACCATTCACTGAAATTTCCCCAAGACCGACGAGAGCGGTGTTCGGTCGCTGGGGCGATCGCGTGCGGCATACTTCTTTTCCTGCCCTCGTGTCAACTTCCGAATCTCCGCCAGGCGGAGTCGGGTACGGTGGTACCGGTGGGCTACAACGCCACGGATAACTCAATCGCGACCGGGCCAGCCGACGCGGAAAGCTCGGCGAAGGTCGGGGTCGAAGATTTCTTCAGCGATGCGGCGCTGACGCGGCTGATTCAGGAATCGCTGGTCGGCAATCGAGAACTGAAAGGGCTGGAAGAGGACATCGAGATTGCCCGGTACGAGGTGCTGCGGCGGCGTGGGGCGTACCTCCCGTTCGTCGGGTATCGCGGAGGTGCGGGTTTGGACCTGTCCAGCCGCTTCACCCGCGAAGGGGCCGTCGATGCCGCGTTAGACATCCGTCCCAACGGGCCGATCCACAACCCGCTGCCGGACATCCTCACATCTTTCAACGTCTTCTGGCAGTTGGACATCTGGAAAGAGTTGCGGAACGCTCGGGACGCGGCGGCCCTGCGGTACGTGGCTGCGATCGAACGGCGCAACGCTTTCGTCACACGGCTGGTCGCGGAAGTCGCGGAGAATTATTACGGGCTATTGGCACTCGATCAGCGGCAACTGACGCTAGACCAGAACATCAAGCTCCAGCAGCAGAATTACGACATCGCGAAGGCCAAGTTCGAGGCCGGTCGCGGCACCGACCTTGGCGTGCAGCGGTTCCAGGCCGAAATCCGCCGCAACCAGAGCGAGAAGTTGATCGTCCGTCAGGAGCTCGTCGAAGCCGAGAACCGAATCAACTTCCGACTCGGTCGGTTCCCGCAGCCGGTCGAGCGCACGGTTGGCGGTTTCTTCGACCTGGAAATTCACGTTCTGAGCGCAGGGGTGCCGGCGGAACTACTCCTGTACCGCCCCGACATCCGCCAGGCCGAACGAGAATTGGTGGCCGCGGGGTTGGACGTGAAGGTCGCCCGCGCCCACTTCTTCCCCCGGCTGGACCTCAACGCGAACGTCGGCTACCGGGCATTCAACCCAAAGTATCTGTTCAACACTCCGGAGGCTCTGGTCGCCAACGTCGCCGCCGATCTGACCGCGCCCCTGATCAACAGGTCTGCGGTCAAAGCCGAGTACCTGACCGCCAACGCGCGCCAGTTGCAGAGCATATACGAATACCAGCGGGTCATCCTCAATGCCTTCGCCGAGGTCGTCAACCGGATCTCGATGGCGGAGAACTTCCGCAAGAGTATCGAAGTCCGGAAGCAACAGCTGACCGCGCTAGAGTCGTCGGTTGAAATCGCCACCAAGTTGTTCCAGGCCGCCCGTGCCGAGTATGTGGAAGTGCTGCTGGCCCAGCGGGATCTGCTCGAAGCGCGGACGCTCCTGATCGACACCAAGCGGCAGCAATTGTCGGCCGTCGTGAACGCCTACCAGGCTCTCGGCGGTGGCAACTCGTTGTCGATACCAGGGGAACTACCGCCCCTGACACGCCGCCAAGCCAACGGCAAACCCTAACGGCTTCGCGGTGAGTGCGGCCACTTTGGTCGTGTTCTCAATCCAAGGAGTATAAGATGACATTTCGCGCGCTTTGTTGTGTTCTGCTGCTCGCGGTCTTGTCGGCCACGGGTTGCGGGACGATGGCGAACCTCGCCCACTCGAACTCGGAAGAGGGCGGACGGATTCCGTTCGGTGGCGTCAAAAGAGACATGGCGGCCATTCACAAGTCGTCTGGCGAAGAATCCGGTCCCGTAACGCACCGAAAGCGTCAGTCGGAACAGTACCCCCACGAGATGCTGACGTTCCTGTGTGCCGTGGATCTGCCGTTCAGCCTGGTCGGCGATTTGCTGACATGGGCGTACACATCGGCGTATACGACCGTGAACGCGCCCACTATTACGTTCGCAGATGCGCCCGCAACTCTGCCGCTCCCTGCCGCTCCGCTGGCAACGAAGCCGACTGCGGTCCCGCCCGCGACGCAGCCGATGGCCCCAGCTCGTTCCCTGGATCCTCTACCGAAACCCGCGAAACTGACGTCGTTTGAGTAACTTGGACGAGGTCGTCACAACTGTCGTAAACGCCGAGCCGCGTCAGCCATCGCGCGTGATACGAGATGAGAGTGCGCGTTCGCTCGGGATTTCGATCTAGTGCCAGCACGAGGATTCACCTCGGCCGCAACGAAGGGTGGACGACGCCGACGATTCCTCCGCAGCAGAGACACAAGCGAAGCGAGGAACGCACGATGCGTTGCCTACCTTCGCCTCCGCAGTGCGGCCGGAAAAAAGTCAGGAAGATGGGAAAAACGAGTGATTGCCGGGGATTACGAAAGCGTTTCGGGAAGCAGCATTCGGAACGGAATCCCGTGCTTGACTTCGATGAGGTCGATCCGGCCAGTGCCGAGCGACGGATTGGAAAGGCTACTATCAGCCGGGTTCAATTTCTCACAGATCGGAATCGACGTAAGTCACAATTGCGGAGGCTCCAAATCCGGTTTTTCGGGTGTTTTTCCGGTTTTTGAGGCCCCAAAATGCCACTTTTTGATCGAAAATAACAGGTGCGTATTCCGCAAGTCGAACTTTTATCGGGGGTTATGTCGAATGCTCTTCGTTCGAGAACCGGCGCAAGTGGCGACATTTTCACGACACTTCGCGACGCTTTCACGACATCACACGACATTCTCACGACACTTGGAGACACTTTCACGACACTTGGAGACACTTCTACGCACCATGCAAAAGTCGACTTACGTCGGATCGTCTTGGATTTTTTGACTTATGGTGTTCGTATGGGTGTTGGATTTCACCCTGCGCGTGCGCGAAAGTCAAGGAGATTACGAAATCAGCCCCGGCGACATATCGCCGGGGCTGATTTCGTAATCGCAATCCGAGCTTA
>JAYVQG010000137.1:0-2157 GCA_043757025.1 Limnoglobus sp.
TTGATTCCGAAATCGGGAATGATTCCAGGGATGGGTGGGTGGGTAAGTGGTGGAATCATTCCCTGCTACCCAAAATCGCCGCAATTGGAACCAGGCCGGATTTCCCGGCAGAATTATGTTGACGCCTTATCGCCGATTTACCGCCGCCGCCCAACCCAATTCCCGAACCCACATCGCTCGTCCTGTTGAGCATCGGTGCGCTCAGTTTGCTCGGATATGGCAGGCGGCACCGAAAGCAGTTGGACGAATCTCCAACGACCTAATTGTTGGCTACGACGGGTTCGGTTTCTTGCAGACGGTGCTTGGGTACGACGATCGGCACGACTTTTTTCGCGAGGCCGACGAGTTCCAGCAGTCGCACGAACGAGTAGGTGAGGTCGATTTCCCACCAGCGGTGGCCGTGGCTGGCAGCGCGGGGGGCGGCATGGTGGTTGTTGTGCCAGCCTTCGCCGTTCGTGAGTAGCGCCACCCACCAGGAATTCGTGCTGAGGTCGCCGGTTTTGTAGTTCTGGTAACCCCAGCGGTGCGAGGCGGAGTTCACGAACCACGTGATGTGCCAGACGTAAACCGTACGAGCGACGACACCCCATGCGAACATCTGTGCGGCCCCGTTGATCGCGCCTTCGGTGCCGTTGAAAATCGCACCGACACCGGCGGCGGCGAGTACGAGCAGCACGATGTGCGCGAGGTACAGTTGCGCCCACCGGCTGCGTTTGTGCAACCAGCGCAGATACGATTCTTCGAGCAAATCGGGAATGTATTTGTCGTACGTCACGAACGAGTTCATGCGTGGGTCGTCGGTGTAGATCCAGCCCATGTGCCCCCAAAGGAAATTCTCGCGCGGGCTGTGCGGGTCTTTCTCGACGTCGCTTTCCTGGTGGTGGATGCGGTGCGTGCAGACCCACTTGAACGGCGGCCCTTCCAGGCTGCAAATGCCGAACATCACGAAGGTTTTTTCCAGCCAGCGCGGCACTTCGAGCGAACGGTGTGTCAGCAGTCGGTGATAGGCGAGGTTGATGCCGATCGAGCCGAAAATCGCGTTGCCGACGAGCAAGTAAACGGGGAACCACCACGTGAAGAACGGGTCGAAGAACGCAATCGGCAACAGCAAGTGGAAGCCGAGCAAGATGCTAAAGTAGCGCCAGATCACCCGGCGTGCGGGGCGAACCGGGCGAGTGACAGCAGGAACGCTTGAAGTCGGGGCAGCTATCGTATTCATCGGGTTCATTTTACTCAGAGCCACAATATTAGTCGAAAGATTCTTAACCGCAGAGCGCGCTGAGTACGCAAAGAAATTATTTGAAATCCATCGAATGCATCTCAGCCGCTCCATTTCATCGCACTTCTGACTCTCTGCGGTTAAAATTCTTTATGTATTCTGCGGTCGAAATCACTCGAGTTCGAGGATACACTCGATTTCCACGGCGATGTTGCCTGGCAGTGCATTGTGCCCGACGGCGCTCCGCGCGCCAATCCCTGCCTCTTCGCCGAACACGTCTTTCATCAATTCGGAGAACCCGTTGATGACCTTCGGTTGCTCGCCGAAATCGGCCGTGCAGTTCACCATGCCGAAGGTCTTGACGAGTCGCTTCACTTTGTCGAGCGATCCGAGTTGATCGCGAATCGTGGCAAGAATCGCAAGGCCAGTCTGCCGCGCGGCTTCTTTGCCTTGTTCGAGCGTCAGATCGTGCCCGACTCGCCCCGTAATCAGCGTTTTATCCGGCTTCAGTGGACCGTGCCCCGAGATGTACAGCATGTTACCAACGCGCACCGCCGGCTTGTAAACGCCAATCGGTTTCGGTGCGGGTGGCAGTATCAGGTGCAATTCTTGCAAGCGAGTTTCGGGCGTACTGGCCATTATCGTGTCTCGGGTGGGTGGAGCTTTGTGAAGCGATTTTATGAAGTGCCGACGTGCGAAGCACGGCGATTTGGCGAGCGGTGGAGCACGAATGGGAATTTTTCCAACCCAACCATAACATCAATAACCAAACGAGCACACATGTTTTTCGTTATGCCGATGCTGATTTCGCTAAGTCTGAATTCGCAAGCGTGGGAGCGCATGGTAGCTGTCCAATCTCTGCTCGTATTCCCGCGGTCGTCGGAATTGGCTATTGATGGGGTATGGAGGCGACGGAGTTACTCAAGAACGACTTGCAC
>JAYVQG010000138.1:0-30115 GCA_043757025.1 Limnoglobus sp.
CGCCGGGAAATGGGTCCACCCGAAAAACTTGCGAGAACAGGCGGTGCAGTTGTACTTGTCTCACCTCGCAGTGAATCGGCGGCTTTCGGCGAGTTCGCAGAGCCAAGCGATGTGCGCACCCACACGAATTCGCGATGTCACAAAGTCCTAGACGATATGACGTAAGTCGACATTTGCATCGTGCGCAAAGCGACGCAAAAGTGTCGCGAAATGACATAGAAATGTCGCGTCCGGTCGATTTTATGTCGGGTCCGGTCGATTTTCGGTCGCATTCGGTCGATTTTCGACCAGTCGTTTCGGCTGATGCGAAATCGTGAGCCTCGACGCAAACCGCGATAGGAACGCAGGATAACGCAAAACACCTCGAAACAGATCGGCGATTTGCGATCGAAAAGTGGCCTCGAAGACCGAAAAAACACCCCAAAAGCCGGTTTTGGAGTGTCCGCAATTCTGACTTACGTCGATTACGAGAGGCGAAAATTCGCACGTACGACGCCTTTAGCCGTTTGTCGCGATCGGTTGTACGACCACGCCGACGAGGATGTCGTAACCGGCGTGGGCACCGACCGCGATGCCGAAGCCGCGTGCGACGAAGAGAATCGTGAAGAACAGTCCGGCCAACATGCGGAATAAAAACACGGGGGCCTGGATTGGCCACTCGCGGTTAGGCCCAATGTGATGCGCTGCCGCGAACACCACGGCGGCGAACAGCGCCGCAATCGGCACCGCAATCACGCCGGGGAACAAGATTCGCAGCAAGATGCAGCAGATCGAAAACAGGCCGAGGCGGAACAGCACTTCCTCGTAAATCCCCGCGCCGATGAACGTGATGAGTTGGCCGAGCGCGGGCGTTTGACCCGGAACGTTCGCCAACACGACGCCGGAGCGGTCGAGCAACATCAGGAAATTTCGGCTGAAAGCCCAGAGCAAAACGGCGTAGATCGCACTTTCGACCAACATGCCGAAGATCGTCGAGAACAGTCGCGTGGGCCGCCCTTTTCGTTCGACTAATGTGCGGAAGAAAAAGATGGCGACAACTAGCAGCGGGGCGGCCCAGATCTGGTGGAAGCCGTACTCGGCGAGGCTGGAACGGAACCAGTAATCCGCGCCGTTGCGCAATGCCTGTGGGTTCGCGCCGCCCATCCAGAGGACGCCGCACTCGTAGAACGCGATCAGCGGCACGAGGAACGCGAGACACGCCAATGGGTGCCGCGTTGCAGAGTAGTAGCTCGGCGATTTGTCTTCGGCCACGGTCGCCTCGGCTGAGGAATCGTTTGCGAGCGCACTCGCCCGCATCCCGGTGATTCGCTCGAGGGACGACGGGATTTTACCAGCACATATCGGGGTACGTTTCGGAAAGTCGTTCGCGGCGCTCGATGGCCGTCAATTCGCGGGCGATTCCACCCACGTCGGCAGACGCTAAATCGAGAAATTCCGGCCGCGGCATTGTCTGGCCATCGGCGGCAACGAGGATCGCCACCACGGGCCGCGTCGTGGCACGCAGATTCGTGCGGCTATTGTGCGCGGAGATGACGACCGCCGTGCGACCATCCATTAACTCGACGACCGTGCCGATCGGGTGGAACGTCAGGTTCAGCGCGTACTCGGCAAAGTCGCGGTCGAGTTGGCCGTTTTCGCTGGCGAGCAAGACTTCCGTAAGCGCCGTCCGCGAATCGCACGCAGGGCGATGGGGCTTCTCGGCGACGAGGTCGGCGTAGGCATCGGCCATCGCCAGGAAGCGTGCGGGCGATGAAATCGACTCGCCGCGCAGCCCGTTCGGGTAGCCGGTACCATCGATGCGTTCGTGATGCGCCACGACGACTTCCGCGAGCGGGCCGGTCTCCGGTAACATCAGTTGAACGATTTCCGAACTGCGGCGCGGGTGGCCTTCGACGATGCGACGCGCGACGGAGTTCGCGGGGTGTTCGATGCCGAAATCGCCCGGCGGCACGTCTAACATGCCGACATCCATGACGAGTGCGGCGAAGATCAGGAGTGCCGGCTTCGATGCCCATTCGTAGTCGTATTGCGTCAATCGGGCGAGCACCTGACCGACGTTCAGCGCGTGTGTGGCCACGGCACCGGCGACGCCGAGCGGACCGTGCGGATCGACGGGCAACATCCGCATTCCGAGGCCGCGCCGCGATTCGTCGAGCACTTCTTCCGCAAGATCCGAGATTGCAGGAACGAACACCGCACGCCCGGCATGGAGCGACGACAGAATCTCGGTCAGCCGTTGAATGCGCCCCGTTTCGCGGCTGCGAATTCCGAGCGCATGATCGAGGACATTGAGGCGATGGCGTACGACAGCGAGTAGATTTTCGAGGCCTTCACAAGCACGCTGTTGGGCTTCAATCGAAGCCGGGAACACGCTGACAACCCGTAGCGCAGTATCGGTGAGGCCGACGATGCCACGATGGTAGTTCGCCAGCGATTCATCGCCCGCGGCAGTCAGAAACGGCTCGTTGGCGAGCGTCTTTTGTCGGTCCACCAACTCTTTGGCATCGTGTAGCAGGCGGATGGTTCGTGCGGAAAGCGGGATCGATTCGGGCTTCGATTCGACGATGTCCGTGGCCATGCGTTGCGGTGTCACCGCCGTCAGGAACGTACGCACGCTCGTTGGGTCGTTCGCAAGCACCGGCGAACCCGCGAGTTGCGGAATCTCTTCGAGGCGCGAACGGAATGTCGCGATACGCTCCAGCAGTCCACGTGTATCGGACATGGTCACCTCACGAAATTCCATTTTGCACGCATTGCGGCGCGGGTATATCCAGTATCAGCATCGGATGGAAGGCAGATCGGACTTGAGAAGATTTACCGGTTATAGCGATTGCATAGCCGGGCAAAGTGTCGTGCGTCACGCCTGGAAATATCAAACGAAGACTTCACAATACCTACACCAGTTCTACTTAATGGCGTTCTATAACGTATGTGATGCACGAGTGCGTAACGTATGCACTCGTCGTATACGCCACTTGTATGGAGTCTCTACCTTGCGCGATTCGCTCCGCAACCGCTCTGCCCGTCGGGGGTTCACCCTGATCGAGCTTCTAGTCGTCATCGCAATTATCGCCATTTTGATTGGCCTCTTACTACCTGCCGTCCAGAAGGTTCGCGAAGCTGCGGCCCGTAGCCAGTGCTCGAACAACCTGAAACAACTCGGCTTGGCCTGCCACAACTACGAAAGCGCCTATGGCTCGGTTCTCCCTGCCGGGCAGTGCGATTCGACTGGCTCGAACACGACGCATTATCTGATCCATTCGTGGTGTACGTTCGCGTTGCCGTATATCGAACAAGAGAACATCTATCGCCAGTTCGACGTGACTTCCGATCCGAAGATTTTGTACTCGGGCGGTACGCTCAACGGCGACGGTAGTTACACGGCCCCAGGCGGTGGAATCTTGCACAAGAACGCCCGTGGCCGTTCGTACCAGGATGTCGCTATGGGTGTACTGTCACCGGGCAAGAACATCGTCAAGACGTTCTTCTGTCCGAGTATGCCAATCGGCCCACAAGGCCGCGATCCCGTCGGTTACGGCCCAATCGACTATATGGCCATCGCGATCTGCGACATTGAAGACGGTACGGGTGGCACACCCGCAGCAGACACGGCTATTGGCACACGTCCGATCTCTGGCGGTCGCCGGGCACTCATGGCCAAACAAGGTTTTTTGTCGTGCGATAACAAAGCGATCATCGCGAACACCGATGGTGCCAGCAACACGATCATGTTTATCGAAGACGCTGGCCGTTCGCACCCGAGCGTCGGCACCTTCGGTGCGTTCTCCGCACGGAACATCGTCGGCCCCGACCCCGACCCGATCACCGGCAATCTCCGTCGCGTTCACGCATGGGCCGACCCGGATGCCGCCGGTAACGGCCTGTCCGGCCCTCCAGGTGGTCCGAGCTACGGCACGAAGGTGCTGAATAACTCGAACAGCCCAACCGGCGGTCCACAGGGTGCAGTCGTTGCGAACACGAATACGGGCGGTTGCCCGTGGTCGGTCAACAACTGCGGCCCGAACGATGAGCCGTTCAGCTTTCACACCGGTATCGTTCAGTGTGTGATGGGCGATGGCTCGGTTCGCTCGCTCCGCGACAGCCTTGCTCCACTTGTGATGAAGGCTCTTGCAAGCGGTTCGGGTGGCGAAGTCACCCCGAACCTCGATTAGTTTCCCTGCGGCTACCACCGCGAAATGGGGCTGGCGATTCGTCGCCAGCCCTTTTCTGTTTCTCTAACCGAACAGGACTCACGAACATGTTTCGCACGATCTCGCTCGCTCTACTTGCTACTGCCGGACTGGCCCTTGCCGGTTGCGGCCCTTCAGTCGGGCCGCGTTCGTCTGCCGGGCCGATTATGGTCAAAGTGATCGGCGTCGATGGCAAGCCACTCAAGGATGTGACGATCAGCTTCTCGCCGACGACCGCGAATCAAACCCCCGGCGACTTCATTCTGGACGATAACGGCGCACCGGCGAAGTCGGTTCAAGGTGGCCCCGCCGAGTTGATCCCCGGCACCTACTCGATTTACTTCCAGGAAGGCAGCGGCAAAGACCGTTCTAAATTCGCAACCGCATTCAAAGCTGTGCCGAAGAAGTACACGCTGCAAGGCCAGACGGGTATCGAACTGCCCATCGGTAGCACCGAGCAAACGATCACGCTGACGCCATAAGTTCCTTCTGCAATTCCAGCCGCAGGCGGTTGAGCGCCAGCTTGGCCGTGCGGCTCTGGATTTCGAGCCGCGTGCCGCCCCAGGTAAACTCCTGTGCGACGGTGCCATTCGCGCTGGCGATGGCCACGAACACCTTGCCGACGGGGTCGCCATCCGGGCCGGCGTAGCCGGTAGTGGCGATGCCGTAATCGCTGCCGAACTTCGCACGCACGCCCTCGGCCATCGCCTTCACGACCGGTTCGCTCACGGCGGTGTGTTCGGCAATTGTCGCCTCCGCTACGCCGAGTTCGCGAATCTTCACCGCGTTCGTGTAGGCGATCACGCCACCGAGCAGGCACTGGCTCGCACCGGGAACTTGTGCCAGGCGGTTCGCCACCAGCCCCGCCGTCAGGCTCTCGGCGGTTGCCACCGTTTGCCCGCGTGCCTTCAACATCTGAATCACCACGTCTTGAATTTCCTCGTTCTCGACGCCGAAGATCGTGTCGCCCAATCGCTCCCGGATCGTCGCTTCAACGGGTGCGATTTGCGCCTGCACGGCCGCCATACTTTCGCCGCGCGCGAGAATTCGCAACGAGATTACGGCATCGCTGACGGTAATGCCAACCTCCGGAACGTGCCCGCGCCGGGTGAGGTCCATCAGCTTTTCCTCGACGGCCGATTCGCCCGCACCGAAGCTGTTGATCTTTCGTTGCACGAACACGCGACCGCCGCCGAAGCCGTTCAGCAGGAGTTTCGGTTTCACTCGTTCGTCGAACATGCGAACCATTTCCGAAGGCACGCCGGGCATTGCGGCGATCACCTTGTTGCCGATCTTCAGCCAGACGCCGGGTGCCGTCCCGCAGGCGTTGAAGATCGGCTCCGCGCCTTGCGGGAAGAGTGCTTGCACGCGATTGCGTTCGGGCATGATTCGACCGCGTTTCTCGAACATCTCGCGAATCTGGAGTAACGAAGTCGCATCTTCGACGAGCGCGACGTCCGCCATCGCTGCGAGTGCTTCGCGTGTGAGATCGTCTTGCGTCGGCCCCAACCCGCCGGTGATGAGTACGAGATCCGCGCGTGCGAGTGCAAATCGAAAGCCCGCGATGTTATCCGCAAGATCGTCTGAAAGAGTCGTGTGGAACCCGACCGGTATGCCCATGCCCGCAAGCCGCAAACTGAGCCACTGCCCGTTCGTGTCGAGGTTCTGCCCGCTCGTCATCTCGCTGCCGATCGACACCACTTCCGCTTTCATGCCTCGCTCCTTTTGACTCAATGTAGGATAAGTGAGTCGCGTGTCGTTTTTGACAATCGAATGACACAAGAGCCGCGTATGCTGCGCAAATTGAATATGGCGGTTGATTTTTCCTAGCATTCGGGTATCGACGCAGATACGATTGCGGTGAACGATGAAAGTAGTCGTAATGTTTGAGGTATTATCACTGTGTGAATACCTCTCCCTCTTTACTCTTGCCAGCGAGGTCGCCATGAGCGACCCTCAGCTGAATAGCATCCACCTCGGCGATCTCCCTCGCCGAGACGCCTACCGACAAGCGCGGCTCCAACTCGAAGGGGCGTGTGGTGGTCGTACGCTCATGGGCACGTTGCCGCCGCAAGATGTCGATCTTGCGGGCGTAACTCGCGATGCCCCACCGTTGATGCCGGGTGGCGCAGCGCATCTTTGGCTCAAGGACGGCGAGCAGTTTTTCCCGCTACTCGTCGGCGTCAACAGCATTGGCCGACTTCCCGATAACAGCGTCGTCATCAAGGACGAACACGTTTCGCGCCGCCATTGTGCGCTCGTCATTCACACGAACGGTCACGTCGAGGTTCACGATATCGCTTCCAAAAACGGCACGATTTTGAACGGCAAAAAAATTGCCGGTCCGACCCGCGTCCGCCCCGGCGATTCGCTCGTCCTTTGCAATCATCCGCTGCTCCTCGTCGCCGAAGACAATCCGAATGTGGTCAACGCCAAGGCTGGCGTCTGAAGTCGTAACGAACGAATCTTTCACCCGCAACCCTTCCGCCTGGTGAAGCCGGGTAACGAAACCGAGACGAAAAACCATCGGAACGCCCCGGAGGGGCAGTGGGAATGTAGCCACGGGTAAAGCGCAGCGGAACCCGTGGAGGCTCCTGCTTCAGAAGCCGTTACCATTTGCAAACTCCTCCACGGGTTCCGCTCCACTCGACGTTGTCGAGTGTCACTCCACCCGTGGCTACATCCCGTTGCCCCGTCCGGGGCGAAGAGGCGACTTCACCAGTCTGAAGGGTTACCAAAGACCGAAGGACGCAGATGTTACCCATAACCACCGCTTTTGAACCATGCCCCATTTGCCACGGGAAAGCGGAACAACGCGATAAAGTGATTGCGATGGGAACCATCGTAAGCTATTCTTTGACATCCCGATTAGAAGTGACGGTACGAGAGGTTTCCGATGAACGATGACATCTTCGAGCGATTTCCGGAAATGCAGTCGATTTCATCGCCTCCGAGTTTGTTCGGGATCTACGGCATCGGCACGAGTGTCGCCGGTAAACGCGATGTCGACGATGCGACGGGCACCTACGTCAAAACGCACTGCCTCACGTTGCTGTTCATCCCGTTAATCGCCATCGGGGCGTATCGCGTGGCCGATGCCCAAACGTACGGCTGGTACTTCATCGGCAAGGTTCCGTTGTCGAAGTTTGCGAAGCTTTGGAACGTCGCATTCCTCGTCGCGATCTTCGCGGTGGCGGGTGGCGTGGGCTGGTATCAGTACACGAACACGCCGTCGTATCTGGCCACCGCGAAGCTGGCCGATGCCGATGCGTTGGCCGCCGAGGGCAAGACCGGCCAAGCCGCGAAGTTATATCTCGAAGTGGCACGGAGCCAGTTCCCATCGACCGCCAAGATTCGGTTCAAAGGGCTGTTCAACACCCCGCCCGCCGATGGTGCCGAAGCCGCCGAACTATATCGCGTTGCGATGAACCTGCACCGCGAGCAAAATAGCCTCATTCCCGATCTATTCAATCGCGGCATGGCGTACGTGAACGAACGACTCGTCTCGGACCCGAAGGCGGCGCTGGGGGTGCTCGAAATTATCTCGCCACTCGCCACGAAACCCGATGAGGTACTCGGTCTGCGGATTCAACTATTGGAGAAACTCCAAGCGGCGGACCCGAGCGATCTGGACGTGGCATCGAAACTCGCGGTCGTCTATGAAGCGATGGGCAAGCTCGATTTGTGCGAGAAGCTGTTGGTGCCACTGGAAGCGAAACTCGGCACCCGCGATGCCGCCGCAACGCTCGGGCGCATCTATTCCCGGAAGGGCGATTTCGACAAAGCGGTCGGCCTGCTGCAACCGTACGTCGACGCGAAACTGCCCACACTGCGTGCCGCCGATTCGCGAATCAAAGCAGCATATGCTGCGGTCAACACGCGAATGCAGGCGGATTTCGAGAACAATCAGGCGGTGCTCGCGAGAATGGTGAAAGAGGATGCAGGAATTCGCGATGCGATGAACGATTCCGCAGACACGGGCGGCGTCGTTTCGGCGGCGCTCGACCTCGGTATCGCCCGGCTGCAACGCGGTCAGAAATTCGCCGACCCGGACGCGCGTAAAAAGGAACTCGAAGAAGCCGAAAAGACGCTGCTGTCGATTCGCACCTTCGCCGGACAAGACGACGATTACAAACTCTCACTCGGCCAGGTTTATTACTGGCTCGGCAAGTCGATCGAAGGCAAGAAAGAGTTCGACGAACTGCTGGTCGTGCGGAATCGCTCGCCGGAAATATTACTCACGGTCGGGATGATGCTGCGGGAAGTCGGGGTCGTATCCGAAGCACGGAAAATGATCGAAGAGGCATACAACACCGCACCCGAGCCAGCCAAGAAATTTCGTGCCGCCCGATCGCGTTCGGTGATGGCGCTCGACAACGACGACCAAATTCTCTGGTTGTCGAAGTCCGACCCGAACGATCTGGAGACGCAAGCATCGCTCGCCTACGCCCGCGCTGTGAAAGCGACGTTGGAAGGCCACGATGGCGAAGCCGTCACGCAGTATCAACTCTCGATTTCCATCTACGAACGAATGCCGGTATCGACTTCGAGTTTGAATAACTCGGCACTTTCGCACTTGGATATCTCGCGGCTGACTGCCGACAAAGCCGAATTCGCCAAGGGCGTCGACAAACTCGAACGCGCCATCGCCTTGCGACCGACCGATAGCATTTTGATACACAACACCGCGAATAATGTACTCGACGGTGCCATTCGCGATGTCGTCGGTACGGCGATCGACTTCAAAGTCCTCAAACGCGGCGGAAGCTGGGACGTATTCGCGTACTTGCACAACGATCGCGCGGGGAAACAGAAATCCATCGACGCGATTCGGCAACACCCCGGATTTGTGAAATCGAAAAGCTACTACGAAAAGCTGATGATCCTGTCCCCTAAAAGCAAATACGGTTATGCGAACCTTCAGTCCGTCTACCATTTCACGCGCGATACGGACGGAATGAAAGCGCTCGCGGAGAAGCTCGAACGCATCGATCTCGACCTCGTGCAAGAGATGCAAAGTTATCGCGATGCGATTTCGGGGAAGAACGATGCGAAGACGTTGGAAGATTTTAACAAGGGCGCATCGCGAGTGCGAGAGACGCTCGAAGCCGCACGCGTCAAGAAGGGGCCGACGTACGCCATCGCTGTAAACGCATACACACTCGTGAAAATGGGTGCTTACGCATTCGGGCAACCTGTCGATGCCGACGAACTCGTGAAACTGGCCGACGAGGCTTACGCGCTCGCTCCGTCAGAGGGAGCCAGTGGGACGCAGTACCTGGCACTCGGTTTGCGTGCCCACATCGCGCTCATTAAGGAGTCGCCGGAGTATGCCGCGTTCGCGAAGAAGTACCATCGCACGCTCTCGACGTGCGCGATGAATATCGTGCTGGCCGAGGGTGGCCCGCTGGCTGCAAAAGTCGCGGCGAACCCCGACGTCAAACGGTATCGGGAAATGACCGTCGCTTCGGCGAACGCTCACCCGGACGAAATGAGTGTGGGAACGTGGGCGGTGCTGAAAGACTCGCACCCAGCTATTGCGGCCAAGGCCGCCGAGCGGGTGAAATCCGACTCGCTCGAACTCGCGAATCATACGATTGCCCGGAAGTTCACACCGCTATTAGCAACGGCAGCCATACAGACTGCGTGGCGATTGCGAATCGCCGGAAAAGACGCCGAAGCCCGCGCCCTGTTGGAGAAACTCAACGCCGACGGCATCCCCGTACCCGTTGGGAAGTGAATTCTTCGGGTTGTAACGCCGAGGCATTCGCGGAAGATGCAGTTGTCTCTGCCATCGGTGCGCGTTCTTCATTACAATTCGGATATGCGCTGATCCACTCCCCGATGCGAACTCCGCAATGGCAACCGTCGGTATCGACCTCGGCACGACATATTCCGCCATCGCCACACTCGACGATCGCGGGAAGCCGTACACGTTGCCCAACCGCGATGGCGACTTGCTCACGCCATCGGCGGTGTACTTGACCGGCGATGGCGAAGCGATTGTCGGGCTGCCCGCGATCGACGTCATGATGGAGCACCCCGAGCGGGTCGCTACGCTCATGAAGCGCCGCATGGGATTGCCCGATTTCGGTCGGCTCGTCAGCGGCGAGAAGTATCGCCCCGAAACGCTGTGCGCGATCATTTTGCGAAAGCTCGTTCAGGATGCGGAACGGCAGATCGGGCCGATCGACAAAGCGGTGATTACCGTCCCCGCGTACTTCGACGACACCCGCCGCAAGGCCACCGTCGATGCCGGGTTAATCGCTGGGTTGAACGTGATCGACATCCTCGACGAACCCTCCGCCGCCGCACTCGCCTACACGATTCAACAACATTCTGGCGCGGGCTTACCCGATAACGCACCGAAAACCGTCGTCGTTTACGATCTCGGTGGCGGTACCTTCGACGTGACGATGGTGCAACTCTCGAAGAAAAAATTCCGCGTACTCGCCATCGAAGGCGATGTGCGGCTCGGCGGCAAAGACTGGGACGACCGCCTCGCGAACTACGTTTCCGATAAATTCAAACAGCAATTCGGCAGCGATCCGCACGACGACGATCAATCGATGGCACTGCTGAACGCCGCCGTCGAACGGGCGAAACGGACGTTGTCCAAAGTCGAAAACGCGAGCGTGACCTGCGTGCATGGCGGGCAGAGGCTCACCGTGCCGATTACGCGAGAGTTGTTCGAGAGTCTTACGCGGGACTTGCTCATTCGCACGAAGTTGACGACTCAAACCGTGCTGACGCAAGCCGGTTTAACGTGGGACCGCGTCGATAAAGTGCTGATGGTCGGCGGCTCGACGCACATGCCGATGACGGGACGAATGCTCCGCGAACTCACCGGCAAAGAACCGGATCGTTCGTTGGCGGTGAGCGAGATCGTGGCACGCGGGGCGGCCGCGCATGCGGGGATCGTGGCCGCGAAGGCGTCGCCATCGAACCCGCAAGCGGGCCTGAACGACATCGTCGAAATCAGCGTCAACGCGCACAGTCTCGGCGTCGAAGTACGCCAGGGACTCGAGCGAATCAACAACAAGCTGATCCCGAAAAACACGCAACTGCCCGCCGCCTCGAACCGCGTCTACTTCACCGCGAAGGACGGCCAGACCCGCGTGCGCGTGCGCATTTTGCAAGGCGAAGCGAACCAGTCGGCGGCTTGCATCCCCGTCGGCGAATGTTGGATCGACGGCCTCATGGAAGGCATGGCCAAAGGCGCACCCGTGCAAGTGCGTTGCGGCGTCGGCGCGAACGGGCGAATCGAAGTGATGGCACTCGACATGACGAGCGGCCGCATGGCGAAAGCCGAAATCCACCGCTCCGGCGGCATGTCCGAAGCCGACATCCGCTCCGACGCAAACTGGGTGCAATCGCTGAAGATTCAGTAACCGCGGACGGGCCTTGTGGGGGCGTTGATGTAGAACCAGCCGATGCGTAGCTACTTGCGCAACTGCCAGGAGACGATTCCTTGAACGACGAGCGAGAGCGTAGACCCCGCAATGAGACCGATCAAAGTGAACCGCCTGCGGTCGGACTCGACGTCACGAATTTGTTCGGTAGATTTCCTAGCCAATAAATACTATTCAGAATCTACAACAATTACTGATCTATATTTGTTATGCGGGCTTGTTTGCGAGCTCCCACACCCCTTTTAACGCGGAGACGATTGTCGGTGTATTTATGTATCTACCACCTTGTCGTCGGCGGCGGCCGGTAGGACGACCAGTGTCGGGAGGTTGGCGTCCATATTTGGAATGGTAATTGTGTCGCAGGCGAGTGTCAAACAAATTGTGTGGGGAATTTGAGACTTTCCACGGACGTTCGTCCGTGGGCTTTGGGTTGGTCTTACCCACACGAAAACCAGTAGTCAAAAAATCGGAGACGATCCGACGTAAGTCGACATTTGCATCGTGCGCGAAGTGTCGTGAAAGTGTCTCCAAGTGTCGTGAGAATGTCGCGGTCGGTCGATTTTATGTCGCGGTCGGTCGATTTTGTGTCGCACTCGGTCGATTTTTGGTCGGTACTTACGGCGAATCTCGAAACGATCGCCCTCGACATAACCCGCGATGCGGGTCGATGATACGGCAATACCGCCCGAAACCGATCGGTGATTTACGATCAAAAAGCCGTGATTTTGGGTCGCGAAAACCGGAAAAACACCCCAAAAACCGGTTTTCGAGCGTCGGCAATTGTGACTTACGTCGAATTTGGCACGTGTTCTGAATAGAATTCCCGTTCCTGAACTTCCGCGAAAGGACCGTTATGCCGCTCGACTGGGCACCGCTGGTCGATCTGATTCGGCAACATCAGACCATCCTCTTGATGACGCACGTTCGCCCCGATGCCGACGGGATCGGTTCGCAACTCGCACTTGCCGATGCACTGCGTCAGATGGGCAAAACGCCGCGAGTGGTGATCGCCAGCCGGTTGCCGCCACGCTATGCCTTTCTGGACCCCGAACGTCGGCTGATCGAGGAATTTGAAGCGCCCGGCACCGCGTTTCGAGACGTCGATGCGATCTTCGTCATGGACACGGGAACGTGGGGGCAACTCGGCGAATTCGGCGAATTCATGCGGTCGATGACGGTGCCGAAAGCCGTGATCGACCACCACCGCACGCAAGACGATCTCGGCGGGCTGGCATTCGTCGACACGTCCGCCGAAGCCACGGGACGGCTTTCGTACGAGATCATTCGTGCCCTCGGTGCTAAAATCTCGCCGATGGCGGCGCACCACATGTTCATGGCGTTGGCGCTCGATACCGGCTGGTTCCGCCACCCGAACACGACGGCTGCAACATTCGCATTGGCCGCAGAACTCGTTGCCGCGGGTGCCCAACCGACGCCGCTTTACGAGCAACTTTTCGAGTGCGCATCGGTGGCACGTTTCAAGCTCGTGGGGTTGTCGCTGTCGCGATTGCAAGTCCGTTGTGACGGCAAAATTGCCTTCACCGACGTCCGTTTGAGCGATTACGCCGCAACCGGTGCGGTGCCCGGCGACACCGAAGATTTGATCAATTACCCGCGAAGCATCGAAGGCGTTGAGATGGCGATGATCTTCATCGAACAACCCGATGGCGGCACGAAAGTGAGTTTCCGCGCCCGATCGGCAGATGTCTCGAAGGTCGCGGAGAAGTTCGATGGCGGCGGGCATAAACTCGCATCGGGTGCGAGATTATCCGACGATGTGGACGATGCGATCGTGAAAGTTCTGGCCGCTTGTGAAGAGGCATTGCGATAACGAGTCGACCTCGAATGTCGCTCGTTTTTTCTTTTTGTAGCTGGGGTCTGTGACCCCGGAAGTCTGCCAATCGAAGTGACCGGCCTCACAGAGGCCAGCTACACCAGAAAGCCAATCGAAGTGACCGGCCTCACAGAGGCCAGCTACACCAGAAAGTCACTGCTATCGGTCTTCGCCCCCTTTCCTCGGCAGGGTCTTGCGTGCTAAACTATAGCTATCCCGCCTCAGTCTCCGAGGGCTTTTGCCTCGGCTTGCCATCCGCGTCGGAGTGCCTGCCATGAATACCACCACACCACCACGACCGTTCGCGCTGCGCGATCTGCCGATCCCGGCGAAACTGGTCGTCAGCGGGTTCCTGATCGCGATCGGCCTCGGCTACTTTTCCGCATTGGTGCAACTGCACTTGCAGCATTCGAGCCGCAACGGCGAACCGATGCCATCGGTCGGCGATGTCGTCGAAATCTTCGCGGGCAAAAAGAAGGTCGATCCGAACGCACCGCCCGAGAAGCCTGCCAGCAAGATGGAAAAGCTCATCATGGGGCCGATCGAAGGGGCATCGTGGAACGGATCCGGAAGCATGGCGGCGGCGTTCTTTCACAAAGATGGCGACACGTACCGCGATGCGAACCTCGATGAAAAAGCGAAACTCGACCCCGAACGCAACGGCGAACGAGACGCAATCGTTGCTTGGTTGAACGCGCCGCTCGCCGACCGCAAAACCGCCTACGATGCCGATGCGTACCTGCTACCCGAAGATTTGAAGAACAAGCCGATGACGGGCACGTACCTGACCGCCGATAAGTCCGGCGCGAAGGTGAAGTCGATACTCGACGCACGCTGTGCGCGATGCCACATGAAGGGCGAAGCGCAAGAGAATTTCTCACTCGAAACCTACGAGCAGATCGGCAAGTACGCGGTCGTTCCTCCGGCAGTAGTGGCCGTCGATGGCTGGATGAAAAGCGACCGTCAAACGAGCGTCGAAAAACTCACGCAATCGACGCACGCCCACTTGCTCAGCTTCGCGATGCTGTTCAGCCTCACGGGGCTGACGTTCGCTTTCACGGGCTATCCGCTACTCGTTCGCTGCGTCATCGCCCCGCTCGTATTATTCTTCCAAGTGGCCGATGTTTCCTGCTGGTGGCTCGCCCGCATCGATGGCGTTGGCCCGTACTTCGCGATGGCGATCATCGGCACGGGCGGCATCTCGGGGCTGGGATTGTTGGTGCAAATTGTCGGTAGCCTGTGGGCGATGTACGAAGGCAGGAGCCGACTCATTTTAAGTCTCGTGTTGTTCGTTGGATTACTGGGAATGGTGGCACTGATGACCGCGGTGATTATGCCCGCACTGGTCGCAGAGAAAACGATCGGCAAACAGCCCGAGGTTCTGGCGGTCTCCGAAGCCAAATCGGTCGCCAAGAAAATCATCGCTCTAGAGAGTGCAGCGAAGAAGAAAGTCGATGCACCAAAAGCGCTGCCGGTGGTGGTGTCGCACCTCGAAAAATTGATCATGGGGCCACGTAAAGGGCAACCTTGGAACGGCGAAGGCAGCATGGCGGCAGCGTTCTTCGAGAAAGACAAAGCATTCAAGGCGGCGATGTTAAAAGGGCCGAACCCGCAACTCGAAGCCGAGCGAGAAGGCGAACGCCTCGCAATGCAGGCCTGGTTGAAGCTACCCGAACCCGAACGCAAGAAGGCATACGACGCCGATGTCGTCGCGTTACCGCCGACGCGCATCGGGCAGCCGATCACGGCGAACTTCCTCGGTGCCGATAAGAAGACGGCGAAAGTGAAGTCGATCTTTGCCGCTCGCTGCGTGATTTGCCACAGCAAAGACGGCGAACAAGACAGTTACCCGTACGACACCTACGCGGAGATCGCAAAGTACTTCGGCCCTGCGAAATAACGACGATCCGTTTAAACGGCGACCGCTTCCCGGGCCAGCGCTTCTTCGGCTTGCAGTTCGTCGATCAGCGGCCAGAGTTCGTCGACGCCATCGTAGAAGAGGTTGCCGATCAGCACATCGGTAATCAGGCCCTTTTTATCGGGGTGGCGGCGGACCAGCTTGCCGAAGTTGAGGCCGTCGTAGAAGGCACACACGAGCTTCTTCATGCGGTCCATTCCGCGAACGTACTCCGCCTCCCAGCTTCGCAGGCGAGCCTCGCTCAGGTCGTTCGCGGCCAAGGCATCGCCCACCGAATCGGCCGCCATCGATGCCGACGTGAGCGCGAGCAACACACCCGACGAGTAAAGCGGATCGAGGAACCCGAAGGCGTCGCCGACGAGTACCCAACCGTCGCCCGCCGCTTTCGTGGCGCGGTACGTGTACTCTTTCTGAACGCGGTAGGTGTCGCAACGGGTTGCATTTTCGAGCCGCGAATGCAGACCGGGGCAGAGTGCGACTTCTTCGTTGTAAATCGATTCGAGATCTTTCGATTCGCGGTTTTGCAAGAGGTAATCGTGGTCGGCCACGACGCCGACGCTAATCACGTCGTCGTGCAAAGGGATGTACCAGAACCAGCCCTTTTTACCCTTGGTTTGCAGCACGATCGTCGCGCCTTCGTCCTTGCCAATGTCGCGATACGCACCCTTCCAGTACGTCCAAACGGCGGCCTTCTTCAGTTGCGAATCCCACTGACGCAACCCGAGCCGATCGAGAATCAGCGACGACTGCCCACTGGCGTCGATCACGACTTTCGAGCGCACGATCTGTTCGGGTTGATCTTCCACTTTGACGCGCACGCCGACAGCGCGGGTACCATCGAACACAACTTCCTGAACGCGCGAACCTTCGTGAACTTCGACGCCGTGTTCGCGGGCGTTGTTCAACAACATATCGTCGAACTCGCTGCGGCGAACTTGCCATGTTTGGCTGCGTTCGTGCGGGTCGTGTTCGGCAAAGTAGAACGGCTCCGACAGCCGACCGCGTTCGGAAACGAACTGCACGCTGTACTTCTCGATGAAGTGGCTGCCCTTCATTTTGTCGAGCATGTTCAACCGCTTCAGCACCGGGTAGGTGTGCGGGATCAGCGATTCGCCGATGTGAAAACGCGGGAAGCGTTCGCGCTCGAACAGCTCGACCGCGTGCCCCTTTTGGGCGAGCAACGTCGCAACGGCACTGCCCGATGGCCCGCCACCAATGACGATAACATCGACCGATTTTTCCGGATTCGCACTCATCATTCTGCCTCCAAGGGATGGTGAAGATTGAGACAGGATTAGCAGGATGGAACAGGAATTAAAAACCGAGATTTCACTCTGATATCCATCTCGTCAATCCTAAAAATCCTGTCCATTATTTCCACGGACTGCCATCGGGTTCGTGTGGCGCTCGTGCGCGTTTGAGCAATGCGGTTAGCGACTTCAACTCCGACTCCGTCAGGTGGCCGAGTTGCCGTTCGTGGCAATCTGCCAACGGTTCGGCAATCGAATCGAGCATCGCCAAGCCCGAATCGGTGATTCGCACCCACACCGTTCGCCGATCCGTCTCGGACCGCGTCCGCGAAATCCAGCCGCGCAATTCGAGCTTGTCGAGCATCCGCGTGATGTCTGGCGAGCGCGAAACGAGGCGTGCAATCACGCTCAGCGTCGGCACGAATTCCGGATACGACGACTCGAGCAACCGCAACAAGTTGTACTGTTGCGCGGTCAGATCCCAGTCTGCAAACAGTTCGTCTTCGAGCGTTCGCAACCGGTCGTACGTTCGCCACATGGCCAAATACGCTTCTTGCTCCGGCGAGTCGAAATGTCGTGCAGTCGTGGGTTTCGCGGTGACGTCAGCCATAACTTCAGTATACCCGTCGAAACAATAGTTGTCCAGACAATTAACTGCAAAAGTGATCCACTCGCTTTTCGATCTGCTCGATGAGCTTCGTCGCGAGTTCCGCGCGGGTGACGGCGACGTACGGTAGGTTGTCGCCGCCGAGATAGGCTACGCGGGTCATGCCATCGAGTGTGTTGGCCACCATCAGATCGGCGGACGAATGCCGGCGCGATGCCTCGGCCACTTCCAAAAGTTCCTGCGTTCCTACGCCGACCTCGAGTTTGAACTTCACCAGCGTGCCCGTAAAGTTCCAGTCGGTGCGGATGCGGTCGATCAACTTTGCGGCCGGAATCAGCTTCAACCAAAGCTCCGGGTGGCTACTCTTCATCTTGCCGCGGGTCGCATCTATCGACGGTCGGCCCGTGGCATCGGGAACGAAACGACCGACCACGGTGTAGTCGCTGATCGCGGCCGATTGGACGATCGCATCGAAGCGGTTGCCGGGTACGAGTGCCATTAAGATATTGTGTAAGTCGTCGTATGTTTTGTACGGCCGCACCTGCCAGCGCGACGGCTCGAAGTGGTTGCCCGCTACGAGTTCCGCCAGTATCTGCGGGTGCGAAGTCGCAATCGTGACCGTGTGGCCGCGGTTGTAGGCTTCCACGGCGATCCGCCCGCCCGTTCGCCCGCTGAAGATGTTTGTGATGCAGCGCACATCGTCGATCGGCGTCTGTGTATTTCCGGCCGTCACAAGAAGTTTCATCGGTGCAAACCTGACAAAAACGAGAGCAGAATGGAACCGATAGTAGCGTATCGAATCGAACCCGATTTGACTGTCGAAGAGTTTATCGACATTCTCAATCGCTCGACGTTGGCCGAGCGCCGGCCCGCGAATGATGTCGCGACGATTCAGCGAATGCTACAAAATGCGAACGTAATCCTCACGGCACGAATCGCGGATCGCCTCGTCGGGGTGGCGCGTAGCCTCACCGATTTTGCCTTCGCCACGTACCTCTCGGATCTGGCCGTCGATGAGCGATATCAGCGTCGCGGCATCGGCAAGGAACTCATTCGCCGCACGCACGAAGCGGCTGGGTTGCACACGATGCTGATCCTGTTATCCGCACCGAAAGCCGAGACGTATTACCCACACATCGGCATGGTGAAACACGAATCGTGCTGGACGCTTCCACGGCAGGAATCGACGTAAGTCACAATTGCGGAGACTCCAAAACCGTATTTTTTTCATTTTTGCGACCCAAAACGCCCCTTTTTGATCGCAAATCACCGATCGGAAAGCGGCGAGTTTGCCGCATCTCTCACGTTTATCGTGGGTTATGTCGAGAGTCGTCAGTTCGACACTCGCGGAAAGCACCGACCAAAAATCGACCGGATGCGCCCGAAAATCGACCAACATTGACCGAAAATCGACCGACATCGACATAAAATCGACCGGAATCGACATTTTCCGGTCACTCCGTGCACGATGCAAATGTCGACTTGCGTCGCATCGCCTCCGATTTTTTGACTTCGCGAATTCGTGTGGGTTCGTCTCAAAATGGGCGGAACGCCCACGGACGACCGTCCGTGGCGAGTTCGCTGACTTTCTGGTAGCGCGACGCCTGATAATAACGAGTCCGGCGGTCGGCGAGCATCATGGCTGCTCCACGGATTCATTCCCCGACCGGGTACACAATGCCGACATGACCGAGCGCGCCGTGTACGGCAGGAACCGCACCGCCCCGTCGCAGTACAGGAAGTTGGCCCCGCCGCGGTGCAGACTCCAGAAGTGGTACCGGTCGCACGGGTTGTCGGTCCGCCCCGGGCCGTAGAGCGACCCCGGGCACGGGTCGCCGAAGACGGACGGCGGCTGAAAGTAGTGCATCGTCCCGCTCGGGCCGGGGAAGTCCTCTCGCCCCCACCCGGACTGGTACCAATCGCCGGCCTGTGCGGTGTCCGGCGACGGCCGCTCGGCGACGTGGATCGTGTTCGAGGTGCCGTCGGCGACGTCGGTCAGTCGGACGGACTGAGACCAGTCGAACCCGCCGCCCGGAGCCTTCTGCTGGCCCGAGGGGAAGCTGAGGGGAACGGCCGATCCGGCCACGCCGATGTACGACGCGAGCGCCGCCGACCGCCCCGAGGGCGTCGCGAGCGGCAGCGTGAGCCGCCCGTCGGCCGGGCAAACGAACGCGGCGACGGGGGTGCTGTTGCCTGCGTGCGGCGGGTCGAGGTACGCCAGCCGCTCGGCTCGGCAGGCGGCGAACGCCTGGTCGTACAGCGCCTGCTGCTCGAGGTGCGGCAGGACGTTGGCCATCCACGTCAGAACCTCGTCCGGCGTGGCCGGGCCGACAGCGGCGGGGTTGACGCCCCAGCCGCTGTTCGGGAACCGCCTGTGCGCGGCGTGGTAGTCGTGTAGCCCGACGCCGAGCTGCCGCAGGCGGTTCTGGCACGCCGCCCGACTGGCGGTGTCCCGCGCCGCCTGTACCGCCGGCAGGGCCAGCCCCACGATCACGCCGATCACGCCGATGACCACGAGGAGTTCGACGAGCGAGAAACCGCGGCGATAGGTCATCATGACGGAGCCTCTGGGGTCGGGTCGGGATCGCATCGTACCCGAAGCGTGTGGACGGTTTCCACCCCATCCAGGGTCACCCCGACGCGAATTTGGACGGCGGCAGCCGGCCCCAGGGCGGTGCGAGTAACGATCAGTTGCCGCGGCGCAGCCGGGGCCACCGCGGCGGCGACGTGGGCCGTGAACCCAGGCGGGCATTCGACCACCCGGACTGTGGCCGGGCGACCGTGCGTCTGGCACAGGAACGTACCCCGGCGCACATCGCCCGTCGCTGGCAACAGCACGAGCGTTTTCGGGGCGAACTCGACGGGCGCGGCAACACGTCCGATAACGCGAATCGAAACGGGACTACTCGGGGCCTCGTTGACGAGCCAGACATTGACGCGTTCGTCGATATCCGCCGGCGTGCGGGTGGCGACATCGATGCGCACACGGGCGACGATCACGCCGCCCGGCGTGGCGGCTTCGGCTTCCGGAACGGGGATTCGTGTTAGCCCGACCAACTCCGGGTTGCTCGACCCGACCCGATCGACCGCCCGGGGCGGTGAGACGGCATCGATGATATCGACGACCTTGAACACGGACTGACCGGCGGACGCCGTTCCGAAGGCGAACGCGACCGGTTGAGAAAACGCGCCCGACCGGATGCGGCGGAGCCGAAGTACGAGGGTGACCTCGGGGCGTGCCGGGTCGTCGGTTTGGAAGGAGACGGTGCTCGTGAGAGACTCGCCCGGCGGCCCGTTCACGGCGAGGCGGACCGCGAGAGTTCTTCGCCCGCCCGGCGGTATGGCGAGCGCCTCGACTTTTGAATATCGGCCGTCGGGCTGCCGCGTCTCGAGCCCCGTGCAGGAACACGACGCGCGGACGCCGGCGATGTTCAGTTCCGCATTGCCGTCGTTAGCAATATCGAATTCCGTGGCGGCAATCTGGCCCGCCTCGCATTCCCCGAGGTCGATGGACTCCGGGACGCGAATGGTCGGCACGCCGGGAGCCGCACCGCGGTTCGGATACCAGGTGATTCCCCAAACCGCGGCGATGAACGCGGCGAGAAGGACGATGAGAAGGATACGCATCATGGTTTGTGAACGGGTCGGATGAGAGGTCTTGTTAGCCCGACGCGTGAGCAAGGGCCTTGACTCCCTCGCTCGCGCGACGGGCTAACAAGGTGACCCCGCTACGCGGATCCCGAAGCCAGATTAGCGGCGGCGGCGGCGGGCCAAGAGCCAAGCGGCCGCGGCTGCGGCCAACACGGACACGGCGGCGGGCAAGACCCACCAGCCCGTTCGGGCCGGCTCGGCCGCCGTCGGCAACTGCTTTTGGTCGCCCGCCGCCGCGAGAACAGTCAACTGCCGCGAGGGCCGGACTTCACCCACGACGTTGCCGCCCTCGTCGATCGTGTACTCCGTGCCGTCGATCATATTCGTAACTTTTGTATCACGCGGGTAGCGCGGTTTGACGGCGCTCTCGTCGAAGGGGTTCGTGTCGATCCCCGCAAGCTTGGTGGTGTGATCGAAAATCGTGGTCGTGCTGTCGCCGGTCGTATTGGTGACACGGTATGACATGACCGCCGGGACGACGACTCCGTCGGCACCCCGGAAGAACTCCAGCACCGATGCTTTCTGCTCAGAAATAGTATTGTTATGGCTATTGCGATAGTCATTCCCGGCAACCAAGTAGTTGTGGCGCACCGAAAGACGAACTGTGTGGATGCCAACCGACGTGAGGAGATGAACCTCATCCCCGACCTTGCGGGTCTCCACCTTCTTGGCATAGTTCTTGAAGTATTGTCTCAAACTGTTCTGGTCGGCCGGCAGCGGGCCGCCCAGAAACGTCACGAGCATGTCGCGAAAGGGATCGACATTCAGCTCCGTGCGGTTCGCGGCCGAAACGAGCGATGCGCTGTGGCGTTCACGCTTGCCACCAACCTCCGCCACCTCGGCCCGTACGCACTCGACCCGGCCGGGGCGGACGGTAACGAGGCTCTCGAAGTCCGTCGCCTTAGCCGTCACCACGAGCAGCGACGGCCCGCGCGTGATCGTGCCCGTCAGCACGCGGGGCCGGGCAAAGTAAGTAGACGACGAGATGTTGGTGAAACTGCAGCGCAGATACTGGAGCGAAGCGACGGACGACTCGTGCGCCGCCAGGACGGTCTCGAGATCCTGGGCCGCGCAGGGGCGCGCGGCCGCCACGGCGATCACAAGTGCGGCCATTCCGAGGCGATGACCCATAAACGCTCCGTGTCGAGAGTGCCTGCGATGCATGGTTTGCAATTGCTAGACGTAAACTAGCATTTGTTGATTCCCTGATAACAAACTGTGATAAAACCGTTTGCATCAAAGTAGATTCCGGGACACCCCTTTGCAAGCGGCCCCGTGGAGTTACAGTTGGCGGTCGGCGTCGAGACGCACATTCGCACCTGATGGTCACTCATCCTACAGGTGACCCCCGCAGGAAGAGGATTCCCATTCTCATCGGTCGGAGGATTGCCCCAGATGAGGTTGCTGCACGAAGGGCTGGTGCAATACGCATTGGGTAGGATGTCGCCCCGCACCGCTCCGAGTCCCGCGACCACGCCGCAGACGGTTGCCAGAACCAGAAGCCCGAACACAGTCTTATTCCGCGTGACCATGATGAAACCCTCCAATTTACGAATGGTGAATCGTGGCGACGACGCACGTCATCGCCGAGCGGTGTATTGGAATGACCGCACACCGCTTGTCAAACAATTAGGAACAACAAGGGAGGGAGTGTCAAGTATAATCTTGGAAAAATGTCACCCCCATGAACTTTCTCCGGCGGCGATCAGTTGATTTGATTGCCGGCGAGAGTGAGTGCCGTCGTCAGGTTGATGAACTCTTGATGTTGGGGGGGAATGGGTCGGGGCGACCGAAGTATCGTTCGTGTTGAAGCCCTGGCCATCCGATGACACGCGACCGGTAGCTGGCGGTCGTTTCCCCGTTTATTCAAAACAGCGACTTCGTTCGTCCACTCGCCTTTGCTACGCTCGTTTTGTCGCCGAGTGAATGGATGTAATCGTAATAGCCCGCGAGTTTGAACTTCTTCGCGGTGTTCGCGGACGACATATAGCGGATGTTGCCGAAGACCGGGCGTTCGGGTGGCCACGGGCGGTCGAACAGGCCGAAGCACCAGAGGATGCCGGTGTAACTGTTCGGGTCGCGGCCATCGGTCGCGTATTTGTTGTTGAGGTGTTCGAGCACGTTGTAGGCTTCCTCGGGGCTGGCCGACCATTCGAGGACTTTCTTGCCCCATAACATCCGCATGTAGTTGTGCATTTTGCCCGTGGCGACGAGTTCGCGTTGGGCGGCGTTCCAGAGTTCGTCGTGCGTGTCGCCGTGCTCCCACTGTTCGAGCGTGTAGTGGAACTCGCGTTTGTCGCTGGCATGTTTATTTAGCGATGCCTTTGCCCACTCCGGCAGCACGCGGTCGAGTGTGCCACCCGTTCGCGGTGTGAAGTCCATCGTCTCGAAGTTGAAGCTCGGCGCTTCGCCTGCGACGGCCCAACTCTGGTTCTTGCCCTTTACGTTCGCAAGTTCCAAATTGCGGCAGTGGTGCCAATGGAAGCCGATGTCGCGCCAGGTAATCGCTTCGTCGAGGAAGCCGTTGACGTTGTCGTCGCGGCAGAAGAAATCATCCTTGTTGCGGGTCTTGAGGTTCAACATCTCCGGCGTCCATTTGCCGTTCGCGTTCAGTGTGCCATCGATGACTTCGTCGATCGACAGATGCCCATAGTGTAAATACACGCTCAGCCCGCTCGCCGAGTTTCGCGTCGGCGAATCGGGCTGGCTGCGTTCGGTCGAATAGCGAGACAGCTTGTTTTTGAGGAAATTCGCGAGTGCCGCCTTCCCCGCCACCGTGCCACCCGACTGGCCCGGCACGATCGGCACGGCGCGATCGAGCGGCAGTTCGTGTACGAATGCGGCGATGTCTTTCGGTGGCGTCCAGAGTTTGAACGGCGCATGGATAGCGCCCTTCGCCAACCCCGCCACATCGGGTTCGGCGATCGCGCGATGCGTCCACGATTCCGCGAACAACTTGTGCATTCGCGGTCGCAAGTGCGCGGCTGCGCTCGTTACTTTTCCCAACAGAGAAAGTGGCACCACGCTGTTACTGTCAACCGCGTGAACCGCCGTCTGCGTCGATTTCGCCAACGCGCGATTATGCGCCGGCACGATGAACGCGGGGTAGTCGTCGGTGATAACGATGCTCGCTTTATCCGCGAGTGATTTCACCAAGCCGTGGCCGTTGTGGCCCGGCGTTTCGACGAACGGCCAGTACGTCAGCCCCATCGCCTTGGCGGCCATCGCGTTGTCGCGCATTCCTTCGAGGATGAAGTGGTGGAACCGCGGCGACGCCCACGGGTAATTTAGCTTCAGCCCTTCGTAAACGACGAGCGGCTTCTTGAGATTGCGTGCGGTGTGGATCGCATAATCGAGCGCGTGATTGTGCGTCAGACGCCGAAACATCTGGCACCAGTACAGCACGTACTGCCCGTTCGTATTCGTGGGCTGAGCGTTGACCTTGCGAATGCGAGTATCGTTGAAAGTCGGCATCTCTCGTCTCCTGAGCAGGTCTTCTTCGGTTCCATATCTATAGGAAGGATGCGAAAGCACTTTCTCGAAATCGAAGCCGTGCGCAAACGGTATGGTACGACCGTGGCGCTCGATGGTGCTACGTTCGCCGTCGAACCCGGCGAACTGTTCGGCTTGCTCGGGCCGAACGGGGCGGGCAAAACCACGCTCCTGTCGATCGTCACGGGATTGATCGATGCCGACGACGGTACGATACTCCTCGACGGCCAGCGGTTCCGCCGGGCAGATCGGGCGCTTCGCAAACTCATCGGCATCGGCACGCAAGATCTCGCGGTTTATCCCGAACTGACCGCCCGCGAAAACGTGATTTTCTTCGGCAAACTTTACGGTTTACGCACGAACGAACTGAAACTGCGTGCGGACGAATTGCTAACCGCCGTCGGGTTGCACGATCGCGCGGACCACCGTGCCGGTACCTTCTCCGGTGGCATGAAACGACGGCTCAACCTCGCCGTCGCCGTCGTGCATATGCCGAAGTTGCTGTTGCTCGACGAGCCGACGACGGGCGTCGATCCGCAGTCGCGCAACCTGATTTTCGACGTCGTGCAAAAGCTGAACCGCGACGGCATGACGATCATTTACACGAGCCACTACATGCAGGAAGTGCAGGCGCTCTGCCCGCGCATCGCCATCATGGATACGGGCAAAGTCATTGCCTGCGACACGCTTTCGCAGTTGTTGAAATTGCACCCGAGCAGCTTGACGGTGAAACTCGACCACGTGCCAGATGGCTTCTTCGAGCAACTCCGCGAACTTCCTGGCGTGCAATCGGCCGCGTTGCAACCCGATGGCATCCGCCTGACATCCGACGCACTCGGGCCGTTACTGCCGAAACTGGCGCTGGCTTGTGCGACGGCGGGCGTGACGCCGAACGCCTTCAAAACGAACGAATCGACGCTCGAAAACGTCTTCTTGCAACTCACGGGTCACGCCCTTCGAGACTAGTTTCGACGTCCGCAGAGCAACCCAGGGGTACGACGAAACGTCTAACCCTGGGCTATCAGATTTAACCCCGTTGGGGTAAGAAGTGTCTATGCATTTACCCCAACGGGGTTCCATCCTTTAGCCCAGGGTTAGACGTCTTACGTCGTACCCCTGGGCGTACCTGCAAAACTAGCGCGTCGGGCTAACGAGAGCGCGACACGCGATCTGAAACGAGATTAACGCCATGCGACCCATCCTCACCCTCGCGGCCAAAGATTTCCGCCTGATGCTGCGCGATCCGCGTGCGGCGGTGATCTTGTTAATCATGCCGATCTTGCTCGTGCTGATTCTCGGCATCACCGTCGGCGGCGCGTTCGACCCGAACAAAAAAGAGCAACTTCGCATCTCCGTGGTCAACCTCGATGCGGGTCTGCCGGCCGATGCGGGCGGGTTCCCGGATCGGCCGTGGTCCGAGATTCTCATCGAGGATTTCTCCGGCACCGCGGACATCAAAGTCGAGATGATCCCCAGCCGCGAAGAAGCCGAACGCCTGATCCAATCGGGCGAGCGGGCGGTGATTATTATCCTCGAAGCGGACTTCAGCGAGCGCATTCACCGTTGCTCGTTCGTCGGCGAGCCGTTCAAACTCAACCCGATCAACCCGCTCAACCGCGACGGCATGAACGTCGGCGAAGTCTCGGTACGCATCCTCCGCGACCCGACGCAAGAAGTCGCCGCCGCCGTCGTCGAACAGGTCGTGCAAGTCGCGCTCATGCGAGTTGTCATACCCTGGATGATCGGGCAGGCGTTCGACATGATCGGCACCGACCCATTCATGGATCGCATGGAAAAGCACCTGCCCGCACTCCGCGGCGCGTACCTGTTGCTACCGAAGAAGACCCTCGGCGACGGGTTGCAAAATGGCATCTCGGCGTTCTTCAACAAGTACAATTTTCGCGGCAAAACGTGGGCAAAACTCACGAACAGCGACCCGCCACCGCCACGCACCACGAACCGCTCCGCGTACCAATCCGATGGCTCCGGCACGATCCGCCGAGGCGCGATTCGCTATCAGGCACTCGTCCCGAGTTACACCGTCACCTTCGCGTTCTTCCTCGTGCTGGTGATGGGTTGGCTATTCGCCAGCGAGCGCCGATTCGGTACGCTCGTGCGGCTCAATGCCGCGCCGATCGCACGCTGGCAACTGCTCATCGGCAAGTTGCTTCCGTGCTTCGCGGTGTCGTTACTGCAAGGCTTCGGCTTACTCATCGCAGGAAATTTGCTGTTCGGCATGTCGCTCGGTTCGCAGCCGTTGTTGCTGATTCCCGTGGTGGTCTGTACGTCGTTTGCCGCCGTCGGCCTCGCAATGTTCGTGGCCGCGTTTGCGAAAACCGAACAGCAAGTTTCGGTCACGGGCACACTGCTGGTGATGGTGTTGGCGGGGCTGAGCGGCTCGTTGATGCCGCGCTACCTGATGCCCGAAGAGATGCGCCGCGTCAGCCGCGTAACGCCCCACGCCTGGTCGCTCGATGCCTACGCCCAACTGCTAACCAACCCCGAACCGCAAACCGCAATCGTCTGGACGGCGTGTGCCGCGCTCTGCGGCTTCGGCACGCTGTTCACGCTCATCGCCTGGTGGCGTATGTCCGTCGAAACGGAGTTCCGGAATTAGCCGCGTCGCGGCGAATTCTCGGAACGCAAACGGCCCGCTCGTATCGAGCGGGCCGCATGAGTTGTTGACGTCGAAAACTAGCTGACGAGTTCCTTGATCCACTTCGGCTTATCGCCTGCGATGTAGTACGGACGACCGAGGTTGTCGCGCACGTCGGCAACCGATTGTGGCGTCGGGTCGATGCCGAGGCCACGGTACAGCGTGGCGTACATGTCCATGATGTCGGTCGGGTTGTCTTTGATCGAGGTGCCGTCGGCATCGGTTGCACCGTAAGCCTGGCCGCCCTTGATGTTACCGCCACCCATGACGACCGACCAGCAGCGTGGCCAGTGATCGCGACCGCCGTTTTGGTTGATCTTCGGCGTGCGTCCGAAGTCGCCCATCCACACGATGACGGTGTCCTTGAGCTTGCCGCGGTCGGCGAGGTCGCGGGTTAAGGCGGCCATACCCTTGTCGAGTTCGGGCAGGCGGCGTTGCAGGCTCGCGAAGATGCCCGCGTGCATGTCCCAGCCACCCATGCCGATTTCGACGCAAGCGACACCCGATTCGACGAGTTTCCGGGCGAGCAAGCAACCGTTGCCGAAGCCGGTGCGACCGTACTCATCGCGGAGTGCGGCCGGCTCTTTGTCGAGGTTGAAGACTTCCTTACGGCTGCTGGTGACGAGGTTGAGGGCCTTGTCGTAGACTTCCTTGTGCGACTTCGCGGCATCGGCAGGAACGTTCGTTTTGAAGCCGCCTTCGAGGCCCTCGAACAGCAACTTCCGGCGATCCATCCGCGAGACATCGACGCGGGGCGAGACGTTTTCTGGCGGGCTACCGGGGTTTTGCACGCCGAACGAGGCGTACTTCATGCCGAGGAAGCCAGGGCCGACGCGACCGCCACCGACGCTGATGAAGCTGGGGATGTCGGCGTTTTTCATCGCCTCGACGTCCATCGCCTGGTAGTACGACATCACCGCACCGATCGAGGGGAACTCGGTCAGCGGGTTCGGCGAACGACCGGTGTTCATGAGGAAGGTACCGCGTGCGTGGTCCCCTTCTTTGGTGGCCAGCGAGCGAATGATCGACAGGTTCTTCATCTGCTTGCCGACGTTCGGCAGATATTCGGTAATTTGCACGCCGCTGGCAGCGGTGCTGACGGGCTTGTGTTCGCCGCCGTTGGCGCTACCGGGCTTCATGTCCCAGAGGTCGATCGTGGCCGGCCCGCCGCCCATCCACATGATGATCAGGCTTTTTTGCTTCTTTTTCATCTCGGCGGCACGGGCGCGGAGATCGGTCATGAACGCCATGCCGGGGATGGTGACTGCTGCAGCGCCAGCGGCGTGGGCCATGAAGTGTCGACGATCCGTAATGCCGAACATGTGAGAACCTTTCAAGAAGAGTGACCTGTACCGTATTTGTGTGAATTATCGGATGAAACCCCGCGCCGTGCAAGGGGTTCCGTCGCGTTCTGCAACTACGATGCAAAGCGTTACCGATAAGTTCCTGGAAATCATACTCCAAAAATGCACGTCCTGCGAATGAAACGACTCCACTCGTCATTTTTGCGACTTAATCCACTGCCATCATTCGACTTGCGATGGCTGCACGAACGCCACGACCGATTTGTGGAATTTCCCATCGCATCACTCGTCTTTGCCATCGCCGAGGCGTCCGCCGTAGCCGTTGCGGCCGGAGTTGCGTTGCTGGTCTTTGTGCTGTTTGTAAACGGCTAAGTCGCGGCGGAGTTGCGTGTTGTGTTCTTCGCGCAATCGACGGTAAACGACCATCCAGTATCGGCGCGACGCCCAACCGTCCCAGACGGCGACGCTGAGCAACACGAACACGAGCGAGATGACGGCAATCCAGTATGCTCCCCAGAACCGCACGAAGGCTTTGTCTTCCTCGGGAATCACTTTCTGTTCGCCTTCGGCGAGTGGCGGCTTTTCGCTCTTCGCGTCGGCGATCGCGCTGGCACGCGCTTCCATGCCCGATATGAACGTGTAGGTAATCAGCCCGCCGATCAGCAACATCAGCACACCGGCAAACAGTCGGCGACGGTGACGGCGACGCAGGAAGTTCAACTCGTCGCTCGGCACGTGGGCACGAGCGTTCAAATCGCGCAACCCGGCGATTTGCATGTACCCAGAGATGAATCCGAGTAACATGATCGGTACGGCAACGATCAAGGCATTGCGGGTCGCAGGATCCACGGAGAACCTCGCACTTTTCTATCATCGCAGAGGACGTGACGGACACAGATAGTCGATGATAGCATCTTCGCCAAACCGATGTGCGACGGCAACAGGAAAGTCATTCGCTAACCTTTCGCAGCCGCTCGGCACCAATCCCGTTAAGAAATGGGTTGCCGTCCGTTTCTATTCACACTTTCGTCCAGACTGGCAGGCTCACTTTTTTCGATTCGTGTATTGCCGTCGGATTGAGCGTATCTTGCCCCCATGCGATGGCGAGTGGTAGTTTGGCGAAGTCCACGATGCAGCCGTCGCGGGTGTAACAGCTGATGTCGTGGTTAGAACCCATGTATAAACAATCGGCAGGGCATGGGTCCACGCAGAGCGAACAAAACATGCACTTCGTATAGTCGATGGCGAACCCCGCGACGACGAAGCCCTTTGCGGGCGCGATGGCCTTTTCCTTTTCGATGTAAATGCAGTCGACCGGGCAGGCGCGTGCGCATTTATCGCAACCGATGCATGCGGTGAGATCGAAGCGGTGGAAGCCGCGGTAACGCGGACGAATCGGGATCGGGTTTTCGGGGTAAGCGAAGTGTGCGGTGAACGGTTTGCGGCGATACGTCTGGACGAAGTACCAGAGCGTCACGTACATCCCCGACGCCAACGTCGAGATCGCGCGAACCACGTTGCGGAACCAAGGGTACATGGCAGGGTATCGGGTATTTCGGAAGCAAATGAATACCACTACTCTGAGGCGCAGCCCACTCGGCGTCAATGGGACTTGCCACACGCCACTTTCCGATCATCCCACAAACACGCCGCCACTAAATCCGGCGAGTGAATCACCACAGAGTCACAGAGAAGAAGAAATACTTCTCATTCTTACTCACAACTCACCACTAATCACTATCCACTACTATCCAACAAACACGCCGCCCGTGAATCCGGCGAGTGAATCGAAGTCGAACTG
>JAYVQG010000139.1:0-2141 GCA_043757025.1 Limnoglobus sp.
GCCTCGCCACCGCCCGAAACCCCACGCTACTCGCGCCCCCGCGAGCCCGCAAACGTACGCACCTGCTACCCAAAACTACCGCGATTTGAACCATGCCAAAAACAGTGATTCTTGGTTCCAGCCCACGAATTGCAATACCCTCTGGCTCAGGACGGGAGCGTCCACCCAAAGCCCCGCTCGTTCGAACGCATCGCGACGAAGATCGCCTTCTTTGCTGGTTGCAATTGAAGTTTTCAGACTGTTGGTCAGTTCCATCGGAGAGGATCGAATGAGTTTGTCGCGCAGAAACGCTTCGTCGCGGGATCCGCCACCCCATGGTTCGTTATACCGGAGCGAATGGACCCGATTTTTATCGATCTGCCATCGGTGCGGAGCCGATTTGAACGACGGATTCACAATGTATGGATGTCTCAAAACGAAGAGAGGGCCTTTGAGTGCCAAATCCTGGCTCATGAGGGTGAAGTATCCCCCGCGTTCCTCACAACGCGGTTCAAACCCATCACCATTCGACAACGGCGAAATATACATGCGCCCTTCAAATAGAGCCGTTCGGATCATCGACGGCTCCGCAGCCACCGGCGATATGTCGCCGATGATGAGAACCGTGAAAGTGACCACATAAATAATGGTGTGCGACATGGCGAATTAATTTCACTCCTGCTTGCCTTTTATCTCCGGCAATCCGCGAATGAGGCGACCGCATTTTGCAGCGATCTCTAAGGCTTTGTCCGCAGTCGGTTCGCGGCGAATCATCAGCGTGTGCGGTTTCGGCTGAATCGGATCGGCGATCTCGAAATACTGATCCTTCGTGAAAGCATATGAAGTTTTCCCGTCCGCGTCGTGTATAAGTGCCACGATTCGCGTCCCCTTCCAAACCTCTTTTAAGGCGGTGCCCTCTTTGGCGTTCCGCGGCGCAACGAAGATTCGGCTGCCCGTCACCAGGCACAGTTCTTCGTCGTCTCGTCGAAACTCTGCATCGCGTAAAAATGGCTTTTTCGTGCTTGGAGTGCGAATTTCGGTCGCAAAGTAGCGATCTTCGCCATTGGCCGCGACGTAAAACGGACCCGTCCAATCGTACGTCCATACGCCGGCTTTTTCCCAAATTCTTTTTCTGTGCTCCGGTCCGAGTTTCACTCGTTCTGGGTGAAAATCTTCTCGCGTTAACCTGTTCCCCTCGGTCGCGTACAACTCCCAGAAATTCCGACCGCGTGCCCAAATGTCGTAGTATATTCGCGCGTCTACCGCGTGTGACCGAGATTCGGACCGGTTCGGATCCGCAAAGTTACCGAAAAACGGAAAATAGTCGCTCGTCGAATTGTGGTAATCGTGGTGTCGCTTTTGACGATCTGGTGCAGTGATACCATCTGCGTAAACCGCTTCGAGCATCGGCAGATGAAATGCACTCAACTTGGCCCGCGTTATGTCAGAAGGTTGGTCATCAGCCACCCCGCCACTATACAAAATGTAATAGTAATTCTTGTCGATGAGTTGCCATCGAAGAAACGCGTTGCGGTCGCCACCAATGCTCTGACGATCGAGTACTGCAAGCGTTTTACCCGATCTGATATCTTGGCGTAGGATCGATAACATGCCTCCGCCTGATAAGTGGTATTCTGCCGTTGTTCCACGTTTGACGCCAGAAGTATAAACTTTGTTTCCTTCCAAAGTCCCCCTCACGATTGGAGGTCCAGTCGAGGCCGATATAAATAACTGCAAACTACAAGCCAACCAGATTGCATTCATGGCTACACGCTATTTATAGACATAGATTTTCTTACAGCACAATTTCGCTGTGAACTCGCGTCATCGTACCCACCCGTTTCGGCGGATGTCAGACGGATTCACGGAAAGCTTTCTCAAATATTACCTCAGCTCGTATGATGCTCATTGACGAAAGTCTTGAAAACGAGGCGTTTGCGTGTGTGTTTCCAGCTTGTAGAGTGTCGGTATTTCGAGCCGAGGTAATAGCAGTTCATACCTGACCTATGGCCGTTGAAATCGGGTTGTTCACGTCGCATTCAGAATCGCCAAAAGTAATTTGAAATTTCGGCCTGGTTTCAATTGCGGCGATTTTGGGTAGCAGGGAATGATTCCACCACTTACCCACCCACCCATCCCTGGAATCATTCCCGATTTCGGAA
>JAYVQG010000140.1:0-29927 GCA_043757025.1 Limnoglobus sp.
ACAGAGGCCAGCTACATAAGAAAAATACCATTCCCGTTTGTAGCTGGGGTCTGTGACCCCGGTTCCGAACCGGCCTCACAGAGGCCAGCTACATGAGAAAGCTGGGACTGCGACCCTGGATCTTCATCACGCCTTCGGCTCGTCTTCCGGTTTGTGGAAATCTAACTCGGGGTTGTACTCGTAGCCAGTCGCCGCATTGGGGTTTGGCTGAAGCGGCAACCGCACGCTTCGCTCGCGTTGTAGCCGAACGGATCGTGCCTGATACCAGCGGGCGATGTTGAACACGAACAAGAACAGGCCGACCCAGAAGCCCATATTCCCGTTGCGGCCGAACAGCCGGTCGAGTGCTTCCTGCGAAAGCAAAAAATCGCGAAAGAAAATCAGCACGGCAATCGTGAGCCACAACACTGCCGCAATCAGTTGCCAATTTTGTAACATCGCTTGCACCTCGGAATCGGATCGTCGCAACGCAGCGAGTGCGACAACGCACTATAATATCGCAAAATCGCTACCATGTTGAACCCGCGATCGCGAACGGTGTCTCATCTGCCATGTCAACACTCGTACAAATCGACGGCTCGCAAGGCGAAGGGGGCGGGCAGATCCTGCGCTCGGCACTCGCTTTGTCGATCCTCACCAGGCGGCCATTCAAACTGATCCAGATCCGGGCGAACCGCTCGAAGCCCGGCCTCGCGCCGCAACATCTCGCATCGGTACGCGCGGCGGGCAACATCTGCGGTGGCAAACTCACCGGGGCCAGTATTGGCTCGAGCGTATTGCTATTTGAACCCGGCGAACTGAAATCGGGCACTTATACCATCGACATCGGCACGGCGGGCGCAACCGGCCTGGTGTTGCACACGATCTATTTACCTCTTGCGTTGAAGGGCGATACGGCCAGCCACATCACCATCCGCGGTGGCACGCATGTATCGCATAGCCCGTGCTTCCACTTCCTGGAACAGACGTGGGCAACGCACCTGAACCGCATTGGCTTCGATTTGAAACTGTCGATGGTGCGACCCGGTTTCTATCCGCGTGGCGGTGGCGAAATTCAAATCGCGATCGCACGGACGCCGACACTACGTGGGTTGCACGCCACGACGCCCACGGTACTCACGAAAGCCACGGCGTTCGCGGCGGTGTGCAGTCTCCCGGAGAAAATCGCGAAGGAAATGTCGCGCCGCATCGACCACAAATTGAACGCAGCCGGCATCCGATGCGAATCCACAAAGGAGACGTGGGACGAACAAAACCGCGCCGCGCCGGCAGCGTTGTGCGGGGTGTCATTCCCCGATCTGCCCGTGTCGCCGTTCTTTCTGGGCCTCGGCGAACGAGGCAAACCCGCCGCTACCGTGGCCGACGAAGCAACCGAACAAGCGATCGCGTTCCGCGACAGCGGTTGCCCGATCGATGCGTATTCCGCCGATCAGATCGTGTTGCCATTAGCGTTCGCCGAGGGTGCGTCGGAGTTCCGTGTGTCGGAAATCACGCAACATTTGCTGACGAATATCGAGACAATCCGCACGTTCGTCGAACGCGAGATGACCTGCGAAGGAAAAGTCGGCACGCCGGGCACCGTCTGCATCGCCGACGCACGGCTATAATGTCGCTATGCCACAAGACATCCGAATGCGGGTCGCGCAGATCGTTCCTTCCACCGAGGCGGAGGGGCCGGGGAAGCGTTTCGCCATCTGGTTCCAAGGCTGCCCGTTACGCTGCCCTGGCTGTTGCAATCCGGAGTTTCTATCCTTCCGTGGCGGCGAAGAAAAATCGCTCGCGGAAGTCATTGACACCATGACATCGCAAGTCGGCATCGAAGGCATCACGCTTCTCGGCGGCGAGCCGTTTGCGCACGCCGAAGCGGCGGCCGCACTCGCACAATCGGCGAAGCGACACGGGTTGAGCGTGATGGCATTTAGCGGATATTTCCTCGAAGACTTGCGTACGATGCCGGACGCAACCGAGGCACTTCTCGCGCAGATCGACATCCTCGTCGATGGGCCATACGAACGCGACTTGCCCGATCGCAAACGTCGCTGGATCGGCTCGACGAACCAGCGAATTCATTTCTTGACGAATCGCTACCGTGCCGACGACCCGTGCTGGAATCGCTCGAATACACTGGAAATTCGCGTCGATTCGGAGAGCATCCACATTAATGGCTTCCCGGCGTTGCAGGCCATCGGATTGTGGAAAGGCTGGAAGCGACCGACGCCAGCAGAAGGACCGAAGCGATGATGGCCACGCGCGAAGTGACGCGCTTCGAGTTCGACATGTTGCGGATCTTGCGAGCACTCCTCGGAGTGATCCCGATCGATCAAGTGCAATCGCTCATTCTCAATCAGCGCACGCCACCGACCTGCCTGAATCCGAACGCGATTGCATTGGTGAAAGACACACTCAGCAAGGGGCTGATCCTGCACCTCGTTCGCGCGGGTGGCTGGCGAGACGAATCGTTCTTGCACAACGATACGCCGACGAATGGCCGCGTCTGGAACCGCGTACCGCTTGCGGAACGTACTCTGACATTTAGCCGAAAACCACTCGATTTCTTGCTGTGGTTGACCGCTGAACACCCGACGCAAACGAAAGTCGAATGGCATCGTGCATCAATCGATTCGACGGCGGGCGACGATTTGTTTTTCCACATCGCGTACGATGCACTACGCGATGACTCGGAGTTATTCGACTCGTTTCGTTCGAAGTCGCCGTTCATGAACAATCCGTTTTCGTGGCTGATGAACGCGAGCGATTTCGCCACCACCAACGACCCCGCGCCACCGTCGTTCGCGCCACTGATGACCGGCACGCGAGCGATGATGCTCGAGTGCCTACAAACTCCGCTGACGAAACGCTGGCTGCGAAGCGAGGCAGCGAAAAGCGAAATCGCCGATTGGAACATCATGCGTCGTCATGGCATTGCCGAGACAGCGATTTTGACACAGTTTCTGAAAGCCGCTGAGACTGCGAACCGCCTCGATCTTGCGATCTTCCCGCTGCGGGTGCTATCGAAGTTGTTTGCGGGGCGGACGTTGGAACCGTCGTTCTGGATAGGAGGGTTGACAGCCGAAGCGCCGATGCGACTGGCGGAACGGATCGCGATTCAGCGTTCGGCACTGTCGCTCGTCCAACAGGCGGACACCTTCGCACGTTGGCACCAGCAGGCGCGTGCGGTCGGTTACTTCGACGAAGGCTATGCGGCGAGCCAACTTTGGAAGGAAGCCTACGAATCGCTGGACGGCGAGGCTACAATAGCAAAAGCTCGCCAAACGCTGGCCGCACTCGATCCGTTGCGGGTCTCTGCGGGCGGTGGCGAGACTTTCCCATGAGCTATCCTGGAGCGAGCATGAGCCGCGCTTACCGCATCAGCGTCAAAGAGTCTGTTGCACGCGATATCCGCGCGGGCGATGAGATTTGCACGCAACTCGAACTCCTTGGCATCCTCTCGCCAGAAGCGATGGGGCAATTGCTGCGTGCCGAGTTGGGCCAACGCGGATTCGATGAAACCGACGACGGCAAACTCGTTCGGCAACAGGGCGACCTGACGGTAACCGTCGACCCTTGCAACGGCGAAGTGTCTGTGAAAACCGTCGCCGAGAAAAGCGTCGTCGTCGAAGGCGAACGCGAAGCGACTGCGTGGGACGACGTCGGCCCGTTGCGAAAAACGGTCGAAGACCATGCACGCGAACTGCTTACGAAAGAACTCGATAAGAAGATTCAAAAAGAAAACGACAAGCTGCAAGAGAAAGCCACCGCATCGCTCGAGCAGCACCTTCACGATTTGCAACCGGAACTTGCGCAGATCGTCAATAAAGTGACACGGGAAGCACTGAAACAAAAAGCCGCCACACTCGGCACGATCACCGAGATCGCCGAGGATGAAAAATCGGGTTCGATGACGATTAAAATTGAAGTATAAGTATCGCGAACAGAAACACGAGTCGCCGCGAATGAGCCTGACGATTTCCGAGAAAGAACTCCCGACCAGCCTGACCGTCGAGCAAGCGGTGGAGGCGGCGTATACCCACGAACTCGCCGAAGTGGCGAGTTACATCGTTCGCGGTTTGCCGTGCCTGATCGAGTGCGACAAGGAGTTGTCGCCGTACCTTTTCGTAAACTTGCGGAACCGGCTGCGGGATCGCAATTTGCGTTGTGTGTACCTCGATGGCCGAGAGGCCGCGACCGGTGGCGCACCGCCGATGGGGCTCATCGGCACGATGATCGGTCAACTGCGCGAAGCTGTTCGCGGCGCGGTCGAAAAGCGCGTCGTCGTGCTGCCGCACCTGGATTTACTAACGACGAGCCAAGGCGGATTAACCAGCGAAGCCCGCGAAGTGATTCCGCTGCTTTACGAAAACCCCGAACTCGTTTGGCTCGGTTTCAAAGACCCATCGTTCCCGTTGCCAAAGGTCATCGAGAACCTTTTCCCGCATCGTACGAGCATACTCGGCATCGGCCGATTGCGATTGCAGCACCTCGTTACTCAGAAGGAATCGCGCAAGTTCGGGACGACGTTCAATCCGTGGCAACTTTACAAATATGTGTCCGGTGCGAATGCGGTGCGGTTGCGGAAACTGCTGACGACGCTCGAAGGCGAAGACTACCCCGCGAACCCGAAGGAAGCCCAACGGCACCTGCGATTGGGCACGCTGAACGGGGCGATGGAGATACCGAACATCGACCTCGACAGCGAGATAGGCGGCTACACGAAAGTCAAGAAACGCCTTCGCCAGGAAGTCCTCGATGTACTGCAAAAACGCGACACCGCATCGACGCCCGAAGCTGTCGCGCGGCTCGAAGAACTGATCCCGCGCGGCATGATCTTCTGGGGGCCGCCCGGCACCGGCAAGACATTTTTCGCGAAGGCGATTGCCACCGCGATCGGTGCGGCGATTCAGATCGTTTCCGGCCCCGAACTCAAATCGAAGTGGGTCGGCGAGAGCGAAGAGAACCTGCGGCAAATCTTCCACAAAGCGAGGCAGTCGGCCCCGTCGATTATCGTTTTCGACGAACTCGACTCGTTCGCTACCGCACGCGGAACCTACAGCGGTAGCGGCGTCGAACACTCGATGGTCAATCAATTACTCACCGAAATGGACGGCTTTCGCAAGGAAGAACTCGTCTTCGTCGTCGGCACGACGAACTTCGTCGAAGCGATCGACCCCGCCCTGCTCCGCCCCGGACGCTTCGAGTTTCACTTGCACATTCCGTATCCGGAACCCGACGATCGTCGCGATATTTTGCAGATTTACAATAAGAAAATGCGACTGGAGATGACTGACGACGCGCTGGAGTACGCGGTCAAACGCACGGGCGATTTCGTCATCGGCGCGGCCGGTGGCACGCGATACAGCGGCGACCACCTGAACGCGCTTTGTCGCTCCGTGGCGCGCATTCGACTTCGCGAAAACGAAACCGGCGAGACGACGATCCCTCTCGTCGAACGCGCAATGACCGAGTGGATCGAACGCCCCAAACTGACGAAAGCCGAGGAGAACGTACTCGCCACGCACGAAGCGGGTCATGCGGTTGTGGCGTTGTTTTGCGATCACGCGCCACCAGTGGAACGCATCACCATCGCGTCCGAAATGAACTGGGCGTTCGGCTACGTTCGCTATGCGGACCCGGCACACAAGTACATTCAAACGGTGAACATGTACCTCGACCTCATCTGCGTCGCACTCGGTGCGCGGGAGGCCGAACGGCTGCTGCTCAACGATCTTTCACTCGGCGCAACCGGCGATTTGAACTCGGCCACAAGCATCGCACGCGAACTCGTCGAGTCGCATGGCCTCGCAGGGGGCAAGCTCGGGCAGGTGCAGTTTCTGGACATGCAGACCGGCCGACGCCGGCAAGACCTCGCCGCTGAAACACTCGCGGCTATCGATACCCGCATTGCGGAAATCCTCGAAGAACAACGGGTTCGCGCGGAAACAATCGTCCGCGAACAGAAGGCGTTAATCGAACTGTTGCGCGATATCCTCATCGTAAAGAAGACCATCGACAGCAAGACGCTCGGCCAGTTAATTCCGCGAACCCCAGGCGTCGCGTTACTACGGGAGAGCGCATGGCGCAACTGACAATCGTGTTGCGGCGCGACCCGCAATCGGGCAAACAGAACATCATCGTCAAGCTCGATTCGGACGCCGATTCGTTGCCAATCGAGCACGAGCAACTTCACCGTACGCTAGTCGAAAAGCTCGTGGGCAAAGGTATTCCGGCCGAAGATCTGGGCGAAATCGTCATCGAGCGCGAGCCGGTTTCGCAGCCGGCACCCAAGGTGGTCGAGCCGACCGAACCGGAACGAACGAAATCCGCACAAGGGCGATGATCGCACATGATCCTTCAGTTTCCCAACGTCGAAACGCTAAGAATGGCGATGACCTCGGGTATCATTTCCCCAGACAATCTCCTCGCACCGACCGCCTGGCAAGTGGGTGCCGACGGCCAGTATTATCTGAATTACAGCGGGAAACTGCTGAAGAAACTTCGCGACGATCTCAGCCGATTGAACGTCCTCACATCGAAACAGCACCCGACTGACAGTGCGATGACACCCGCCGCTAACTGGCTTGCGGTGCTTCCATTATCGCGGAACGTTGGCCCGTTACAAATGGCGGCCCAGACGCCGGTGCTGTTCCAGATGCCATCGGCGACGTTGCCAATAATCGCGGCCGAAATGTTGCGGCTCGGCAACGACCGTCTAAGTTTTCGCTGGATAGACGACGCCGAAATGTCCGCATTACTTCGCGTCGTCGGCCCGCCGTATTACACACTGTTGCGCGCGATTGATGCGGACAAATCTATGCCGATCCGAGCGTACGTCGAGCAGACTCCGCGCGTTTGGGTCGAACTCGGCTACCATCATCCGCTCGTCAATTCGATTCGTGTGGCCGACGATCAGACGTTGTTGATTTGCGCGCCGCACAACTGGATTTTCCTTGCAAACGAGCCATTTCTGGATGTATACGAGTTCGCACAGTTTATACTGCCGCACTCGCCAGAAGATTTTCAGGATGTGCGCAGCACCACGGAAATCACGGTGCCACTTCGGCTCGTTCCCGGCGATGCGGCCGACGTGGCGGACTTTTGGGTGATCGCAAATGACGGCGTTCGCCAACTCGATTCGTTCGTTCGCGGGGCCGACGAACGGCTAATCGAACAACTGTTATTCGCGGTTGCAACCGGGCCGAACAATCGCGAAATTGTCGTACTGAAAACGCGACCGTCGCGAAAGTCGCCACCGATTTTGACGCTAAACGACACGATCGCTTACAAGCCATACTCGCGGCTGCCGAACTTGTATCAACCCGTCGGGCTACGGTTACACCCGACGATTCGCCGCGATGTGGTAGCAAAACTGTTGGCCGAAGATCGCGAGAATACAGTTTGGCTCAGCCCAGGCGACAACGGTACGTTTACGCCAGAATCGCTTCCGGAGCAGGCGTTTCGATCGCTTCACGAATGGGTCGAGTACATCATCGACCGGGACCGTACGCCGCTCGCCGAGTGGATCGACGCCAGCGTGTTCGAGTTCGATTCGTTCGCGTGCAACGAAGCCACGACTGCGAAGAAAGGCCCGCCGGACAAGCCGGGGCGCGACAAGAAACCGGAAGTCGCCACGAGTGATGTTGCGACGACACGCGGTACTCGAATGAAAGCGAAGGCGAACGAAATACCGTTCCTGAACTCACCACAAGTCGAAGTCGCGATCGCCGAACCGCCGAGCGAGTGGAAGCTCCGTTGCGACGAGTTTGAGAAAGCGTTCCTCGAAAATGATGGACGACTCGACGACCCCGAACGCATTGCGCTGTGGCCCCAGTTGGCCGAGGCGAATGCGGGCATCGGCGAGGGACGACGCAGCGAAGCCGCGATCTGCTGGCTGAATGCATTGTGGAACGAAACCGCGCCACCGACCGTGTGGTTGACGCATTGGGTGGCATCCGAATGCCTGGAAAACGAGCATCAATCGTCGATAGAACTCCTCGATGGCTGTTTGCGAAACGAACAACCGACGCCATCGGATATGCGGCAGTTTTCCGCGATCGCGATTCGTGCGTCCGCAGATGTACCTGTACACGAGTGGTTCAAAAAACGGCTCGGTGCGGTTCAGCAATACCTCATACGTTTTGAAGATCGCCTACCGATTCGCGCCGTCTGGCTGATGGCACTTCGGCTCGCGCGAATCTCCGGTTCGGATGTGCTCGGCTTGGCTCGCGTGCGGGATCGGTTGCTGACGCGGTTGCTCGATCGTGGCCTCATTCCGGAACAGGATTTGCCGTCGTTCCTTCGCTACGCGGGGCTACACGATGCCGAGCGAATGCGGGTCGTCCGCGAAAAGGCGCAGGAAGTGTTCACCGCGGCCCGCTTGTGGGCGAATCGTAGCCTCTCGCGCGGTTCGCCAAATACCGAGGCTCATCCGACGCTCGCTTACATCGACCTCGTCTTTAGTTTTGCGTTCGCCAAACTCGGCGACGCGATCGCGGCGCGGCGGTTGATGGATTCCGCAAAAGCCGCACTCGTTCGCGAGAATCCGACCGATGCGAAAACGATATGCAGTACCCTTTTGTTTCGTGCATATGCATATCGCATCGAACGAGCGATTGCTGGAAAACCACACGCCGGGATGCTTCCGGAACCGCTTCGCGATGAGATCGAAAACTTGATCTCGAACAAAATGGAGAGCGAAACGAAGTCGTCGGTCGATCCGCGGAGCATGGCCAACTATGCCATTTCGCGAATGCGCGAACAATCGAAAATCCTCGAGCCACAAGAGAAGCTCAGCGCCCACAGTGAGTTTCTGAAACACGGCGACGAACTGAAACTCGCACTCGCCGAACTGCCGAAAATTACCGACCCCACCGCGATGACGAAGCGCATTCGCCAACTGTATCTGGAAGGTACAACAGGCAAAGCCACCGATGAATCGCGGTTCCTCGTCTTGCACGATGCACTCCCGCTCGCCGCACGAGTCGGCCAAGATTTCACCGTCGAACTACTCGTCGAAGTTCCGCGCGCGATGAAATACTCGCCGCCCACCGGCACGCCATTCTCTGCCGATTTCCTGAAGAAACAGGGCCAATTGCTCGAACGGGCCATGTTCTACGCCGCGCACTTCGACCGCACGGAACTAATCCACACGCTCGCCGATCACTTCGTACTCTATTTGCGAAAGCTCGACGACGAACCGCGATACGAACTCGTCAACATCGTCGTTAGCCAGTGTTTGAGAAGTTTGAAAAAAGTCGGACTGCGCGACGACATCGACCGATTGCTTCGCCGAATCCAAGAAGAAGTCTTGCGCGGGAAAACGCTTCTGCAACTCAAAGCGCTCTACGCGGGCAAGCCGAATATCTGGGTCGATGCGCTGCAAACGCTGTTAAATTTAGCAGCAGGCTGGCTGAGTTTCGGCATCGCTCAGGAAGCCGACGCCATCCTGGAAGCGGGGCGGTTGGAGATTTTGAATTCGTCGTCGGAGATCAAGCCACTCGATTTTTCCATGCTATGCGAAACTTACATCGGAGTGCTCGGGCAGTGCCCAGCCAATGTCGGTATGGCCAAGATGATCGACTTCTTTCAAACGATCAATCCGTCGCGAACGACGAATACGTTCACGAGTTGTTCGATCTACTCGCGACTCCACCTCAGCATGGTCGAAGCCGTGGCCACGGCGATCGTGAGTGAGGATTCCGCACTCGGGCAGGCGGGCAAACGCTGGCTCGATGAGGACGAACATCTGGTTCGGCAACGCATTCATAACGACGTACGAAATTTTGTCGCTAAGAGCGGACTATAACCACTATGCCAACAATTGACGATCTCTCACTTGCCGAGTTGCAGCAAGAGGCCGACGCGATTCGCAAGCGAATCAATCGCTTCCGCCAATCGCTCGGCCGGTTCTTCGTCGACAAGCAAGACATCATCGACTTGATGGTGGTGGCCGCCATCGCGCAGGAACCGCTACTGATCGTCGGCCAGCCCGGCACGGCGAAGTCGGACCTGGTGCTGAAATTCAAAGACGCGCTCGGCCTCGGCGAAGGCGATTATTTCGAGTACATGCTGACGCGGTTCACCGAACCGTCGGAGATCATCGGCGCGATCGACATCAAGGAACTGCGCGACGGTCGCTACATCCGCCGCAAAGCGGGCAAGTTACCGACGGCGCGGCTCGTGTTCCTCGATGAAATCTTCAAGTCGAATTCGGCGATCCTCAACATACTGCTGACGATCATCAACGAGAAAAAATTCTATCAGGATGGCGCACCGGAACCGGTACCGCTTCGGATCCTGTTCGCCGCCACGAACGAAGTCCCCGAACAAGGCGAACTAGCCGCACTGAAAGACCGTTTCGTGCTTAAAATCCAGAGCCAATCGGTGCAAGAAAAGCACTTTCAAGAACTGATCGACTCGGGATTAGCATCGGAAGCGTACAAGGGACTCAACCAGAAACCGTGGGTCGAAGGGCACTGCAACCTCGACGATTTTTTGAAGGCGAATCGCTATTTGACGCTGTTGTTCGCTCGGAAACAATCGAACGCGCGCGGCGAAGATCAGAACGATCGCGACGTCTTTTTCCCGACGGAAGTATTCCAGCTTTTCCAACGATTGGTGAAGACACTCACCCGCGAAGATCAAATTTTCATCAGCGATCGAAAGCTCGTCAAACTCTACAAATTGTTTCGCGTACGGGCTTGGTTACTCTCGGGTGGCACCGTAAGCAAAGACGACCTGAAACTGCTCGCGTACCTCGGCGAGAGCCATCAGGAAATCGATCACCTACGGGTGAAGGTTCCACAACTTTTAGGTAACGATTGATTTCCGTTTCACCAACTGATCGGTACCAACTTCGGGCGTGGCACGACGACGCCTTGCACCCCGCCGTGGCGCTTCCAAAGTTCGGCTCCTCGGTAGCGCAGAAAGTCGAAGACTTCGGGTTGTGGGTGGCCGAGAAGGTAGTTGCGGGCGAGGTCTAGCATCTGGCGATCGTAGTCGCGGGCCGAGTGCGAATGCATCGCATAACGGCCGGGGTGACGCCGCAGGTCGCCGTTGAATTGTGGGCTGATGTGGTAGAGTTCGTGGAAAATTGTCGTCATCTTCTCTTCGTACGTTTGATCTAGAAATCGCGGCAAACAGAACGTGACCAAGTACAGCATCTCGCGACCATCGATGTAATATCGCTGCACGCCGAACAGAATCCCACGTAGCCGCCGCGTGAGTGCGCCGTCGCGAAACCGCATCGGCGTGACCCGCGCTTGCAAACCGAACCGGCTACGGTTCCGGCTCGGCGTGAAGCTGAAAAGCATCCGCGACGTATCGATATGGTTGAAGGTCGGGCAGCGAAAAGCGATGTCGTTACAGACCGCCCGGAGTGCCCTTGAGAAGTCGAACGCAGTGTCGTCGTACGCCTTCGCTTCGTAAATTGGCCGCAAAGGTAGTGGCGTTTTGTGCGAATCCCAACGGTACTCGATCGCCCAGTTCGCGGGGCGTCGAAGTCGTGTGGGTGTTGGCTCCGTCATCGCACCCAGCATCCGTAGTACTCCGTTCCAGACAGGTGAGTAGCGAAATCGTAGGGCTGATGCGGTCAGTATTCAAGCGATTTCCGCCGTTGACGTGCGGATTCCATTTCGGCTAACGTGCGTCATTCAGGAGGCTACGATGTTACTTTCTCTGACGTCACTCGCGAAGCGGTTACTGAAGCGTCTGCCGTACGCGCGCCGAATCGTGCGGAAATTGCGCGCGGTGCCGAGTATTGCCGTCACCGATCCGACCTTTCTTACACGCAAGAAAGCGAAGCTGGAACGAATCCGCCCGCTGCTTCGACACGATGCACCCAGCCAGAATACGAGCCAGTTTTACGACTATCTGAGTGCGGACTTGCGCAAGCAGTTCCACATCACACACACCGATAATGTGAGTGCGAACAACTACGACGAAACCGCCACGGCACTGATTGCACAGCACCCCGATGGCTGGATCCTGGATTGCGGCGCGGGGCTACGTCCGACGTATTACGACAACATCGTGAACTTCGAGATTTGCTCGTATCCGACGACCGATGTCCGCGGGGTTGGCGAACGGCTCCCGTTCCGCGATGGCGTGTTCGATGTCGTATTTTCGTTTGCGGTTCTCGAGCACGTTCGCGACCCGTTCGCCTGTGCGCGGGAAATTTCGCGCGTGCTGAAACCGGGTGGGCGGTTGTATTGCGTGGTGCCGTTCTTGCAGCCATTACACGGTTACCCGAGCCATTACTTCAACATGACGCACGAAGGTTTGCGTAGCTTGTTTGAAGCCGAGTTGACGATTGAAAAGCAAGAAGTGATCGCGAGTGGCTTGCCGATCTGGACGCTGACGTGGTTCCTGAATCGCTGGGCCGCGCAGTTGCCTGCCGCAGCCCGGAAAGAGTTTCTGGAGCAGAAAATCGGCGACTTACTCGCCGATTCCCGCACCTACTTCGATCGCTCGTTTGTCCGCGAACTTCCCGAAGCCGCTCGGTTTGAACTGGCCTCGACGACGGCGTTACAGGCCGTGAAGAAAATGAAGACAACCACGGAACACACGGAAATCACGGAAACAGAATAAAGCCGTGAAGGTTTCATTCTTGAGTTTTATTTCCGTGTAATCCGTGTTTCCGTGGTTGTTCCATGTCTTTTACGTTTCGTAAATGATGCGGCCATGTTTGGTCGCCCGGCTGATGCGATCGCTGGCGTATAACCCCGCCAGAACGAACTCGACGCACGAGGCCCGCATCGCTTCGCTTTCGCCCGCGTTCACCTCGAACGCCTTGTCCCACGCCTTCGGCACCCGCTTCAATCGCTTCGCGTAGTCCGATGACGGTAGCATGTCACCGACTTCAATTTTAACGCCCTTGCTGAAGACTTCGGCGATTTCATCGACACCGTGTTTGTCCAAGTACTCCTCGAAAACGATCCGTACCGCGTCGGCAATGATCGATTCGAGAACTTGCTTTTCGGACATCTGGTTCGATCCCATCATGTCGAGTTCCAGCTTGCCGAGCGACGATGCGGGCAGGTGGCCGAGGTCGCTGATTCGCGGCACAGCCGGCTTCTCGCTGAGCCGCACGCCACGACAGCGCGCCGAGGCAACCATCGTGCGGTAGTTCGCCAAACTGAACCGGGTACTGACGCCGCTCGCATGATCGACGTACTTCGACTTACGTGCGGAGATGCTGACTTGCTCGATGATTTCCTTCATGAAGAACGGCACGGCCACGGGAAATTCGCCGCCCAGATCAATACCCGATTCCTTCTCGGTGATGTCGATACCGAGGCTGCGATCGAGCGGATAGTGCGTCTGAATCAGCGAGCCGATCCGGTCCTTGAGTTGCGGAATCACCTTGCCGGAACGGTTGTACGTGGTCGGATTGGCCGAGAACAGAATCAGCACGTCGAGGTCGAATTGAATCGGATAGCCGCGAATCTGGACGTCGCGTTCTTCGAGGATATTAAACAAGCCAACCTGAATGAGGTCGTCGAGTTCGGGCACTTCGTTCATGGCGAAAATGCCGCGATGCATTCGTGGAATCAGGCCGAAGTGCAGCGCTTCCTCAGCGGACATACTCGCACCGGCGGCGAGCTTGGCGGGGTCGATTTCACCGATAATGTCCGCGAACTTCGTGCCCGGTGCCAGCCGTTCGGCGTAGCGTTCGGACTTCGGCCACCACGCGATTTTCACTTGGTCTTCTGGTGTATTCTTCAGGTGTTCCCGGCCCGCTTTCGTGATCGGGTGATACGGATCTTCGTGGACCGGCGAGCCGGGCATGTCGAGATATGGCAGATCGTCGTCGAGGAACTGCACGAGCGACCGCATCAGGCGACTCTTGGCTTGTCCCTTTTCGCCGAGGAATAGCATGTCGTGACCCGCGAGGATCGCAATGTGAATCTCCGGGATGACGGTGTTTTCGTAACCGACGATGCCCGGAAACAGGTCGCCGCCACGCTTCATCGCGGACAGGAAATTCGCCTTCAGTTCTTCCTTGACAGACCTCGACTGCCAGCCCGATTCTCGCAAAAGCTTCAGCGTATTGGGACGGTGAGTGCTCAACGTTATCTCCTCGGTGTGACGACAATAAACAATTGTAGGCATCGCGGTTGTCGTGGTGTCGAGGGAGTCACCGACAATCTTGCAAATCGGCGATGCGATCACACTGGCAGGTCGGTTGAAATCGGATATTCTAAAGCTGTCTCGATGTTCCTTATTAATCGCCCAAGGAGTGGTTGCGATGCGTGCGTTACTCATCACATTCGGACTGGTGTTTGCATCAGTCGTGGGTCGTGCGGACCCAATCGAGAATCCGGAGTTCAAGCAATGGTCCGCGTTTAAGCCCGGAACTTCGATCGTCATGTCGATGACGGGCGAGTTCAATGGAATGAAATCCGCTACCAAAATCGGCACGAAGTTGCTCGAAGTCGGTGCCGATAAGCTCGTTCTCGAAGTCGAAACGGCGACCGTCGTCAACGGCATGGAATTCAAAGGCCCGCCGACGAAACGAGAAGTGATGAAAACGATCGACATTCCAAAGGTGGAAGGCGCACCGGCCACGCCGAAGCCAGCCGTGAAGCCAGAAGGGACTACCGAAGAAGGCACCGAAACGGTGAAGATCGGCGATGTCGAAGTCAAAACGAAGTGGGTGAAATACAAGTCGAAGACGGCTGCGGGTGAAGTCGAAGGTCAGACGTGGATGAGTGACGAAATTCCAGGCGGTATGTTCAAATCCGAAACGAAAACGGCAACGATCACGAGCAAGATGGTGATAATCGAATTCAAGAAGCCATAAAAGCACTCGGTCGTAAGAAACGCGAACGCGGCAGTTTCCGAAACTGCCGCGTTCGCGTTTCTATAGGCGATTTTGGGCAGTGAATGATTCCACCACTTACCCACCCACCCTTCCGTGGAATCAAGCCGAATTTCGGAATCAACCTAACACACCAACGACTTACGTCCGATTTCGATGGCTCCGATCCACGCCAGAATCAAAATTTCGGTGGTACTTTACGGCAAATTGCGAACTCGCTTTGAACCATGCCGCGTATCGAATATCAGATAGCCAGTTTGCCGGTGCTGTCGCCGAAGCGCTTCGCGGGTGCGCCCATTCGGTCGAAGATCGCCAGATACAGGTTCATTAGCGGCGTTTCTTTTGCGAACTTGAGGTGCTGGCCGCCAGTGATCGTGCCACCGCCTTTGCCAACCAACAGGATCGGAAGTTCGTCGTGGTTGTGGCGGTTGCCGTCGCCGAGGCCACTACCGTACACCATCATCGTGTTATCGAGCAACGTCGAGCCGTTCGCTTCCTTAACACCCTTCATCTTCTCGATGAGGTACGCGAGCATTTCGACGTGGAAGGTGTTGATTTTCTGTATCTTCGCGAGCTTTTCGGGCTGGCTGCCGTGGTGCGAAAGGTCGTGGTGGCCATCGGGTACGCCGATCGTCTTATACGGCCGATTGCTGCCGTCGTTCGCGAATGGCAGAGTAATCACACGAGTCAAATCGGTCTGGAACGCGAGCACCATCAGGTCGCACATCAGTTGTGCGTGGTCCTTAAACTCGCCGGGGACGCCCGTTGGCGGCGTCATGTTCGGCTTAGCAACCGGCGTGCGACTCGCGTTTGCTTTCCGCACCTTGGCGATGCGGTCTTCGACTTCGCGTACCGCCGTTAGATATTCGTCGAGCTTGCGCTGATCGCCTTGTCCGAGCGACTTCGTCAGCGACTTCGCATCGTCCATCACGAAGTCGAGAACGCTTTTGTTGTAGAGTTCTTTCTTCGCTCGCGTGGCCGCCAGTTCCTTCGGATCGTTGCCACCGAACAGCCGATCGAAGACTTGTTTCGGGTCGATTTCCTTGGCGTTCGGCGTCGATTCGGAACGCCACGACAAGTTCGCGGAGTATGCGCAACTGTAACCGGAGTCACAGTTGCCGGCTTGGCCACCGCGTTCGATGCCGAGTTCGATCGACGGGAATCGCGTCTGATCGCCGATCGTGTTGGCGATGTGCTGATCGGCCGACATCCCCGCACGAATGTCGGCACCGTGCGTCTTGCGCGGTTGGCAACCGGTGAGGAAGCTGGACATGGCTCGAGCGTGGTCGCCGGGTCCATCGCCGTTCGCACGGCCTTTGTCGAGAGTCATGTTCGAGAGGACGTTAACGTACTCTTTGTATGGTTCGAGCGAAGTGAGCGACTCCGGCAACTTGCCGAGCTTTCCCGCTTCGCCCGGCGTCCATCCCGGCATGTTCACGCCGTTGGGCACGTAGACGAATGCTGCGCGACGAGGGGGAGCAATAGTCGTGGGCGCGGGTGCCGCCGACGCCAGCGATTCTAGCCACGGGAGCGCGATCACCGTGCCGAGGCCGCGTAAGATCGTGCGGCGAGTCAGACCATTTTGCGTCGTGTCACTCATTGCGTTTGCCCCGTCGTTTCTGGAAGGCATCTGTTTCCAATATCGCGAGCACGAGTTGGGAGAACTGGTCGTTCCCCTTCGTCAGCTTTTTCGAGAGGTCGTTGACCGCACACTTGTCTTGGTATTCTAACCCACGACCGAGGGCATAGGTAAGAAGTTTCTCGGATAGGCAGTTGCGGAACGCTTCCGATTTCCCGAGCAGGATCTTGCGGAGTTCGCTCGGGCCGCTGAACTTCGCTCCGCCAGGCAGTACGCCGGAGGGATCAATTTTCTGCTTGTTATCGAGTTCGCGCCATCGGCCGATCGCGTCGAAGTTTTCGAGGCCGAAGCCGAGCGGATCCATCTTCGTGTGACACGTCGCACAGGCGGGGTTCGAGCGGTGCGATTCCATCTGCTGGCGGAGCGTGCCTTTGAGTTCGCCTACGGGTGGCAGTTCGGGAATATCCGGCGCGGGTGGCGGCGGTGGAGTACCGAGGATGTTATCGAGAATCCATTTGCCGCGTTTCACCGGCGAGGTTCGCGTCGGGTTCGAGGTGACGAGCAAAATACTCGCCTGCGTGACGACACCACCGCGTTTGTTGTCGGTCAGTTTCACTTTTTGAAACGCATCACCGCGGACGTTCGGTAGCGAGTAGTGTTTCGCCAGTCGCTCGTTTGCGAAGGTGTAATCGGAATCGAGGAATTCGAGCACGCTACGATCTTCGCGAACGATGTAATCGAAGTAAAGTTCGGTCTCTTTAATGATCGCGTTCCGCAGCGGTTCGTCCCATGTCGGGAACAACCCGGTGTCCGGCGACAGCGTGCGAATGTTCCGCAGCATCAGCCATTGGCCCGCGAAGTTATCGACGAGGGCTGCGCTCTTCGGATCTTTGAGCATCCGTTTGACTTGAGCTTCGAGGACGCCCGGTTTGCGTAACTCGCCGGTATCCGCAAGCTGGATCAGCGCGTCGTCGGGCATCGTCGACCAGAGGAAATACGAGAGGCGCGTGGCAAACTCGTGGTCGCTGATCGTACGCACTTCTTCGGGCGATTTCGGATCGGCTTCCACGCGAAACAAAAAGTTCGGCGAAACGAGAATCGCCTTAAGCGGTAGGCGGATCGCCTTCTCGAATGGGTCGCCTTGCCCCTCGGCAATGTCGTAGAGCTTGAGCAAACGCTGGACTTCGTCCGCCGTCACGGGGCGACGATAGGCGCGTGTTGCGAACTTCGTCAGCACCGCTTTTGCGGCAGATTTGTTATCGGCTTCGGTCTTTGGGATCGTCACTAAAATTCGCTTCGTCGATTCGGGGAGCGGCTTACTGCCTCCGCCGATTGGCCCTTCGATTTCGATCGCTTCGAGGTGAAAAACTCGCGACTTTTTATCGGCTGCTGGGTTCGTGAACGCCACCGCAATGCGACGCTCACCGGTACTTACTTTCAGCTTGACTTCGTATGGCTTGGCTTTGGTTTTTTCGGTGGCATCGACGGTAAACGATTTGGCTTCTTTGCCATCGAGACGGATGGCAATTTTCGGTGCTTCCTCGCCGCTCGGCTCGCCCCACGCTCTCACTCGCAAGATGTATTCCCCGTCGGCAGAGAAGTTGAACTTCTCCAAGAATGCGGAGCCTTCTTCAGCTAAAACGATCCGCACGATCTCGCGGCCTTGCGGCGATTTCTCGCGCAGTTTGGCCGAACGTGGCGTAACGAGGATCGTTTGCGGGCGAAATGACTGATTCGACGAACGCACCCCATCGAGTGACACTATCGCTGTATCCAAGATTTTCTCGGCGGCGGTGAGATACTTCTCGAGTAAAACCGGTTGCATCGAAAGTACATCGCCGATGTTGTCGAAACCGTAGCCAACATCGTCGGAAGGAAAGTCGTCGGCGGGGCTGAAATCGACGCCGCAGAGGTCGCGAATCGTGTTGTTGTACTCGGCCCGATTGAGCCGACGCAACGTCACGCGGCCCGGATCTTTGGGCGAAGTGCAATCGACCTTAATCATCGTGTTTTCCACCCAACCGAGAAACGCATCCTTCTCGTCCTTGCTCGGTTGTGGCTTCTTCTTCGGTGGCATCTCGCCAGACGCGACGACGTTGACGATCGTCTCCCACGTCATGCGGTCTTTTTTCGCATGACTTTCGTTGATGTACGCATCGAGCGTAACGCTGCCCGCTTGTTTCGTACTGTTGTGGCAACCGTTGCAGTAAGTCGCGAGGAAAGGCTTAATCTTCGAGTCGAATGTAGTGTCAACCGGCTTGGCGGCCAACGCGACAGGCTTAGTATCCGGAGAGCGTTGTGGCTGTTGAGAAGGCAAACTCGGACGATTCACTGCGCCGACAGTCGCACCGCAGGCGAATGCCGCCAGCATCACGGCACCGACACCGCAGATTGCGTGGCGTCGTGTCATTCGGTCTCCCGTCGAATCATTCGGAAGTCATCACTCGTACGAACCGCACGGTCGCGGTGTTAGGCAGGCGGGCAACCACTCATAGCCCATTAATATATGTAGCTCAGAATTCGTGCGGTTTCAACACGAATTCCGTCGCCTCATCGGGTTTTCATCTGTCAAATTGTGTGATCAACGCGCTTTGCGTTCGATTTTGTCTTTGCCGATCCAGGGGCGTAACACCTCTGGCACGAGCACGGAGCCGTCTTCTTGTTGGTAATTTTCGAGGATAGCGATGATCGCCCGCGTGCAAGCGATGGCGGTGCCGTTGAGCGTGTAGACGAACTTCGTGCCCTTTTGGCCGCTCGGTCGGTAGCGGATGTTGAGGCGTCGCGATTGGTAATCGGTGCAGTTCGACGTACTCGTGACTTCGCCGTATTCGCCGTCTTTGCCGCGGCCCGGCATCCAGGCTTCGAGGTCGTACTTGCGGTATGCGGGGCCGCCGAGGTCGCCGGTGCAGGTGTCGATCACGTGGAACGGCAGGCCCAGTCCCTCGAAGATTTCTTCTTCGATTTTGCGAATTTCCTGGTGAATTGCCTCGCTTTGTTCGGGCGTGCAATACACGAACATCTCGACCTTCGTAAACTGGTGAACGCGATAAATCCCGCGCGTGTCGCGCCCGGCGGCACCGGCTTCGGTGCGGAAACAGTGCGACAACCCGACGTACTTCATCGGCAGTTTCGCTTCGTCCAGAATCTCGTCGCGGTGCATCCCGCCGAGTGTAATTTCTGCCGTGGCGATCAAGCACAAATCGGTGTCGGCAATCGTGTAAATTTGCCGCGTCTCGGCGTTGTCGCGCGGCGAGAAACCGATGCCCTCAAGGACATCGACCTTGGCCAAGTCTGGCGTGATGATTGGCGTGAAACCTTTCGCCACCAGCTTCTGAATCGCGTACTGCACGAGCGCCAGTTCGAGTAGCACGGCCTCGTTCTTCAGGAAGTAGAACTTGCTACCCGTGACTTTCACCCCGGCCTCGAAGTCGGCGAGGTCGAGCGATTCGACGAGTTCGACGTGGTCCTTGACCTCGAACGGAAACTTCGTCGGTTCCTTGTGTCGATACACGACCGTGTTTGCCTCGGCATCGTGCCCCACCGGCGCATCGGGGTGCGTCATGTTCGGGATTGGCAACAACGACACCCGCAACTGGTCTTCGGCCAGTTTCATTTTGCCATCGAGAATCGCAACCTGCTCCTTGAGCTTCGTGCTTTCGTCCTTGAGTGCGGATCGCTCATCGGGTTTCGCGCTCTGGAACTTTTTGCTGATCTCGTTCTGTTTCGCCTTCGTTTCGTCGGACAGTTTCTGAAGCTGCTTGCGTTCGGTATCGTGCCGTACCACCGCATCGACATCGGCCTTGACGTTGCGATTGGCACAGTTCGCCTTCACGGCGTCGAGGTTATCGCGGATAAAGTTTGCGTCGAGCATAGTTGTGCTTATTTCAACTGGTTAAAAATTACAAAGGGCCGATGTTACGACTATCAGCGAGATAGTCGTAGTTTGGGTCCGGGTAACGAGTTTTGTATGGATCGAACGGTTCGGTGATGATGTGGAGTAGCGTTTGAAACGCGGACAGAATCTAGCCACTCCATTTGTTTGGCAACTCCAACTCGCTTTCACGTCGGTTATCGCTCCCGCTTCGCGGAGTCCAGTTCGACGATTCGCATGTTGCGAAACAGCAGATCGGTGGTGGGGTCGTGGCCCTGGATGCTCAGGTGCCCTTTGCCGAGTTTCATCCCTTTGCGGGCGTTCTCGTCGGGTTTGCGGTCGTCGGTCCAACTGACGACGGGGTAGCCGTTCACCCAGGTTGCAAACTGCGCACCGTGTGCGAGCAGGCTCATGGCGAACCATTCTTTGTCGTTAGAAACGACCTTACGTGCAGCGATGCGGCGATAGATTGCGCCGGTGCCGTAGTCGAGCGGTTTGCTGCGGTCGTCGTTGATTATCGCGTTCTGGATTTGCATCTCGTAGCCGCTCTGATACTGGTCGGGCAAACAGCGGAAGAAGATGCCACTGTTGAGGGCGATGCCGTTGGTTTTGCACTCGATTTGCAGAAGGAAGTTATCGAAGGTCTTTTCGGTTTGCAGGTCGCCGGGGCCGTTCACCGCGTGGAGTTCGCCGTCTTTGGTCACATCGAACTTCGTGGCGACTCGCTTCGGATCGCCCGCAAACACCTTCCAGCCGCTGAGGTCTTTGCCGTCGAACAATTTCTCCTCAGCCGTGGGGCGGAACTTGATCGGCTTGACCTGCCCGCCGTTCTCGCCCGCAGTCAGGTCGAAATTCCACGTGCCCACCGCATGATCGCCCGCTTCGGATCGGCTCGATTGCGAACTCGCGCCGTCGGATTTGCTCTGAATCGAAGTGTCGACTTTGTTCCCAGACTGGGTTCGCTTGATAGTGACATTCCTCGCACCGGAGCCGGACACGGTGGTGTTGCCGTTTGACGAAGGGCTGGCCGAACGCACGCCGACTTTGCAATCGGCGGCCTCGAATATCATCTCCCCCACAGGCAACGCGACTTTGTACGCGATCGATTCCCCTTTCGGGATCACCATTATGCCGTCTTTCACTTCGGCTTTGCCAGTCCAGCCGAACGTCGTTTCGCCATCGAACAACAGCAGCCAGCCGTCGGCGATTTCCTTCTCCGAGAGCAGAGACGGGTTGGCTTTCTCGTCGGCACGCACACCGGTTGCGGCGAGCAGAAAGCCGATGCCGAGAAGGAGCGAGGAGAGTCGCATGGAGTCACCTTTATCGTGGAAAATTTAGTAGACGGTTCGCCAAGTCGAGCTTGCCTTCTGAAAAGAACGCGAACCCAGAAGCCGGGCAGCCGTGGAGGTACACTCCGTGAAAAACGTAGACCGCAAGAGTATTGACGAGCCTTCCTACCTGGCGAATGCAAAATGCTCCTGCGCCAGAGCGATGCTGTTGTACAAATTCGTTGCTGGTCCGTTACGAAATCTTCGCCCTGCCAGTTTCGGAGGATAGTTGAACGCGAAAAACGCTCTCAGATTCGCCGGAACTGCCGATCGAGTTCACTTCGACTGAACGATAGCGACGTCGGCCGGCCGTGCGGGCAGTGGTGCGAATCTTCGGCCATATCGCGCAACTGCAAAAGATACGCGATTTCTTCTTGCGTCAGTTTGTCGCCCGCCTTTACGGCCGCTTTGCACGCCATCGTTGCTAACAGGTGGTCGAGCAATGCTTCCTTCGCGGGCATGCGCTCCTTTGAGATCAGGTAATCGATCGCACTTTGCAGAATCACGTGTGGGGGTTTCCGCGAAAGCAGCGTTGGGTAGCTCGATAACAAAATCGTGTTGCCGCCGAAGTCCGAAATTTCCAAACCGAGGCGTTCCAGTTCGTCTTTTGCCTCCAGCACCATCGCGGCCTGATCGGCGGGGAGGTCGATCGGTTCCGGGATTAGCAACCGCTGCACTTCGAGTTTGCCATCGCGAATCCGCCGCCGAAGCTGTTCGTACAAAATGCGTTCGTGCAGTGCGTGTTGGTCGATAACGAGCATGCCGTCTGCGGTTTCGAGCACGAGATACGCATCGTGAACCTGCAAAGCCGTACCGGGCGGTGGCACTGGAAAAGGCTGCGCTGGCAATGTTTCCAGCAGGTTCGGCTCCGGAGTTTGCGCGGCAACAGGCACTTCCGGTGCAACGACGTGAATCCGCTCGGTGGCAAACGGGATTGTCGTCGTTCGCGGTACGGTGACCGGCACGAACGGGTTGGCAATCGGGTTCGCGAACCGGTCCCCGAGCGACATTTCTTCCCACGGCGCGACCGTCGAATCTGCCAGTTCCCGACGCGGCGACATCGGAGCATCAGCTTCGGGGCCATCGGGCACTTTGAGTTTCGGAACGAGGTTTTCCTTGAGCAATCGCGTCTTCACCGTTGCGCGAATCAGCGAGAAGATCAGCGAGTTTTCGCGGAAGCGCACTTCGGATTTCGTCGGGTGAACGTTGACATCCACGGTGTCCGGTGGCACCGTCAGGAACAGGAATCCGATGGCGTGGCGGCCCGTCATCAGCAACCCGCGATAGGCGTCTTGCAGTGCGTACGCGAGGCTGCGGTCGCGGAACCAGCGCCCGTTCACGAACAGATATTGCAGCTTCGCGTTGCCGCGATCGCAGACGGGATCGGCGATGAAGCCCGTCAACCGCAGCGGGCCGGGGCCGGAGTCGATTTCGTACACGGCGTTGCGGATTTCGCCGCCGTAGAACAGGCCGATGCGCTCGCGCAGATTCGCGGATGCGGGCACTTCGTAGACCGATTTCCCATTGTGCCGTAACACGATGTGTAGCGTCGGATGTGAGAGCGCGATCCGCGTGACGGTTTCCGAAACTTGGCCGAGTTCGGTGGCGATGCTTTTGAGAAACTTCTTGCGAACGGGCACGTTGTAGAACAAGTGCCGCACTTCGATCCGCGTGCCGGTGGCACCACCCCACGGCCGCACTTCGGAGAGTTCGCCACCATCGCAGCGAATCTCCGAGCCGCACTCGGCATCGATGGCACGCGATTGCAGCGTCACTTTGGCGATGCTGCCGATCGAAGCGAGTGCCTCGCCGCGAAAGCCCATCGTGCCAATACGAAACAGATCCTCCGCATCGGTGAGCTTGCTCGTGGCATGAGATGTCAGCGCGAGTGCGAGGTCTTCGGCCACGATGCCACGCCCGTTATCGACGACGCGAATCAATTCCGTGCCACCCTGATCGAGATCGATATCGATCCGCGTGGCACCGGCATCGATCGAGTTCTCGAGCAACTCCTTCACAACGCTCGCGGGCCGTTCGACGACTTCCCCCGCCGCGATCTTCGCGATGACATTGGCAGACAATTGGCGGATTCGTGTCATGCTTATCGAACACCCCGTATTGCGATTCTCCTCGTGATAATTTAGCAACCTTACAGCCTACGGGCGCGATTTGTTTCGATTTGCTTCCGCCATCGAAACTCCCCGATGGGCTTCAAAATATCACAGCGAGTGGCGCGAATCGGAGTGAAACAAAAAACGCTATAGTAGTGGCCCATATGTAGGCGACTACTATAGCGCGTAATGTCAGTCGAACGACGAGACTAGTGCCGTTGCACGGCGGTGAACAACTCGGACATCTTGATTCCGAGAGCCAAGCAGATGCGATACAGCGTCTCGATCGATGCCGAGTTTTTGCCGAGTTCGATCTGGGACAAGTAACCGAGCGACACGCCGGTTCGCTCGGACATGTTCGACAGTGTGTACCCGAGACCCTTGCGGCGTTCGCGGATCGCGGAGCCGAGCGATTCGCGGAGCGCTTCTTCGGTCATGCGCAGGAGGCCCTTGCTCTCCAGGCACCGAATGACGATTTCGCGAAGCTGATCGACTTGGAACGGTTTCGTCACATAGTCGTATGTGCGTGCTCGTAAGCAGTTCAGTGCGCTATCGACCGATGGGTAGCCAGTCACGACGACGATGTTCGCGTCGGATTGGTTATCGCGCACCCAGCCAAAGACTTGATCGGGTTCCAGGCCAGGAATCACATAATCCATAATGATCAGGTGATAGTGGTTCTTACGGCTCAGCACGGCTTCGACGGCCGACGGATCGGAGACGACGTCGATCTGGAAGTCGCGGTTTGCGAGTGCGGCTTGGATGACCGCGCATGTGGCGGGGTCGTCATCCAAAATCAGCAGGCGAATTTCGCCGCTGCTTTGAAGCTCGCTGATCGGGGCGGGTGCCCGGACCGGTCGCGGTGTTTGCCGCAAACGATCGTCGATGTCGATGGACGTCATGGTTGAACCTTCCGTTAAGTAGTCGAAGCGAGAGTCGCAGCGGGCACGATGACTGACCGTGCGGCAGCTATGGGAATCACGACGCGGGCAATCGTTCCGGGGGTAGGGGTGGCCGCGTCGATCCGAATACCCCCACGGTGTGCGGTGAGCGTGCGGTATACGATGGCCAAGCCGAGGCCACGGTGCCGCACTTTAGTCGTGACGAACGGTTCGACGAACAACTTCGCACGAACGTCGGTCTTGATGCCGTTGCCAGTATCGCGAACGGTGATTTCCACATAGCTACCAGGGCATACTTGCCCGAGGAACGATCTGGCATCGGTCGCGTTCAACTCGACGGGCCGGGCCGTCACGGAAACGGCGTGTGCTCCTGTCGAGGCTTCGACGGCGTTTTCGATGAGGTGGCCGACGAGCGCCTGTAGCGGCCCGGCTTCCATCGCAACCGCTGGCAAATTCGCCGGGAACTGCACTGCGAATTGTATACTCGCGGTCATGCTCGGTCGCTGCCGAATTTCTTCTTTGGTTACTGCGTCCACCACGCTGCCCGGTTGCGGTTTCGTCTGCCCGCTCCGGCTGAGTTGATGCAATTGTTGCGTGAACACGATGCCGCGATGCCCGACTTTCGAGATTTCGTTCACGAACTTCGCAGGCTGGGTACCGGGTGTCAGTAGTGGCATCGTCAGGTCCGAGAACCCGATGATACCCGTAAGGATGTTGTCGAAATCGTGTGCCATGCGGCCCGCGATCGCCGACGCATCGCTCAATCGTTGTTGCAGTCGCTCCGAATCGAATATCACACCAATTTTACCCGCGAGTAATGGCGAGCGTTCGATCAATTTCGCAGACAGTGTCAGATAGTTTCGGTCGGTATCCGTCCATGGTTCCGATGAGGATCGTTCGGCCCAAACGACGCCCGGCGATCGGCCCGAAGGCGACAGCAGCGTGTACATGCGGCCCGACGATCCTGGCATTTGCCAGACCACCGTTTCACGGCCCGCGAGCAATGATTTCAGTACATCTGCTAATTCCGTCGGCGGGCCAGCATGAGCAGATACATTCACAACGGCAGGGCCATCGATCGGCCAAACTAGGCCAGCATGTTGCCACCCCGATGCTGTTGCCCAAGCCGCGATGTTCGATTCGAGCGAATGCCCGTCTTTCGCTTCGGCTAACCACGTCGGCAGAAATGCCAAGCCAGTTGATATTCCTCCTGGCGTGGTCATTCAGTGCCTCTCGACGAAATATTTTGTGAATCCAAGATTCGTCTCAGGTGTGAGATGAATTACTCGAATTCCATGCATATTTAGAACGGGCACGAAGGAAGTCAATCAATTATTGTCGTTCCGCCTCAAGTCGATACCTGGAGTGGAACTCGCGATTACTTGAAAAATGTCCCCAAACTGCGCAATCCGGAGTGTGGAAGACAAAACTCAGAGTCTTCGCTATGGGTTTCGGTTCGCAGTCCATGACCTCGAAACCTTCATCGGGCATTTTCCCCTCGACAAGGTTTGTGTCCGTTTTTCAAACCCGCAGCAGTGGCCAAGTTGCGACAGCGATTTCTGCCATCAGTTTTTGCCTATCTTCAACTTCGCTTTTACCCCATACGTTCTTCTCGACGATCTGCCGATTGAGGAATAAATTCGATGAATTCTCGTAGATGGCTTTCTTCTGCGCAAAAGGCGCTGTTCCCAGCCCCGAATTCGACCGAGCCGTTAACAATGTCAGGTTTCCGATGCGGCGATAGTAAGCCTTTGAATCGGCTTCGATCAACCCATCCCAATTGTCGGGGGGATTTTCGGGAATTACGTGTTCCAGAGTTAAAACGTCCTGATCCGAATTCACTACGAATTCGGGCTCTTTATCGTTCCGCATTTTTGTCTCGAGGCTGCGTAAAACGTATCTCGCGAGTTGCGATTTCGAGATGCTGGCGGTCGAAAAGGCATTGCGGAATTGCTCGTCGGTCGGAAGTTCCGCCTTGAGTTCGTCGAACAGATTCGATGTATTTCGGATTTCTCCGTTCCAGATTTTCATTGCGGCGCTAGCGTATATACTTTCCATTCTACCCGGAGGTGTACCGGTAATCAGGTGACGGACGGACCAGCATATAAAGGTTCTCAACGATTTTTCGACTTCGATTTTGCTAAATTTCTTTACGCACGCCAGCATGAGTGGTCGTAGAAGGACCAGACGCAGTTCGGCCAGCGTTTCGATCGAGCGGCGAATGGGATTCGTGTATTGTCCAAACGACGACCACATCGAATGGTTTTTATTCAGAAGCGCTGTGTAAGTGATCGCGTTTTCGGAAAGGTCTTCCAGAAACTGTATCGCACCGATCGAACCTTTTACCTGTTTCTTGATGATCTCAAACAGGTGCCGTTCGCGGACGACACCGTGCCGGGCGATCAGGAGATGTCTCAGGTAGACCAGAACGATGTCGTCTTTCTCGACCGATTCCAGAACGCCGGTCATCGACGACCACTTGTGCTGGGCCTCTTCAATCCGGCTACCCGATTCGGAGAAAAGGTAGTTTTTGAGCAAATCCGCCTGTGTCGTTTTGAGCCCCCGATCGTTCAAGGTCTCGAACATACGGAAAGCGTTCATGAAATCCGGTACGATCAGTTGGATCACCTGAGCGCGAAAGGTAAGAAATTTGACCCATTCGTTTAGCTTGTCCCCTCGGTATTTTTCGCTCAGCACGTCCACGATCATTCGTACGCGCTTTGCCGCAATCGCGCTGGCATTCTTGATTCGTCGGTGTGACTCGCGATTGGGTACCGAATGGCGATCCGGTGATTTCGGCTTGGAAAGCACGATTTTTTGAAAGTATTCTCTGTCGTCGACGTTCAAAATCAGTTTGGGAACATTCGTCCGTTCGTCTCTATCGTAGGTACTCAAAAAATCCGTTTCCAGCGAAGCGGCAAATGCGAGATCATCCGTTTCGATAAAGTAGTCTCGAATTGCTGCAATCAGGATCATCGTCGTGGCAAGTCTTTGCTGGCCATCCGCGACTTCGTAATGTTCTTTCTTTCCTTGTGTAAGAACGATCGTGCCCAAAAAATAAGGTCCATTTTCAATCGCCAGCTGAAAATCCTGGAAGAGATCTTCCACGTTATCGCTTTCCCAAGAGTATTCGCGCTGGTTGACGGGGACTTTCAGATTGTTATTTTTCAAGACTGCGGCGAGACCCACATGATCGAAACGAATATCGGTTGTATTATTGCTCACAAAATTCCCTTGGTTTACTGCGATTGAGCAATTCAAAACGCTAGATTTTAGAGTAAATCGTCCGTTACTATCTCGACACAGACACTGGTACGATAACGCGAATTACGGTTTCGCCTTCTCGGCCGATTTATTCAGTTGGCGAATCGCGAGTGATGCCGCTTCGCGAACTTTCACTTGTGGGTCGCGTTGGGCGTCGCGGAGTGCGGTGAGCACATCTTTGTTGTCCTTGAACGCATTTCCGAAGCCGCCGATCTCTTCGGCAATGGCCACTCGCACTTCGTAATCGGGGTCGGCCTTGAGTCGCACCAGCAACGAGGGCAAGATCGTTTTGCTCTCCGACGAATAGACCGAGCACAACGTTTGCAATGCGTATTGCCGTACCTGTTTATCGGGATCGTTCGCGAATGCGGCCGTCAGATTCGCTTCCACGGACTTCGTCACGCTGCCGAACTTCCCGAGCGCCAACACGGCATGTTGGCGAATTTCCGGGTCGGGATCGCGAAGATAATTCGCAACGGCGCGTGTGACGTCGGCGTTCTTTTCACCGAGCAAGCCGAGCGAGACAATACTGGCGGAGACTATCTCGCTGTCGCGGCGAATGACCCAGATGGCTGTACTGCCGACCGATGCTTGCGCGAGAACCTTAGCCTCGTTGCCACGTTCCGCTTGCAACATGGCGAGTATCGCCGTCGCAGTCGTTTCGGTGTTTTCGGGTTCGATGCGGCCGAGCGCGAATACGGCGGCATAGCGCACATTACGATCTGCGTCCTTCGTGAGCGCGGTCACTTCCACCGCGCTCAGTTGCGCTTCCTTGCCAATGCGGCCGAGTGCCTCGGCGGCGGCGGCACGGGTGCGAGGCGACGAATCTTTGAGCACGTCGATGAGCGGCGTCACCGATGTTTGCGATAACTTCCCGAATCGGCCAATCGACGTTGCGATTTCTCGCCGCGTATCGGTGTCGCGCTCGGAACGCAGTGCTTCGGCAAAGTCGGGCACGAAGAGCGCCGCCGACTCGGTCGGTTGCTGTCCCAGGATCACCGCCGCTTGGCCGCGCACACCGGCGTTGGCATCGGTTTTCATCGCCTTTACTATGGCGGTCAGTACCGCCTTGTGTGCGTCTTTGCTTTCGGATGCAATTTGCCCGAGCGCGATAATCGCCGCTTTTCGCTTGCGGGGAAGCGCGTCTTCCTTCACCATCGCCATCCACTCGGTGACCGTGCGACCGTTGAACGACGGTTCTTCGGCAATGCTTTCAGGCGCGGCAACAACGAGTGACAGCAATAACAGCGTATAACGGCACATGGTGGTTTCGCCCAAACGGAATGGGTAGCAGTTCGCTAAACGTATTATGGTTGTTACCGATTGCAGTTACAAACAGAATCTGCAAACGGTGAAGGCTGAAAGCGAATCGCGGTATCGTAAACTGCTTCTATCGCTTACTCGATTGCGGAAAGCCGAATCATGCCGTTGCGTGTGAGTAATTTATCGCTGTCCGTCGAAGAGCCGGAAACGAACCTGCCATCGCACTTTGCGCGGGCGGTGGGCGTGTTGCCGAGCGACATATCGCGTTGGCGGATTCTGCGGAAATCGCTCGATTTACGCGACAAACGCCAGTTGAAGTTCGTTTACAACTTGGAAATCGAACTGCCATCGGACGAGCTTTCGGTCGGGTATCGCGGCAATGGTTCCGCGCAAGTCGAGTTATTTGAAGATCCGCCGTTTCAGATTCCCGATGCCGGCACGCACCCGTTGCCGCAACGTCCGGTGGTGATCGGATCGGGGCCTGCGGGTTTGCTTGCCGCGTACTTTCTCGCGAAACACGGGTACCAGCCGATCGTGCTCGAACGCGGCACGAAAGTCAACGACCGCATTCGCGATGTGAAATCGTTCGATGCGGGTGGCACGTTCGATGCGCACAGCAACTATCTCTTCGGCGAAGGCGGCGCGGGCACGTTCTCCGATGGCAAACTCACGTGCCGAGGATCGGGGCCGGACGTTGCACGGGTGCTCGAACTTTTCGCCGAATGCAAAGGGCAGCAAGCGGGCAAGCCGAGCATCATGTACTATCACCGCCCGCACCTCGGCAGCAATCGCCT
>JAYVQG010000141.1:0-29885 GCA_043757025.1 Limnoglobus sp.
GGGGTCAGTAACAGTTTTGTAGCTGGCCTCTATGAGGCCGGTGGACGTCCGGGGTCACAGACCCCAGCTACAAGACCGGGGTCAGTAACAGTTTTGTAGTGGACGTCCGGGGTCACAGACCCCAGCTACATTAAGATTCGTCTGTGCGATTGGGTGTGCCCTGCTGTTTACGGAAGCGATAATGCCCGAGTTTAACCTACTTTACACGGCTCTTTTGATCGGCGGCGTCGTATTCGTCGTCTTGAATACCGTCGCGTATCTGATCCTGGCCGAGCGCAAGGTGGCGGCGTGGATGCAAGACCGCATCGGACCGAACCGCGTGGGGCCGTGGGGCTTGCTTCAGCCGATCGTCGACGGCGGCAAGATGTTCCTCAAGGAAGACGTGATCCCCGCACACGTCGACAAGATCTTCTTCCTGCTCGCTCCGATGGTGGCTTTCGGCACGGCGATGCTGGCGATTGCGGTCGTTCCCGTTGGCAGTACGGTCGCGCCGCCACTGCCGGTCATGAGCGTCAAGGCCGCGGGTGTTGGCTCGCCCGATACGCCGCTCGACCAGTACGACGCGGGCCAGAAGACCTACCGCGAAGGGCTGACGTTCGCGATTGCGCCGGGGCTGGACATCGGAATTCTGTACGTGTTCGCGATCGGTTCGCTGGCGGTGTACGGCGTGATCCTCGCCGGCTGGAGTGCGAACAACAAGTACGCCCTCCTCGGCTCGTTGCGGTCGTCGGCACAAATCATTAGCTACGAAATTCCACTCGGTATGAGCATCCTCGGCGTTGTGCTGCTGGCGGGGTCGTTGAACCCCGAACAGATCGTGGCACAACAACTCAACGGCGATTCGTGGAACGTCGGTTACATGCCGCTCGCGTTCCTGCTGTTCCTGACGAGCGTGTTCGCCGAATGTAACCGCTTGCCGTTCGACTTGCCCGAATCCGAACAGGAACTCGTCGGCGGATACCATACCGAATATTCGTCGTTGAAACTCGGTATGCTGTTGCTCGCCGAATACGCCCACATGATTACGACGAGCTTGTTGATGGCGGTGCTGTTCTTCGGCGGCTGGCACTTCCCCGGCATCACGTCGGCGAACGATGCCAGCCTGTACGGAACCACCGGCGAGGCACTGATTCGCGCGGGGGTACTCGCGTCGAAAATGTTCGGCTTCATCGCACTGTTCCTGCTGGTTCGCTGGACGATCCCCCGCTTCCGCTTCGATCAACTCATGAGCCTCGCCTGGAAGGTCATGATCCCGCTTTCGCTGATGAACCTGATCTGCGTGCTGATCGTGTTGCAGTTCGGTTTGCCGAAATGGACGATGACGATCGCGTCGGTGATTTTGTTCTTCGCCGCAGGGTTGTGGGGCGCAATTGGCGGTGGGAATGTCTCGGCACCGAAGCGGGCCGTGGTGAAACTGCCACGCGGGTTACCGGCGGGTGCTGTTTAGCCAAAAGCGATCTGCATTGGGAGGATAAAGATGGCTATTGCTGAAAAAGATGTGACTTGGGTGCAGCCCGCGAAACTCGGGTTGTTCGGGCAGTTGTACCTGCCGGCGATTGTCGACGGGTTGGCGACGACGGTGGGGCACATCTTCAAAAAGAAGGTTACGGAAAAGTATCCGGAACAAGAGCCGACGCTGCCATCGAACTACCGTGGCGTGCATCGGTTGAATCGCGATGACGACGACCGCGTGAAGTGCGTGGCGTGTTATATGTGCGCGACGGCCTGCCCGGCGCACTGCATCGACATCGTGGCCGCACCGGCACCGGCTGGCTGGAAAGATCGCGAAAAATACCCGGAAACGTTCGTCATCGACGAACTGCGCTGCATCTACTGCGGGATGTGCGAAGAAGCCTGCCCGGTCGATGCGATCGAACTCACGACGCTCTACGATTTGACCGGTTTGAGCCGCGAGCAGATGATTTTCGATAAAGAGAAGCTGTTGAGCGTGTTCGACATGACGACGAAAGCGGGTACCGACCCCGTGCGTTCGCGGGCTGGTGCTCTCGGCCCCGCATCCGAAGCGCCGCAGAAGTGAACGTGTTACCCTTTACGGAAGGCCCGATGTCTCTTTTCGCTGCGATGCAAACCGGTAACCCGCTCGGCCAACTGGCAACGGCGGTCGTCCTCGCTGCCCTCGCGATCTACTGGCTGCTGCCGAAGCCGCGGGGTCGCTCGATTGCCATCGGCACGTTCGCTGCGATTGCTTCGGCGGTCGTGCTGGTTTCGTGGGTCGTCCGTCGTTTCGGCGACCCGGCCCCGGACCTCATCGGTAACATCCTCTTCTGGCTGTTCTCGGCGGGCGCGGTCGGCTTCGGCACGATCTTCGTCTGCCAGCGCAACCCTGGGCGTGGGGCGATTGCGTTCGCGTTCGTCATCCTCAGCGTCTGCGGCCTGTTCCTGTTACTCGCGGCCCCGTTTCTGATGGCCGCCACGATCGTCATTTATGCCGGTGCGATTATCGTCACGTTCCTGTTCGTGCTGATGCTATCGCACTCCGACGGGCCGACAGACGAGAACGACCGGACCCGCGAGCCGATGCTCGGCAGTCTGGCCGGTTTCGCGTTCCTCGGCCTCGTGCTGTTCGCGCTTTACCAAAGCAGCCCTGCCGCCGCGAATGACACCAACGAAACCGAATACGCGCTTCCCGCACGGCCCGTGTCCGGCGAAGAACGTGCGGCACTTCTGGAAATCGCCGAACAACTCGGCGAGGTGACGAAACTGCAAGACAAAGACGCGATCCTCGAAAAGACGAAGCTAATGCGGGACCGCATTGCCGAGATCGTCGGCGTGCCACCGACATCGGTCGATGCCGTGGCCGCACTCTCGAAGCGGAAGAGTATCCCGGATCGCTTGGCGCTCCTGACCGACCCGCGTTCGATTGCCACGAGAACGCTCGGCGAAGAGATTCGCCAGCTGAACGGGAAGGCGTTCAACGCGCTGGAAAATAATCTGCTCAGCAAGGCGAACCCCTCGGCCACCGACATTCAGAAATCGACGGAGGCGTTACCCGCGCTTCGCGAGAAGCTGATCTACCTCGCGGGTCGCGGCGAACTCCCCGCCCGCAACGTGGCCAATATCGGCTACGTGCTGTATTCCGAATACCTGCTCGCCGTCGAAATGGCCGGCACGATCTTGCTCGTGGCGACCATCGGCACCGTGGCAATCGCGACCCGGAAGAGGGTATCCGCATGATTTCCGTCTGGCACTATCTGGCCGTCGCGGCCGTGTTGTTCGCACTCGGGCTGATCGGCTTCCTGACGCGCCGGAACCTCATCACGATGTTCCTCTCTGCGGAACTGATGCTGCAAGGCGTCGTGCTGAACTTGCTCGCGTTCTCGCGGTTCCATGCGAATTTATCCGGACAAGCGTTCGCGCTGTTCGTGGTAACGGTGGCGGCGTGCGAGGCGGGTATCGCGATGGCGCTGTTCATCGTGCTGTATCGGCGGAACAAGTCGCTCGATGCGAGCGTGTGGCAATCGAACCGCGAGGCGGGCGTGCCGTCGTCGGTCGATACGGACGCGCTGCCGACCGTTGCGGCCGAAGGGGCCGACGACCCGAAACTCCAGCCCGCTGGGGCGAAGCCTCAGGAGCCTGCCCGTGTCTGATCCCGATTTGGCCTTGCTCGCACTCGCCTTCCCGTTGGGGGCCGTGTTCCTCGTGACGCTCTTGGCGGCGCTGCGTTGCGGCAAATACGCGCACCTGCCGACCATCGGCGGCTTCGCGATGTCCGCCGCCGTATCCGTTGTGATGCTCGTCAATCTGGCAACATCCCCCGAAGCGCACCCTGCGATTCACACCGAGCCGCTGACGTGGTTCTCGGCGGGGTTGCTGGACGTCAGTTTCACGCTGACGGTCGATCCGCTCTCGGCGATCATGTTGACCACGGTGACGTTTATCGCCACCTGGATTGCGATCTTCTCCGCGAGCTACATGCACGAAGACGAAGGTTACGCCCGCTACTTCGGCATCATGAGTCTGTTCGTGTTCTTCATGTGCTTGCTCGTGTTGGCGAACAACTTCCTCTTGTTGCTCGCGGGGTGGGAAGGCGTCGGCCTTTGCAGCTATTTACTCGTCGGCTATTACTACGCGAAACCATCGGCCGCTGCTGCGGCACGCAAGGCGTTCCTCGTCACGCGGCTCGGCGATGTCGGCTTCGTGCTCGGCATTTTTGTACTGTGGCGCGTGGGCGGCTATCACACCGATATGACGCTGTTGTTCGAACATATCAAAAACGTGCCGCCGTCGTCGGGGACGATGGTGGCGGCCTGCTTGCTGTTGTTCTGCGGCGCGGTCGGGAAATCCGCACAGCTTCCGCTTTACGTCTGGCTGCCCGACGCGATGGAAGGCCCGACGCCGGTCTCGGCACTGATCCACGCGGCAACGATGGTGACCGCTGGGGTGTACTTGCTCGCGCGGTGTGCGCCGTTGTTCGTGCTCGCGCCATCCGTGCAAATGATCGTCTGCGTGACGGGTGGCCTGACGGCGTTCCTCGCCGCATTCATCGCGCTGACGCAAACCGACCTGAAACGCGTTCTCGCGTATTCGACCGTCAGCCAACTCGGCTTCATGTTCATGGCACTCGGCACATCGGGTGTCGTGACGCCGAGCCTCGCGGTGACGGCGGCGATCTTCCACCTGTTCACGCACGCCTTCTTCAAGGCGCTGTTGTTCCTCGGCTCCGGCTCGGTGATGCACGCGATGGGGAACGTCATCGACATGCGGAAGTTCGGCGGGTTGCGTCGCGTGATGCCGATCACGCACATCACGTTCTTGTGCGGGTGTGCTGCACTCGCGGGGCTGCCGATCTTCGCGGGGTTCTGGAGCAAGGATCAGATTCTCGATGTCCTCGATCACGCGGGGCACCATGCGCTGCGGTATCAGATGGTCTATTTCACCGTGTTCGCGCTCTCGCTGCTGACGGCGGGGATGACGGCGTATTACACGTTCCGGGCTTACTTCCTGACATTCTGGGGCGAAACCCTGATCCCGCCCGAAGCGGGGCACCACGCGCACGAGTCGCCGCGCGGCATGACGATCCCGCTCATCGTTCTTGCGATCGGTGCGGTGTTCGCGGGGTTGGCGGTCGAACCTTTGACGCATGGTTTCAGCGGGTTCCTGGCTCGCACGCCGGGACTGCATTCGGCGAACGAAGCCTACTCGAATCGCACGAACTTGGCCCCGACCGAGCACCCGCACTTTAACCTCACGATTGCGGCGGCGGGCACGGGCGTGTCGCTGTTCGGCATCGCGGTGGCGTTCGCGTTGTTCCGTTCCGGGAAGCTCGCCGAGGTGCCATCGCCGTTGCGGCCGATCCATGCGATGTCGCAAAATAAAATGTACGTCGACGAGGTGTACTACGGTGCGGTCGTGAAGCCCGCCGAGTTGTTGGCCGATGGGAGTCGCCAGTTCGATGGCTTCCTCGATTCGTTGGCGCGGCTCGTGAGTTTCCTGCCGCGATTGATGGCGGCCGCACTCCGACCGCTGCAAAATGGCCTCGTCCAGTTTTACGCTCTCGGGATGATCCTGGGGCTGGCCGTGTTCGTGTCGTTTGTCGTTTTCAAAGTTTCCCGCTGACGCTGCGGACCACCATGCAATTGAACAATCTGCTCGTGTACCTGTTACTCGCCGTCCTGTTTGCCCCGCTGTTGGTGGCACTGGCGGTGCGGTGGTGCAGCCCGAAGGCGGCGCGCGCCGTGGCGGTCTACGGCTCGGTACTCCACCTGCTTCTTGCCGCTGCGCTCGTCGTTCTGAACACGGGCTACATGGGGTTCGAGAAACATTCGGGCCTCGCGTTCGAGCCGCAATGCGTTCCCGGCGATACGGGCGTAGCCGACATAGAAGGAACGAACACGAATCGAACTTCGTGGAACTTGCTCACGCTCGCGCCGGCGAATGCGGCCTACGACCTCCGCAGTTCGCCGCCCGCGATCCAGTTCTTCATCGGTCTCGATGGGCTGAACATCGTGATGGTCGCGTTGACGAGCCTCATGTTCTTCTTCGCCGTGCTGGTATCGTGGAGTTCGATCACCGACCGTGCGGGGGCGTATTACGCCTGGTTGTTCGTGCTACAAACCGCCGTAATCGGCGCGTTCGTGTCGTTCGACATCGTGCTGTTCTACCTGTTCTTCGAACTCACCTTAGTGCCGGTGTTCTTCCTAATCGGCTTCTGGGGCGTCGGCGGCGCGCGGCGCGATGCCGCACGTAAGTTCTTCCTTTACACCTTGTTCGGTAGCCTGTTCACGCTGGTCGGCATTATCGGGGTCGTGTTGGCGAACCCGATGCCGTTGAACCCCGATAGTGGCAAGCCGATGTACAACGCGCCGACGCAAGAAGCGACGAACCCGATGAACCCGCTCGGCCCGCATCGGATGCCGACGCCAGGGCCGATTACGTTCTCGATTCCGCAACTCATCAAGAATGCTTTCATGTGGGATACCGCCCACGAAGAATCGCTGAAGTCCGCCGTCAATCGAGTGAGTGTCGCTGGCAAGAACGTCGTCGCCGAACGACAGAAAGAACTCGACGACGTGCGCACGGTCGTGGCGACGCGCCGGACGATGATCGCATGGTTGTTCTTCGCGCTCATGGCGGGGCTGGCGGTCAAGATCCCGATCGTGCCGTTCCACACGTGGCTGCCGTCGGCGTATTCCGAAGCCCCACTCCCCGTGACGATGCTATTGACGGCGGTGCTGGCGAAACTCGGAACGTACGGCATCTTGCGGATCGTCATCCCGATCGTGCCCGAAGCCGCCGTCGTGTATGGGCTGCCCGTCATGGGCACGCTCGGGGCCATCAGCATCGTTTACGCTGCATTTTGTGCGTATGCCCAACGCGATTTGAAACTCCTCGCCGCGTACAGTAGCGTGTCGCACCTCGGATTCCTCGTCATCGGCTTGTTCGCGATGAACCGCGAGTCGCTGTCGGGGTCGGTCTTGCACATGGTCAATCACGGCCTGTCGGCGGGCGCGATGTTCGCCTTGCTCGTGTTCCTGTCGCAACGCTATCGCACACTCGACGCGACGCAGTACGGCGGACTGTGGGGCAAATACCCGCGCTACACGTTCTTCACGATCGTCATCTGCTTAGCGGGCGTCGGGATGCCGGGCCTCAACAACTTCGTGAGCGAAATGCTGATGCTTGCGGGGTTGTTCGACACGCGAAACCTCAAGCTCGTCGGCTACAGTTTGGCCGTAGTGTCGGCGGTCGGCATTCTGCTGTCGTCTTGGTACATCTTCACGATGTTGCGTCGCGTCTTCTTCGGCCCGCTGCAAGAACCGGCTCGCATCGAAGCCGTCACCGTACCGCCCGGCGACATCGGTGGCCGCGAACTCGTACCCGTCGCCTTCATGGCCGCGCTCTGCCTGACGCTCGGCCTATATCCGCAACCGGTGCTCGATGTCATCGAGACCGATGTCAATCGCGTGAGCCAACTGGCGAACCGCGCCCGCTTGCGACTCGACCCAACCGCCGAGAACCCCGCCGACGCGGTCGAAGAGGAACGGCAACGCAACACCCCGCCGACCGATGGCCCCGCGCCACGCCCACTTGCGGCTCCGGCACACTAAACGAACCCCAAAGAGACCACTGAAACGTTGGTTCTGGCGTGATTCCAGACCGTCAAAATCGGACGTAAGTCGTTGGTGGCTTAGGTTGGTTCCGAAATTCGGGAATGAGTCCAGGGATGGGTGGGTGGGTAGTGGCTGGACTCATAATCGCCGCGATGACAACCGTGCCATTCCAGTCAACTGGGACAGTAAACAAACTTCGTATCCTAACCGTTTCCCGACACTTGACCCCGAGTACGCTGTGAACCCGCTGGCTGACACCAACCTGACGGACGCCCTGACCGGCTCGATTTCGCTCGTCGTCCCCGAAATGGCGATGTTGGCGCTGGCGTGTCTGCTGTTCGCGTTCGGCATGTTCGTGCGCAGTCAGAAAGCGAACACTCTACTCGCGTTGTTCGGCCTCATCGGCACTGCCGCGATTGCGGGGCTGATGTACGATTCCGAACGCGATGCCTTTGCCGTGATGGTGCAGAACGGTGCGGAACGCCTCGCCCCGATCTGGCCCGGTCCGCTCGCATCATTCGTCCGCTGGCTGGCGATTGCGGTCGGCATCTTGCTGGTGTTAACGAGCACGAAGGAAGCGACGACGGGAATCGCGAGCGAATATTATGCGTGCTTGGTCGTGATTGTCGCTGGGGTGTCACTCGTGGCCCGCGCGAACGATCTGGTGTCGTTGTACCTCGCGCTGGAAATGATCAGCATCCCGACGTACGTGCTGTTGTACCTGCCCGCGCAGGGGAAAGCGGGCCAGGAAGCCGCCGCGAAATACTTCCTACTCAGCGTGCTCTCGTCGGCGGTCATGCTCCTCGGTTTCAGCTACCTTTACGGCCTGGCAGGCACGACGAATCTGAGCGCGATGAACGCCGCACTCACCGCGGCCAACGCCGTCGCCGTGTCGCCACTCGCCGCACTCGGCATCGTTCTCGCCGTCGCCGGCCTCTGCTTCCGCATCACGGCGGTGCCGTTCCATTACTACGCCCCGGACGTTTACCAAGGCGCACCGACGGGGGTCGTCGCCCAACTCGCGGTGATGCCGAAGATCGCCGGGTTCATCGCACTCGCCCGCATCCTCGGCATGACGCACGCCCCGATGACCGAACTGCCGTTCCCCACCGCAACGCAAGTTCCGCTGATGCTCTGGGTAATCGCCGCCGCCACGATGACACTCGGCAACGCGATGGCCCTATTGCAAGACAACCTCAAACGCATCATCGCCTACTCGGGGATCGCGCACGCCGGGTATATGTTGCTCGGGTTACTCACTGTGACCGCCTACGCCCCGACGGAACTGAAACTCACCGCCGCGAGCGTGAACGGCCTCGACGCGATCCTGTTCTACCTCGTTGCCTACGCGATCATGACCATCGGCACGATCGCTGTGATTGCCTACTTGAGTTCCGAAGATCGCCCGATCGAAACCGTCGACGACCTCGCGGGGGCCGGGCAGACGAACCGCTTCGCCGCCGTGCTGCTCACCGTGTCGCTACTCAGCATGATCGGCTTCCCGTTCGTGGCCGGTTTCTGGGGCAAGTTCCTGCTGTTCTTCGGCTTGTACGACGCCCCGACAATTAGCGGCATGGGCACGATGTATCGCGTACTCGCCGTCGTTGCCGCCGTGAACGCCGCCATCGGTGCGGTGTACTATCTCCGTATCATCGGCGTGATTTACCTACGCTCCCCGCTCCGCGAAAACGCACCCGCCAAAGGCCTCGGCCCCCTGAGCGCCGCGATCCTCTGCACCATCGCCACACTCGTCATCGGCTTCTTCCCGCAAGCCCTCACGGACCTATCCAAAGCCGTATCGACGACCCCAGGCAAAGTCGCAACGACCGTAGAGCCGCGACGATAAGTCCTGTATGGTAAAGTGAGTGTTCTAACGGAGGCGTTGCCAATGCCAGTCACAAACCTGCGAGACGAAGCCCACCGACTCATCGATCAATTGCCCGCCGACGCGAACTGGGACGACCTGCTCTACCAGATCTACGTCCGTCAATCGATCGAGGCTGGTCTGAAAGATTGTCGAGCAGGCCGATTGATTTCGGTAGACGAAGTGCGCCGACGGATTGGGCTACCCACATGAGCGTATCCTGGACCGAAACCGCAACGGACCAACTTCGCGCGATCCACGTCTATCTGGCACGGTAACTGTTCACGGGGTATTCCGTTTTGATTGAACCCGCTGGTTTTGTAGGTCGGGCCGGATGCTTTGGGAGGCCCGACAGTGCTATCGCGCGGGACATCAAAACCATGAGGGTTGTTGTCGTTGCCGTTCCGTCGGGCCTCATCGCAGAGCCTCTTCGGCCACGACCTACGGCGTCTGGATTGCTGGAAATGCAAATTGCCCCGTGAACGGTTACGAATTTTGTTGTGTCCAGGTCGTCGAAGTACGACAGCAAATGAAAAGGTACACTCATAGTGTATTACCACTGATAACCTTTCAACTTTGCCCAGGCAAACCAATCGGCAGCCATCGCACGAAGATTTCCACGATTCGCCGGTTGCACAGGGTTTTCACCCGTGATTGCCCGCAACGCCCAAAACCAATGATTGGGAGATTGCTCCATCTCACGCAGGACAAATACGAGTGCATCCGGCCCCATACCAATAATCTGCTGATAGGCCGAATGCGTGGCCAATTGTTCGATAGAGGACGATGGCGGACACGACTGTTTCCAGACGTCCACCAGGGAATGGAATCTCACCTCAAGTCCCACCAACCTGTTCGTGTTGACTGTGTCGATATTCGGCGTCAGTGTTACAGACATCTCTTGCCACCGTTTTCAGATGCGTACTTTATTTCCATTACCAATTCTACCATTCCATACCATTTTGTCACTTGCTCATCGTTTCTCGATCAGCACGATGGCGTGGCAACCGATCGCTTCGCTACGGCCGATGTGGCCGACCTTTTCGCCGGTCTTGGCTTTCACGTTTACCGCATCGATCTGCAACCCGACGAGCGACGCAATCCGCTCGCGAATCTGCGATTTTAGCGGGCCGAGCTTCGGTTCTTGCGCGAAGATCGTGATGTCGAAGTTCACCGGTGCCCAACCCTCGTTTCGCAGTCGTTCGAGTGCGCCATTCAGGAAAATCGCCGAGTCCGCATCTTTGTAAAACTCGTCAGTGTCGGGGAACATGTCGCCGATGTCGCCCATTCCGGCCGCGCCGAGCAGCGCATCGGTAACAGCATGCAGCACCACGTCGGCATCGGAATGGCCGTACAAGCCCTTCGCGTAATCGATCGTGACGCCACCGAGGATGAGCGGTCGCCCGTCTTGTAGGCGGTGCGTGTCGTGGCCCGAACCGATACGAAACACAGGGAAACTCCTTGCACAATCGTTGTCAGTTGGCGTAATTGTATGTCGGGTTCGTCGGGTTGTCCGACAGTCGCGCACCGTTGTGTCGCGTTCAATCGCGCGTGTCCGAAATATCTGCCCTAAGTTTCGGTGTGCGGTTTCGCGCCCGTCGTGCTATCAGGGGAAATTTTATGCAGCCTTCGATTTCCGTCGTCGAACTGGAAGCTCGCGATCTGCCGGCGTTCTTCGGCAACCAGTTATTCCCCGATGATAGTGCGTGGAATCAGAAGATCACCGATGCGCCGATTGCCGCGAATTCGAGTGCCATCATCGCCCGCATCGTGGCGCGCACCGGTTCGCGTGGCATCAAGCCCGACTTCGGCAATCCCGTGACCGATGGCGAACTGTACGGCATTCCCGTCACCGTTGTCGATGCCAGCACGCCGAAGGTGGCAGTGTTCATTCCGCCCGAAGGTTACGCGAACGAAAGCGATAACGTTCTCGTGCCGATTCCGATTGGTACGGTCATCGAAGGCGACGGCGCGACCGGCCCGAACCCATCATCGGCACGCGGCGATTCGCACTTGTTGATCTACGATAAAACCGCGAACGCACTTTACGAACTCTACAACGCGACCCGGCCGAGCGAGACGACTTTTTCGTACGGCGGCACGAAGCCCGTCGGCGTCTGGGGGGCGTATCAGGTGAGTTTTTGGGACTTGAATCGGGATAGTTTTCGCACGTTGAACTGGACGAGTGCCGACGCCGCCGGCCTGCCGATTCTACCGGGACTGATCCGCCCCGATGAAGCGTTGTCCGTGGCCGCAGGCGGGCAGGGCGTCATCGATCACGCCATACGCGTCACGATGGTGCAGACCAAAAACGAGTTCGTGTACCCCGCGTCGCACTTCGCCAGTAGCCGCACAACGGCCGATTTGCCGCGTATGGGCGAGCGGTTCCGCCTGCGTGCCGACTTCGCGATTCCCGCAAGCTGGACGCCCGAAACGAAGGCAATGGCGCAAGCGATGAAAGATTACGGCCTGATCGTCGCGGACAACGGCAGCGACTTTTTCTTTCAGGGAACGCCATCGAACCAGTGGGACATGAACCGCATTTTGGACTTGCGAACGATCAAACCGGCAGACTTCCAGGTCGTCGATCTCAAGCCCATCATCGCGAGTCTGAGCGTAACCAGCGGCTCGACTTCGGCTAACACGGCCGTCACCATCTTCGGCCAGAACTTCAGCGGTGCGGCAGGCAATTTCAGCGTCAGTTTCGGGAACGCGATGCCTGCGTTCACGATTGTTTCCGATTCGCGAATCGATGTTGTCGTGCCACCGCAACCCGTCGGCGTGGTGAACGTGCAAGTGCGCTCGGGTGCCACGAAACTCGACAGCGATGGCAATTCCGTCTTCTTCGGCTACGGCCTCTCCGCCACCAATTCCTTCACTTTTTCAAACGCCACTTCGCCGCCACCCGTTTCGCCACCGCCCGTATCACCTCCACCGCCACCCGTGTCGCCTCCGCCGGTGTCACCGCCACCGCCTACATCACTGAATGCCCAGCCGATTGCCGTGGGCGTGGGCAGCGAGGTTCGCTTCCTGAATGCCGATGGCACCGTGCGATTTTCCATGATGCCGTTCCCGAATATGCCCGTCGATGTTCGCACCGCAACCGCAGACTTCAACCGCGATGGCACGCTCGATGTCATCGTCGGAACCGGCCCCGGTGCGGCGAGTCGGGTTCGCATTCTGGATGGTAAAACGCAACGGGAACTCTTCGCCGTCAGCCCGTTTGAAGCGAGCTTTACGGGCGGCGTGTACATTGCGGCCGGCGATGTCAACGGCGATGGCGTCGCCGATCTGGCGATTACCCCCGACGAAGGCGGCGGGCCGCGCGTCGATGTCTATTCGGGGAAAGACTTCAGCCGATTGGCGAGTTTCTTCGGTATCGACGATGCGAATTTCCGGGGCGGGGCACGCGCTGCCATCGGCGATCTGAACGCCGACGGCGCGAGCGATCTCATCGTCGTGGCCGGGTTCGGTGGTGGCCCCCGCGTCGCAGCGTTCGATGGCAAAAGTGTCGCCATCAACGCCCCGCAGAAACTGTTCGGCGACTTCTTCGCGTTCGAGCAAACGCTACGCAATGGCATCTTCGTAACCGCCGGCGATATCAACGGCGACGGCTTCGCCGACCTCATCGCCGGCGGTGGCCCCGGTGGTGGCCCGAGAGTTCTCGTACTCGACGGCAAGCGCTTACAAACCAACGAATACGTCCCACTCGGCAATTTCTTCGCCGGCGACATCAACAGCCGCAACGGCGTCCGCGTAAGCGTAAAAAACCTCGACAACGACAACCGCGCCGACGTCATCACCAGCTCCGGCAGCAAAGTCACCGGCTACCTCGGCAACTCAATCGCATTCATCAGCAACCCCGCAAAGTCATTTGAACTCGACATCGAACCCGGTTTCACCGGCGGCGTATTTGTGGGGTGAGAACACATTCTTGGCGAGCGGGTGGCGTTAGCCCCCTGATTCAGCCTGTGAGAGGATGTTACCGAGGAGAAAGTGATCGTTGAACCGTCTGACTCGTAAATGGGTCAGAAAAGCCGAAGCCAATTACTCTCGCGATTCGGCTTCCCGCACAATCCGCATTGCGGTTATGCTTCTCGCAATCGAACGCAACTGTTTCTGCGGAGCAAACGCAAATGGCCGAATTAAATCCGGAATCGAAGCCACGCCAACCACGCCGTTGGGTCCGTCGTTTCGTGATCTTGGCGATGTTGCTCATCGGGTTGGCCTGGTTCGCGCCGGCGATTGCCGCAAAGACAGGCATGATCGATGGCGTCATTGCCAAGGCGACGTCGAAACTGAGTGGCTCGCTGACCGTCGGTTCGACTTCGCTCGGTTGGTTGTCGGGCGTCGTGTTAAATGATGTCGAACTCAAGGATGCCGAGGGCCGCACGATTCTGACGGCACCGAAGATTTCGTCCTCGCACTCGTTGCTGTCGCTCGCACAGAACCAGTCCGACCTCGGCACCTTCACGATCGACAATCCGAAGATCGAAATCGTCTGCGAGAAGCAATCGACGAACCTCGAAAAAACCATCGCCAACTACCTCGACGACAAATCCGAACCGAGCGCCAGCCGCCCCGCCATTGCGATCAAGGTCATCAACGGAACGATCGTCCTGCGCGATGCCGACGAAAATCAGACGTGGACGCTCGCGAACGTCGAAGCGAACGCCGACTTGCCGCGAGATACGGCCGCCCCGATCGTCGCACGCTTCCGCGGCGAAACGAGCGGCACGAAGTCCGGCGGCAAAATCGACGCCGAAGTGAGCATGGGTAAGGGGATCGACGCGAAGCTGAAATCGGAAAACTTCCCGATGGAGTTTGCCACACCCTTCGTGAAGCGGTTCGTCGACAAAACCACGAATATCGTCGGCACGCTGACGAGTGACATGGCGGTGACAGTCGAAGGCACATCGCAGATCAAAGCGAGCGGGACACTGACGATTGCCGACCTCGATATTCGCAGTGCGCAACTCGGCGACGAGCATTTGAAACTGCAAAAACTCGAACTGCCGTTGACGATGGAAACGACGCCCAACGGCGTGCGGATCGATCGTGCGGAACTGACGTGCGACCTCGGCAAGGCCACGATCTCCGGCACGTTCGACCCCAACGAACTCTTGGCGAAGTGGCTGGAACGGCCGGGCCTCAGTGCCACCGTCGATCTCGATCTCGCGCGAGTCGCAGCCATGTTCCCGAAGCTCATTCGCATGAAAGACGGCACCGAAATTCGCGAAGGCCGCATCAGCGCGAAACTCGCGAGCAAGACCGACGGCACCGCAACGAGTTGGACCGGCACGCTGTTTACCTCTGCGATTCGAGGCATTCGCAACGGCAAACCACTCGACTGGGACAAGCCACTCGATCTCAATTTCACGGGTAAACTCGGTGCGGACGGCTACCCGATCTTTGAAGGACTGTTCGCGAAGTCCGAATTCGCGAGTCTGAGTTCATCGGGTTCGGTGAGCCTGTTCCACATCAACGGCGATGTCTCGCTTGACAAGTTATCGCAACGGCTCGCGGAATTCATCGACTTGCAAGGCATCACGCTCGGCGGAACGGCCACGCTCGTTTCGGCGAACCGCACCGCTGCCAACGGGGTGTCATCGCTCAACGGTACGATCGTCTTGAAGAACTTCGTTTACGCCGACGCGACGACGCAGTTCCTCGAACCGGATTTGAGTCTGGAGTTCGCGGGCACGGGTCTGTTTTTCCCAACGAACGCCACCGCGACGCCGCTCCGACTCGATGCGGGGCTGATCAAAGCGACGGCGGTGCAAGACACATTGCAACTGACGTTACTCGAACCGATCCCCGATTTGCGCACGCTCCAGTCCGGCAAAGCGACTGCAAAACTAACCGGCGACCTCTTGCGTTGGCGTTCGCGCATCGGCTCGTTCGTGAAGATTCCGAAGAGCATGGAGATCGGCGGCAACGGTACGATCACCGTCGCGTCGATGCATCTCGACGCGACGAAAGTGAACCTGCAAGGTACCGAGGCCGACCTCGCGAACGCACGCTTTTACGGCTACGGCATCAAGGCCGACGAGCCGCAACTCAAACTGTTTCCGACGAACATTATTTTCGATCGCACCACGGGCACGATCGACATTCCGCTTTTGCAAGCCTCATCGCAAACGGTGGCGGTGGGGGCGAAAGAAATGAAGTTTCAACCTGCTGCCGACGGTTCGTATCTCATCGGCTTCAGCGCCGTCGCCACCGCGAATCTCGGTCGCTTGCAGAAGACGCTACAACTGCAAAGCGATCCGAAAGGCAGCGATGCAATCGCGGGCTTCACGCAGAACGCCGAAGTCAACTTCAACACGACCGCCGACGGTAAGTACCTGTTCAAAACGAAACTGCCACTGACCGACTTCGTCTACGGCTTGCCCGCGAAACCGACTTGGTCCGAAGCGAAAGCCACGATTGCGCTCGATGGCGAATACAACCCGAATGGCGATAGCCTGAGGTTCGATTCGGCGAAAATCGACCGCCCCGATGGCCTCGCCGTGCAGGCATCTGGGAGCCTCGGCAAGCTGAGTTCGGACCTCGATATCGACTTGAGTGGCAAGCTCACTTACGACCTCGCCACGCTCGAACCGCAACTGAAAAACTACCTCGGCAAGAGCGTTCGCGCCGTCGGAAAAGACACTCGCGATTTTCGGCTCAAAGGCAGCCTCGGCGCACCGAACGTGATGCTCGTCAGCCTGAACGGCAACGCGGGCCTCGGCTGGCAATCGCTGAAAGCCTACGGCTTCGACGTCGGCCAAGCGGAATTGAAGGCGAACCTCGATCGCGGCATTTTGAAGATCGATCCACTCGAAGCCACCTTCGGCCAAACCGGCAAAGTGCGTCTCGAACCGACGGTGTCGTTCGTCGGGCCAACGTCCGAGTTGACGTTCGCCAAAGGTAAAATGATCGACCGCGCCAAGCTGACACCGGCAGCCTGTGCCGATGCGCTGGGATATGCTTTGCCCGCGCTCGCGCAATCGACCGAAACCGAAGGTAACATCAGCTTCGACCTCGAAGAGAATCGCATTCCGCTCGGCAACCCCGACGGCATGACTTTGAAGGGCAAGCTCACGCTGCATTCGGTGCAAGTCGGAGCGGGGCCGATGGTGACGGAGATCGTGACGATGTTGGGCGGGAAGCAAACCAAGCTCACCGTGGCGAACGAGCAAGTCGTGCCGATCCGCGTCGAAAACGGTCGCGTTTACCACGAGAATTTGACGATCACCACGAGCGGATTCACGATGACGACCTCCGGTTCTGTCGGCCTCAACGGCACCGTTAGTTTGGTGGCCGACCTGCCGATTCCCGACTCGATGATCGGGCCATTGCTCCGCGCTACGCCGAAGTTGAAAGACGCCGTCATGAAGAAACGAATCCAAATCCCGATCGGCGGCACGATCAATAAACCGCAACTCGATCAACGTGCGTTCTTCGCCGCATCGAAAAAGTTCGTCGAAGAAGTCGGGAAAGACGCCGTCAAAAACAAAGTCGGCGACCTACTCAACGGCTTCCTGCCAATGCCGAAGAACCCGTAAATCGCAATGCCGGATCCAACGGTAGCCAGTGGCGACTGAGCGAGACGGAATTGACAACACGGGGAATGTGGCCATGACGGCGAAACGACTCGACGGGAAGGCGCTTGCGCAAGAGCTACGCACGGAGATGGCGGCGACGGTGGCCGCACGGGTCGCGGCGGGCCAACGGCCTCCGGGATTGGCGGCGGTGCTCGTTGGCGAGAACCCGTCTAGCCAGACGTACGTGCGCAACAAGCGAAAATCTTGCGACGAAATTGGCATCGCCAACTGGTTGCACACCCTTCCGGGCGATACTTCAGAACAGCAACTCCTCTCTCTGATCGATCGACTCAACGCGGACCCGGCGGTTCACGGCATTCTGGTTCAGCTTCCGCTCCCGAAGCAGATCCGCGAAGAGGCCGTCATTCACGCGGTCGCGCCGTTGAAGGACGTCGATTGCTTTCACCCGGAAAACGTCGGGCGACTGACCGCCGGCCACCCGCGTTACTACCCGTGTACGCCGCATGGAGTCGTGAAACTCGTTGCCCGTAACGGTATTCCGTGGGCGGGAAAACATGCCGTTGTCGTCGGGCGCAGTAACATCGTCGGTAAGCCGCTCGCGCTGATGCTGATGCAAAAGCCGACAGCGGCAAACCCGGCAGGGTGCGATGCGACCGTGACCGTGGCGCACACGCGGACCGCGAACTTGAAGGACATCTGCCGTTCCGCAGACATCCTGATTGCCGCGACGGGTGTGCCGAAGTGCATCCGGCCCGATATGGTGCAACCGGGTGCCGTGGTGATCGATGTGGGTACGTCTTTCGTCGATGGCAAACTGGTCGGCGATGTCGATGACGGTGTCGCCGACGTGGCGGGCTGGCTGTCGCCCGTTCCAGGTGGGGTTGGCCCCATGACGATTGCGATGCTAATGTACAACACCCTCCGTGCCGCGGAATTGATCGATGGCTGAGTAAAAGGCGTTCGCAAATGAATCTCAACCTGACGGCATTCACGCGATACGGGCTGAACTTCCTGGGGATGCTCGGCGTCTCCGTGGCGCTCTACTTCGGCTCGTCGATCTTCATCCCGCTGACGATGTCCGCGCTCCTCGCGGCACTGCTTTACCCACTCGCGGCGGGGTTGCACACGAAACTACGGCTGCCGTGGTTCTTCGCCTGTTTCTCGTCGATCATGATCCTCATCGTGATGGCGGGCACCGTAACGGTGATCGCCGCCGCCGCCATTCCGCAGTTCATCAATCGCTTGCCATCGTCCGAAGAAGGCAAAGACGGCTGGAAGCAAAAGTACGAAGATGTCGCAGAGAACTTACATTCGATGTTCCCGACGGCGCGCTTCCAGGGAATTCTGCCGTTGAAGGCGAATGAATCGAACGTTTACCGGAGCGTGAAGGAACTGTTCACGCCGCAGAACGTCGCCGATTCGATCAAGGGAATCGCCGGTGTCGGACTGCGTCAACTCACGGAGTTGGTGCTGATTCTATTCATCGTGTTGTTCTTGCTGCTCGAGGCGGAATTGTTGGCGAAAAAGGTGCGAGCGATCTTCGGAACGAGTCAGGACACTCAGGGCCGCGTGACGGCGGCACTCGCCGCAATTGCGGAGTCGATTCGCACGTATCTGTATTGGCGAACGATCGTCAACTTCGTTCTCGCCGTCGTATTATGCCTATTTTACAAGTACGTTTGCGGCCTGGAACAATATCTGCTGTGGGGCGTCGTCACGTTCGTGTTCACGTACGTGCCCTACATCGGGACACTCGCGGCGGGCGTGCTGCCGATGCTCGAAGCGGTGATTCAGGGCCAGCCGACGACCGCGTTCGGCATCATGTTGGTCTACGCCTGCGTGGTCACGTTCGAGGGTTACATTATCGTCCCGTGGGTGATGGGACGCAGCATGGACTTGAACGCGACAACGGTGATGATCGCCTGCCTCTATTGGCACCTCGTCTGGGGCATCGCCGGGCTGTTCCTCGCGATGCCGCTGATGGCGATACTGAAAGCGGTGTTGTTGCACGTCGATGGTTGGGTGCCGTACGGCGACTTGCTGAGTTCGGTCGATCCGCGACCGGAGAAAAATGTACCATCTGTCGATTCCACTGTTGCAATCGAACGCGATCGCCTCGACAATATTGCGGAACGTGCGAGGAATAATCCGGAAGCGACGGTCATCATGGATGAGCCGAACGGCCACGTGTCTGATAAACGGGTACCGTCATGATCGGGAAACAGGATCAGCATCGCACGTATCGCGAACTCCGGCGTAAGTCCGCCGATTTCGGGTGCGTGCAAAACTATCGCGGCGCAAAGCGCTACGACCCCGACGGCCCCGATTTCGACCGACCCGACCGCTCGCAATGGGCGCTCGTCCTCGGCCTCATCTCGCTACTCATCGGCCCGCTCGGCATCATCGCGTGGCTCGTCGGAAATGCCTGCCTGCGCGCGATGGCCGAAGGCCGCATGGACCCCGCCAGTGAAGCCACCGCAAAAGCCGGCCGCCTCCTCGGCATCATCGCCACCTGCATGTTCGCGATCAAAGTGCTCGTCCTCGGCATCGTACTCGCCACCGGCGGCTGGTCCTGGATCGGCTGGCTCGCGATTTTGTAGCACTTTTGCAGATGCGTGCGGCCCTTCCATGGTATCGCCATGGGCTATGTGAGCGATCCCTTCAGGACCGTAGAACCCGCGCCGACCCTGGCGATTCTGACGTAGTCGAAGCAGCATGTGGCTTGAAATTACTCGTCTGGCAAACGGCCGTGTTCCACGAGGTAGCGATAGTCGGACGGGCAGACGTCCCATGCCGATTGATACGTGCGTTCGAGCGGGACTTCGACGTACGAATCGGGGTCGATCCACGCAGGCATGTCTGGCATCGCCGCGCCGACGCGGTACGGTTCGAGGTACGCCACCGGTGACAAACCGACGGCATCATCTCCGGACTGGTATGCGGCCAACAGCAGAGGCTCGTCGGCAGGCATTTCGAACGGTGCTTCCTCGATTTCGTCCCAAATCAACTTGTGCAACGAATACGGATCGCGCGGACCGGGCGGAAACGGATCGATCAACAACACGTTCACACCGGCACGCAAAAAATCGCAGGTTTTCTCGACGAACGCACGCAACGCCGACCGGCTCGCCTTGTTCCCCGGCGACACGATCTCGATGATGCACACGACTTCGCCCATCCGGTGCCGAATGGCAATCCGGTTCGCCCGCTGGAGGATGGTATCACTCTTTCGCTCCACTTTTATGCGCGCACGTGGCAGCGTCGCGATGCCGCCGGAAGAGGGCGCACGCGGTCGCCGTCGTTCGACTGCGAGCACATCGGGAACGACCCCGCCGGCATGCTGTTCGATCAACGCGGACAGCCCTGGTGGAAGCAACCCGGCATTGAGCGCATCCGCGATGGCCGTCGACCAACGTTGATGAAAATGGTGGTAAATGGTCGGTTCGACCTTGGTCCAATCGTGCATCGGCATGAGCTATCTCCGTGAAGGCGAATACGAATCGAAGTCCGACCGAGTGAAGAGTATCACTGCCCCTTCAATCGTCGGATCGCTTCGGTGGCGTCCCAGTATTTCGGGTGCTGTTCGTAAGCGGTCACTTGCTCGTAGAATGAGATCGCTTTGTTCGTGTCGCCACTGGCTTCGTAGGAACGGGCGATGTGGAACAGTGTGTCTGCGCCGCTCTTCGAGTAGTCGCGGTAATCGAGGTAGCACTGCACCGCCAAGTCCGGGCGATTGAGTTCGTTCAGGTACATATCGCCGACTAATTTCGATGCCTGGAACCAGGCTTCTTTATCTTCGGAACCGCTCGGTTTGGCTTCGCGAATATCTTCGAGCAAGTGCAGGGCGGCATCGTTTTCGCCCTTGCGCAGAAGGCAACGCGCCTCCGACAATTGCACGGGGGCGGAATCGGGTTTGATCACCCGTGCGAGCCGCGACAGGTGGAGTGCCCAGTCGATCAAGCCGAGGTCGGCCTCGCGCTGATCGAGGATCTGCTTCGCCTTCGTCGTGCAATACGTCACGTCGAAGAAACGGAAAACTTTGTCCTTCACGCTCTTCAACTTCTCGACATCGACCGAGTAATAATATTTGTCTTTCTTCTCGAGGAAGTCGCGATCCTTGCCGTTGTAGACGAGTCCGGTTTCGGTCATCAGCAGCGCGTTGAGCGGGTCTTTGTTCTTCTCGTAGAGGTCCGCCATTTTGCGGAACGATTCGGCCTCGTTGCGACCGCCTTCGAGGTACAGCCGTAGGTCGCCGATGGCGGCATCGTAGTCGCCGCGTGCCTCGGCGGAGGCGGCGAGCGTTTGCAGGGTGCTGAAATAAATCGCGCGTTGATCTTCGGGTAACGCCTTCGGGCCGACCTGCACGCCGCAACGCTTGACTTGCTCGAAATAGCCTTGCGCTTCCGCGGTTTGGCCGTGCAGCGCGGCAACGTCGGCGAGCTTGCCGAAGATCGTCGGCCCGCGACCGGGCAGGCCACGCCCCGCGATTCGCAGGAACGCCATGCCGCGTTCGCGGTTGTCGGCCTCGGTGTTGTCCACCAGCGCGAAACCGAGTTGTTCGACGTAATCGTAATGGAATTCTTCGGGTAACCCGGATGCCGCATCGGCGACGAATTCGGACTCGGTTAGCGAGGCATAGAGCATCGACTTGAGTTCGCGTGCCGCACCGTCGTTGGGTTCGGCGGCCAATTGCCGTTCGACCGCAGAGATGGCGGACATGCGACGGCCCGGCTTCGCGAGTTCGTTCGTGCCGAGGCGTTTCACCAACTCCGGGTGCAGCCGCGTCGCCAAGTCCCACGCACCGAACAGCACGGGGTTTCGCTTCGCCGCATCGTACGGCGTCTCCGGGTCGAGTAATCGCGTGAGTGTGCCGGCGGCGGCATCGAACTCCTTAGCGTGCGTTTGCGAGACGGCACGCAGGTAATCGACGCGGGCCGCGAGTTTCGGCGCTTGCCGTTCGACGAGCATCAGCATCTGCCCGGCTTTCTGGCGTTGCCCCACCGTTGGCACCTGCCCGCCGAGCAACATCGACCCCGCCTGGGTCAGACAGAAATCGTAATCGAGATGATCGAGCAACGCCGAATCCGCCGCGAGTTTCGTCACATCGACATCCTGGTGCAACGACCACATTCCCTGCGTCGCGAGTTCGTTCGTCGGGCTGAGCCGCAAGGCGCGTTTGAAGCTGATGAGCGCGGGCAGGTGCTGGCCGAGGTTGAGCGCCGAGTAGCCGCGCAGCACGTGCTTGAACACGCGCAGCCCCGGCATGATCCGCGTGACGTAGACGAAGTACACGATTAACGGCGCGAAGAAAATCAGCTTGCCCGCAAACAGATCGGCACCCGATTCGATGCCGAGCAGATACAGCCCGATACCGAGCGCGGCGCAGATCGCGGCGATCTCGACTTCGGATTCTTCCGCTTCGCCGCAGAACGTCAGCAGGTAAAAGAACGGCAACCCGGCGAGCACGATAAACGCGAAATTCTGCTTCGACGACGCTGCCGATAGCCCGAGTTGTTCGAGATAATAGATGGCAAAGTAAACGAGCGACGCCCCGACAATCGCCGCCAAGCCGAATCGCCACGCCCAGTCCTTCACTTCGCGCAACTGCTGAAAGCCGTACCCGAGTATCGCGCCGCCGACGACGAAATACGCGAGCCAGCCGGTGACGGGTTCGGCCGAATCGACGTTGACTTCGACGATGAGGCCGATGGCTAGCCCCGCCACGAGGCCCGCGTAAATCCAGAACGGCGATTCGAGCAAAACCACCAGCGGGAACGCCTTCAGGTTCGTACCGGGCCGGTAGCCGCGGCGAATCTGGATGACCGCCCCCGCGATCAGGCCGAGGACCAGCCCGCCGACGGCGAAGCCGAGAATGCGGCCAAAACGCGGCCAATCGGGTGTGGGCGGAGGCAAGATGAGCGCCAAATACGCCCATAACCCGAGGAAGACGCCCTTGAGCAGATATTCGCGAAGTATCGGGTTCATGACCGTGCGACCCGGTGGGGTGAGTTCGTGTGCAGCTAAAGATAGAAGTCCACCCATCGGAGAAGTAGGGCAGTCACTACGAGCCACCGAGTTAATCTCGGTGGGAGCGACGTACTCAGACGAAAACACACATGCACACCGCGGGGAGATTTCCCATCGGGACAAGCTCGGTGGCTCGTTGGGTTCGTATCGGCACCTGACTTCGCACGGTTGCTATCGCAGCTGCGCAAAACAAAACCGACCCGGTAAAACCGGGTCGGCGAGGGCGTCACGAAAACAGTCGATTACTCGCCCTGTTTGCGGATTTTCTTACCGGCCTTTTCGGCGAGTTCACCGACACCTTGGGCCGCATCTTTCGCCTTATCACCGACGTATTCGCCTGCACTTTTCAAATTATCGCCGACGACTTCGGCGACATCTTTCGCCTTGTCCACGGCCTTTTTGCCCGTGTCTTTGACTGCGTCGGCGGCATCCGCGATGCCATCTTTGATCTTGCGCGTCGTTTCCGACATAACTATTCTCCCGATAGAACAAGGGGACCAAACACGGGAGATCACATTGCAATCGCCGTGCCAACGCCGAGCGCGTTGGCAGGAGAATTGCAGTTCGGTAAATAGTCGAGTCGAGTGGCGAGAACTATTCACCCAGGGGCGCGGACGCGACCCTGGGCTATGGGATTTAACCCCGTTGGGGTAAAGAGTCTCAACGGATTTACCCCAACGGGGTTCCATCTTTTAGCCCAGGGTTAGACGTTTTCGTCGTACCCCTGGGCATTCGTCGTACCCATGGTGGCCTACATCGAGGTTCGATCGCATGAATCGGTTCCGTCAACGCGATTTTTGGCTCTGGACGTTAGCCGTCTTCGCGGTGATTTTGAATGCGGCGCTCGGGAGCTACAACTTCGACCGCATGGTCAAAACGCAGTTGTTAGTGCTTCATACCCAAACGGTCCAAGCGGCATTGATCTCTCTACTATCCGATGTGAAAGACGCGGAAACCGGCCATCGCGGTTACTTGCTCACCGGCAATCGAACTTACCTCGATCCCTTTCTTCGGGCAGAAAAATCGTACGCAACTCAATTCGATACCGTGCGGACACTGACGGCGGAGAATCCGTTTCAGCAGAAGCGGCTCGTCGAGATAGCCACCCTGATCGAGAACAAATTTCGGGAAATGCACCGAACGATCGACCTCCACGATCGGCTCGGCAAAGACGCGGCGATAAATGGAGTGTCCGATGGATATGGCAAGAATGTCATGGACCGCATCCGCATCATCGTGGCCGACGCTTTGGAAGAGGAATTTGGCATCCTGCAGATTCGCAACGAGGAAGCCGGCGAGCAAATTCGCCTGGCACGGATCGCGTCGTTCGTCGCCGCCGCGCTGGCTATCGGCATTATTCTGGTTGCCGCGTGGCTGATCCAAACCGAATTGCTACGCAGGCGGTCTATCAACGAAGCGTTGACGGCGGCGAACGAAAAGCTCGAACTGACGCACGCGACGGTAAAGGTCAGTGAAGCGCGCTATCGCGATCTGTCCGATCACCTCGAGCGTCTCGTTCAAGATCGAACCGCCGATTTGAAAGAACAAAGCGCACTTCTCCTGTCGAGTAACGAGGAGCTGGAAAAGTTCGCGTACATCGCATCGCACGATCTTCAGGAACCGCTTCGCAAAATCCAATCGTTCGGGGATCGGCTGTTACGGAAGCAAAAAGCGAAGCTCGATGCCGACGGCCAGGACGCGATCGACCGAATGCTCGATGCAGCGGGCCGCATGCGTCGCTTGATCGAAGATCTCCTCGCGTTCAGCCGTGTGAGCGCGAAGATCAAACCGTTCGACCCGGTGAAACTGAACGATGTGCTGACGGAAGTCGCATCGACGTTCGAGGTGCGTTTGGAGCAACTCGGTGGCCGCATTACATTCGACCCATTGCCGACGGTGTCCGGCGATGAATCGCAACTGCGGCAACTGTTTCAGAATCTCCTCGGTAATGCGATTAAGTTTGCGAAACCCGAACAGCCGCCGATGATTCACGTCGGGGCCGTCGACTTTAAGAATCTCCACGACGACATCGATCCGCCGAAGTCCGGGAGTGAAGGCTACCGGGTCGAAGTGCGCGATAATGGGATCGGGTTCGAGCAGCAGTATGCCGACCGGATTTTCGAACTGTTTCAAAGGCTACACGCCCGGAATCAGTACGAAGGCACCGGACTCGGGTTGGCAATCTGTAAGAAGATTGCACAACGTCATGGGATTGCACTTACGGTGCGTTCGCAGCCCGGCGTGGGCACTACGTTTTATCTCGATTGTCCTCCGAGGAGTTCATGAGCGATGCCCTCCCAGTTGAAACCGGTGACAATTCTGGTCGCGGATGACGATCCCGACGACCGCAAGCTGACGCAGGAAGCGTTTTCCGAGTCGAAGCTGTCTAACGATCTGCGCTTCGTCGAAGATGGCGTCGAAGTGTTCGACTACCTGAATCGGCGCGGCAAATTCGCCGATCCCGCCTCGTCGCCGTGGCCCAGCCTGATGTTGCTCGATTTGAACATGCCGCGGATGGACGGTCGCGAAGTTCTCGTCGAACTCAAGAAAAACCCTCGCTATTCCTGTATTCGCGTCATCGTTATGACGACTTCCAAATCCGAAGCCGACATCAACAAGTCGTACCTGCTCAACGCAGCCAGTTACATTACGAAGCCCGTGACGTTCGATTCGCTGGTGAACGTGGTGACGACGTTGGGTAAGTATTGGCTCGAGATCGTCGAGCTTCCCGACAAAGACGTTTCGGGCAACGAGTGAGTCGTTTTGTCGTCCATCGTGCGACCGATTCGACTAGACATCTGTTACCGGTTCGGTTATCACGCGAACTGACCTTCGATTATTCGACAAGGGGCAGTCCGTGGCCGACCGTGGTTCCGAGATGGTCGTGGAGTCGTCGCACCTGACGAAAATCTACCAGAACCGTCAAATTGCACTGAACGACGCCACCCTGACGATCGCGCCAGGGGTGGTACTCGGTTTGCTCGGGCCGAACGGCGCGGGCAAAACGACGTTCCTGCGATTGATTCTCGGTCTGCACCGCCCGACCGCCGGTTGGGCAAAAGTCTTCGGCAAGCGGATGACGCCGAACTCGGCCGACCTGCGGCGACGCATCGGGTACATCCCGACGAATCCGCAGTTCCCCAAAGGCATGACGCCGATCACGTATCTGGATTACATCGCGAGACTGTTCGGGATGCCGCGCGACGAACGCAAACCGCGGCTGGCGACGCTGATTCGTGCGGTCGATTTACTCTCGCACTCCGGCGAACCGATCGCGAACTTCACGCCGGGTATGACGGCACGCCTCGCCGTGGCCGCGAGCCTGATTAACGAACCCGAATTGCTGATCTGGGACGAACCGACGCACGGCCTGGACATCGAAGCGCGACGCTCGATGCTCGAACTCATCAAAACGCTCGCTGCCGAGAAGACGCTGATCCTGAGCAGCCACAACCTCACCGATGTCGACGAAGTTTGCAATCACGCGGCGGTGCTCAACAAGGGGCAACTGATCTTCCACGGTTCGCTGCAAGAGCTAAAGGGCCGCATTCGCAAGAACCACTACGAACTCGACCTCGAAGGCGATCAAAAATCGATCGCGAAATCGCTGGCAACATTAAAGGCAATGAAGGAAGTCACACAAGCGGTACTTCGGCAACGGCGGCTCGAACTGAAACTGACCGACGATGTCTCGAACACGGCGATTCTCGCGCAGGTGTTCCAAGTGTTGTTCGATAGCAAAGTCACGCTGATCTGCATCCGAAGCGTCGGGATGCAAACCGAACAAGCATACCTCGACCTCGTCGAGCGCGAAGAATCGCGCGGCTTCACGCGCCTCTATTCCTCCGCGGAAGCCGCGTAACAGGAGATGCTCTTATGGCAGTGAAACCGATTCCCGACGGCTACCATAGTGTGACGCCGTACATTTACGTTCGCGGTGCGGCGGATGCCATCGCGTTCTACGAGAAGGCGTTCGGTGCCGTGGAACTCATGCGACTACCGATGCCGGGCGGAATGATCGGGCACGCCGAAATTCGCATCGGCAACTCGGTTGTGATGCTCTCCGACGAGATGCCCGAGTGGGGCAACAAAAGCCCACAGACACTCGGCGGAACGTCGGCGGGGCTGATGGTGTACGTACCGAATGTCGATGCCTTGTTCGCGCAAGCTGTCGCCGCCGGTGCGAGCGTTCACAAGCCGTTGGCCGATCAGTTTTACGGCGACCGCAGCGGCTCGTTACTCGACCCGTACGGCCACAATTGGACCATTGCTACGCACACCGAAGATGTCCCGCACGAAGAGATGGCCGCGCGGATGGATGCCTGGATCGCGTCACAAGTTTAATTAGGATTCGACATGGATGCCCCCGCCGCGACGACTGTGCCGTTTCGATTCAATCGGTTGCTACCGTACTGGGCGGTGCTGCAAACCGACCTCGGCCAGACCGTGCGCAGTTGGGTCTATCGCCTGTGGGTGCTGATGATGGGCCTCGCGGCACTCGGGTACGTTCTTTACAAACTCGGAGCGGCAAAGGCAGGCGAATTCCAGACGACAGCAGTGCAAACCGACGACTTACTTCGCGCACTCGCCATCGGCAGCCTGTCGCTGATTTCACTCATCGCCGTCAGCAGCATTAGCTCCGAACGCGGCACCGTTGCCGATTCGATCCTGAGCCGGGGCATTAGCCGCCATCAATACTTTCTGGCGAAGTGGCACGCGCGAACGATCGTGATCCTGACGACGTTCATCGGCGTCGCAACGTGCGTTCTGCTTGCATACGAACTGCTTTTCACCGAATCGACGACGGGAAGTGGTGCGAATGTGACCTTCTGGGGTGCGGTGGCCGGCATCGCACTCCTCACCGCCGTGCTTGCGGTCGTCGTCTCGTGGGGCGTCGCGATCGGTGCGCTGTCGAGTGGCACCGTTATCGGCATCACGCTGTTCTGGATCGCAATTTTCATTGCAATGCTCGTGCTCTCGCGGTTGCCGAACGAGTACCCGAATTTGCGCTGGATGAACGACGGTTTGCGGAACGTCCTCCGAGGCAGTTACGCCACCTCGGAAGTCACACAATTCGTATTCGCCTCCGCCGTACTCGCATCGATCGGCGCACTCATCGGCCTAATCGGCTTCGCCCGACGCGATGTCTAGTTTCGGGGTCGATCATCCAAGCACACCTTGCTGAACTCTAGCGCCTTCGCCGGTGGCGGTTAGGATCCGGAAGGCAGGGACCATTCCAGGCACGTTATGGCACAAACTGCGCACGACAACGTCGGGGCAATTTGTGCCATAACCGGTTTGTGACAGCTGCCCGTTCGCCTCCACTGCTTTTCAATCGAGGTCAGTCTGATCATGCATAAGTTGACAATCAAAGGTGCATTACTCGTTAAGTCCGGGCGAACAAGGCCAGACGTTCTGCAAGCCATTCTCGCCTTAATCACAGCTCTGGTTGTGATGTCCTCCGCCTGGGCCGCCAACCCCTTAAAAGACGCACCTGCTGACGAAGCAGACCGACTGGAAGCAGAAGTGATGAACGGCCTCTTGAGCCTCGCAAGCACGGAGGACATTATCGCGATTCGTGCCAGGATTGTGCGTCTCCAGAAATTCGAGCAGTCCTACCCGCCCGAACAATCGTGGCGGTGTCAGATGACCATCGCCATCAAGCAGGACATTGAAAAGGCGGTTGCATTGGACAGCGAGGCCAAAAGGCTGCCACTCTTCGACGGGTTACGGAGCCTGAGCCGGTCTATGGAGAGACTCCGCGTTTCGCAGAGCGCTGACGCTCTGAAGGCGGTAGAGGGAGCGCAGGTTGACCTCGCGAAAGTTTGGGGTGAGGACTCGTTTGTGTGCGTGATGGCCCTTGAGGCGCGTATCGATACTCTCATTCGGCTCGGACGCATTGCGGACGCCCAGACCGCGATCGATCGACTTATCGCATTACGGGCGAGACATTATGACCCCGGTCACCCTTTGATGGCCGCTTGCGGCGACTTTGCCGGCCGATTGGCGTTAGAGAAGAAAGACTGGAAGCAGGCCGAAGAGCGATTTTCCGCTTCTTTGGCGATGCGGAGCAAATCAATGGGGATCGGGCACCCCACGACCATCACTGCTAGGTTGGGGCTGATTCGCGCCGCCGCGGGGATGGACAAATTCGAGTCCGCCAGCAAACAACTCATGACGTTCGGCGATGATTGGGCCCGGCTGCTGGACGCGAGCAACGATCTCCGCATCGACTTTTTCCCAGTCGCCATCGAGGTTCATCGCGGTGCGGGCCGACTGGCCGACGCCCAGGGGTGTCAGGAAAATCTTGTAGCTGCCCTCATGAAAAAGATGCCGCGCGGCCACCCACGGTTGCGGCAGGAAGTCTTGTCGTTGCGTGTCATGCTCGTGGAGCAGGGTAAGTGGGACCTTGTGAAGCAACTCGACGCTTTCTGGCAACCCGCCACGCAGCCTACCGCCGGGCAGCCAGGCGGCTAAATTGCTTTGGGCCAAACTCACGTCGCTAGGCGCAGTCGTCGCGTTGATGTCCGCCGGGGGGAGCATGGCAAAGATCGTATTCTGTTGGGAGTGCGGTGTCAGTCTCGGTCACATCGGCCCGTCGCGGCCCATCTTGGCCGAGTTGTGCAAACGCGGTCACAACGTCAGCGCTGTACTACGGAACTTGAATGACGTGGACACGGTTTTTCGTGGGCTCGACATCCAATTCTTACAGGCTCCGTTAGCCAAGGAGGCGGTGCATACTACCCCAGGTGCCCCAACTTTCTCGCGCCAACTGATAAGGCGTCCGGCACGTCATGATTTACCTGCTTTGGGGTGGATGACGATGTCGTACTTGGGTAGAGTCGCAGAACGCTCCAGTCGCGCTTCGATCGG
>JAYVQG010000142.1:0-8207 GCA_043757025.1 Limnoglobus sp.
CCGATCGAAGCGCGACTGGAGCGTTCTGCGACTCTACCCAAGTACGACATCGTCATCCACCCCAAAGCAGGTAAATCATGACGTGCCGGACGCCTAACCGCGTGGAAACTGGCACCGGAACGGTTCGCCTCCGGGGCCGCGTCGATAACCCCACGATCGGTTCGCAGAAGTCGCGGCTGCTGTACCCCGGATTGTATTCGCGCGTTCAAGTACCGAGGGGCAAAGAGCAAGACATGCTCCTGATACCCGAAGACGCACTCATGACGGGGCAAGAAGGCCGGTACGTGTACGTGGTCGAACCGGATAACAAAGTGACGAAGCGAACGGTGAAAGTCGGCCCGCAGTTCTGGCGAATGCCGACCGGCGATACACCAAAACCGGAATGGAAGTTCGCGGCGACGGCGACGGCAGACAAACCCGCAATAGCCGCACCGAGCTTGCGTTCCATCGTGGCGATACAAATTAACCCGGAGAAGGGGAAAGGCTTGCAACCCGGCGATGCGGTGATCGTGGTCGGCTTGCAGAAAGTGCGACTGGGTGAGACGGCGCAGCCCGAAGAGTGGGAGTTGAAAGGGCCAACATCGCCCGTGGCCCGCTAATACTTTCACACCCACCCCAGGACACTTCCCCCATGATCTCGCGATTCTTCATCGATCGACCGATTGCCGCCAACGTTATCGCCATCCTCACGATACTCTTCGGACTCGTCGCGCTGAACCGCCTGCCGGTCGAACGGTACCCGGCGATCACGCCGCCGACCGTGATCGTCAGCACGAATTTCCCCGGTGCCAACGCCCGCACCGTTGCCGATACGGTGGCTGCACCGATCGAGCAGGAGATCAACGGCGTCGAGAACATGACGTACATCAACTCGACGAGTTCAGCGGACGGCAGCTATTCATTGACCATCACTTTCGAAATTGGCACCCGGCTCGAAGATGCCCAAGTTCTCGTGCAAAACCGCTTGAGCAAAGCCGAACCGACGCTTCCCGAGGAAGTGCGCCGTCAAGGCGTCACGGTCAAGAAACAATCGTCGAACATCATCCTCGCGATCTCGCTCACGGCATCCAAAGGCGATTACGACGGCTTGTTTTTATCGAATTACGCCACCCTCCGGCTGCGGGACGAACTCAGCCGCGTCACCGGCGTTGGCGACGTGCAAGTTCGCGGTGTCGGCTCGTACGCGATGCGGATCTGGCTCGATCCGGATAAGCTCGCCTCGCGGCAACTCACGACGCAAGAAGTGGTGGCGGCGCTCGCCCGCCAAAACGTGCAAGTCCCCCGCCGGGCAGATCGGCCAGCCACCGAACCGCATCGGGCAGTCGTTCCAACTCACGGTGACGACGCAGGGGCGATTGAAAGACCCCGCCGAGTTCGAGGGCATCGTCGTCAAGTCTGCCGCAGAGGGCCAGATCGTCTACCTGCGCGATGTGGCCCGCGTCGAACTCGGTGCGCAGTCGTACGACTCGTTCAACGAACGCAACAGCCTCGAAGCGGCGAACATCCTCATCTATCAGCTGCCCGGTTCAAACGCGATCGACGTGGCGAAGAACGTCCGCGCGACGATGGAGAAACTCAAGCCCACATTGCCGGAAGGCGTCGAATATTCGATCCCCTTCGACACGACGAAGTTCGTCTCGTCGGCCATCACCGAGGTGTATTACACACTGCTCGAAGCCGGTGCGCTCGTGCTGATCGTGATCCTGGTGTTCCTGCAAAACTGGCGAGCGCTACTCGTCCCGGCGACGACCGTTCCCGTGACGATTATCGGTGCCTTTGCCTTCATGCCGCTGATGGGCTTCTCGATCAACCTACTCACGCTCTTCGGGCTGATCCTCGCCATCGGCATCGTCGTCGACGACGCGATCGTGATCGTCGAAAATGCGTCGCACCACATCGAGAATGGCCTCTCGCCGCGCGATGCGACGATCCAAGCGATGAAGGAAGTCACCGGGCCGGTGATCGCGATTACCTTCGTTCTCATGGCCGTTTTCTTGCCGACCGCGTTCCTGAGCGGCATCACCGGGCAACTCTATCGGCAGTTCGCACTCACGATTGCCGTGACCGCGTTCCTGAGCGCCATCAACGCACTGACGCTGAAACCCGCACAATGTGCCACGTGGTTAAAGCCGAGGACCGGCGGCCCGAACATCTTCTCGCGGGCTTTCAATTTCGTTTGGAAGCCGATTGAAGCCGCGTACGCCTGGTCGGTCCGCCAACTCATCAAAGTCTGGTGGGCGACACTGATCGTCTTCCTCGCCCTCGCGGCGTTGGCGGGGTGGTCGTACCAGCGAACCCCCACCGGATTTCTGCCGACCGAAGATCAAGGTTACGTCATCATCGCAGTGCAACTTCCCGACGGGGCTTCCCTCGAGCGCACCAAGGAAGTCGTTCACAAAATGAACGTGGTCTTCGAACGCAACGCAGAGAAAGGCGGCGTCGAAAGCTGGTTCGTACTCGGCGGTTTCTCGCTACTCGATGGCACCCAGGCCCCGAACAGCGCGACCGCGTTCATCGCGTGGACGGACTGGGAAAAACGCAAGTCGCCCGAACTCCAGCAAGACGCGCTGGTGGGCCAATTGCAGCGCGAACTCTCGCAAATCGGCGAAGCGTTCACGCTCGTGATCGTGCCCCCGTCGATCCAAGGGCTAGGGGTGGCGGGTGGCTTCCAGATGCAGATCGAAGACCGCGAAGGCGTCGGGGCCGACGTGCTGATGGAGCGAACGCAGGCCGTGATCGCCGAAGCGAAGAAGCGGCCGGAAATCGATCAGAAGATTGCGTCTACATACCGCGCCGGTGTGCCGCAGATCTACCTCGATATTGACCGCGTCAAGGCCGAGAAAATGGGCGTACTCGTCAGCGATGTCTTCGCCGCACTTCAGGCGAATGTCGGTTCGGTCTACGTCAACGACTTCAACAAGTTCGACCGCACGTTCCAGGTGCGCGTGCAAGCCGACGCCCGCTTCCGTACCGATCCGAGCCTTCTGCGCAAGCTCGAAGTGCGGAACCGTGCCGGCGGGCGCGTACCGTTGGCGACGCTCATGGCGATCGAAACCCGCCTCGGGCCGCAATCGGTCACGCGCTACAACTTGTACCCGACCGCGTCGATCAACGGCGGGGCGGCTCTCGGGGTGAGTTCGGGCGAAGCGCTAAAGGTAATGGAAGAAATCGGCGCGGAAGTGCTGCCGCGATCGATGGGTTCGGACTGGACGGGCATCGCCTTCCAGGAGCGACGCATTAGCGGCGAAGCGGTGGCCGTGTTCGGCCTCGCGGTGCTGCTCGTCTACCTCGTACTCGCGTTCCTGTACGAAAGCTGGCTGCTGCCATTTGCGGTCATTCTCGTCGTTCCACTCGGGTTGCTCGGCGTCGTCGCGGCGGTCAACTATCGCGGTACCGATAACAACGTCTATACCCAGATCGGCATCGTGCTGATTATTGCGCTGGCGAGCAAGAACGCGATCCTGATCGTCGAGTTCGCACGCGAATTGCGGTTGAAAGGCCGAAGCCTGCGAGACGCGGCATCGGAAGCCGCGCGAATGCGATTCCGGCCGATCGTGATGACGAGCTTCGCGTTCATCCTCGGCGTCGCGCCGCTCGTCTGGGCGACGGGTGCGGGTGCCGCCAGCCGCCGCGCACTCGGCACCGCCGTCTTTGGCGGAATGATCACATCGACCGTACTCGCGGTGTTTTTCGTGCCCGTGTTCTACGTGGCCATCCAAGGACTGATCGAACTCCGCAACGGACCGCCAAAGCCAATCGCTCTCGAAGAAACCGAGTCCGCACCACCCATCGCAGCTGCATAGTTTTCACCTCACTCGCTCGATTCGGAGGGGTGGGCGCGGAGTTTATTCTTGTTGATGCTGGCGACGCCGATGCCGATGGCAATCGCGCCGATGACGCCCCCGGCACCGATGCCGAGCATGAGGAAGTCGCGGCGGTCGAGGTCGTAGAGCGGGCGCATTGGTGGGGTTTGCTCGACGCGGGCCAAGGCCAAATCGGCGGGGGCGCTGAGCGCACCGGACAGCGGGAGCAGTTCGACGTCGAAGTCGGTGAGGTGCGGCGAATTCGGCGGGATCGGCGACGGTCGGCCCGCCACCGAGGGCGGTTTCAGCGATGCGGGTAGCGCCTGCGCCGGGCTGGCCGATGCTCCCGCGAGTGCGGCGGCGAGGCCCATGCCGATCTTGATCTTGCCCGATGGTGGCCCGCTCATGTTCGGCTTCGGTTTCATGGCGACTGGTGCCGCTGCTTGTGGCGAACCCATCCCGCCACTCGCGCGAATTTTCCCCGATGCCGGCCCGGACATCGACGGTCGCGGCGCGGGCGGCAACACGGGGTCGGCCCCGATGCGGATCGCACCCTGGCCGTTGCGCGGCGCGGGCATCGGCTTGGGTGCGGCGAGTTCCATCGACGACTCGGATTCGAGCCATTTCTGGAAGCCCGGCAGCACGGCGGACTCCATCGCCTTCTGGGCATTCGACGGCAAGAACGCTCGCAGCGCATCGGCGGCATCGGCGGGGGTTTGATACCGCCCGCTCGGATCTTTCGCCATCATCCGGTTGAGCGCCATCTGCAAGCCGGGTGGCACGCCGGTGGCCAACTGCGAAATCGGCGTCGGCTGCTCGGTCGCGTGTTTCACCATCGTCGCCATCACGTTCTTTTCGGAGAACGGCGGCCGACCCGCCAGCAGGTGATACAGCACGCAGCCTAGGCTATAAATGTCCGCGCGAATGTCGGCACCGCGCGCGTCGCGAGCTTGTTCCGGCGCGAGGTAATCCGGCGTACCGAGGACGGTTCCTTCGGCGGTCAGGTGCATATCCTGCGTGCTGCCGCTTTCTTCGTCGAAGAGTTCGCGGCCCAAACCGATGTCGAGAATCTTCACCGTGGCCGAGAGCGTCGAATCGGTCGTGTGGGGGGTCATCATCAGGTTCGCGGGCTTCAGATCGCGGTGGATCATCCGCTTTTCGTGCAAGTGCTGCAACCCGCTGAGCGCCTGATGGATAATCCGCGCCGCTTCCGCAGCCGGTAGTTTCAAGCGGCGCGCGAGGACGACGTCGAGCGTTTCGCCTTCGATCTGTTCCATGACGATGAAATGCACGCCGGAACGATCTTCGTTGGTGGCCACCGTTTGCGAGAGTTGGAAGGCGCGAACGATGTTCGGGTGCTTCAACTGCGTCAGCAACCGGCCTTCGCGTTGAAACCGGCCGAGCAAATGCGGGTTGCGCGATTTCGATGCCGCGAGTACCTTCAGCGCGACCGTCTGCCCCGATTGATGCACGGCTTTGTAAACGCCCGCCGTCTGCCCCTTACCGATGCGATCGAGGATGACGTAACCGCCGACGAAGAAGCCTTCGGCGTGGCCGCGCTGCAACATCGCGGCTTGGTAATCGGTCAGGTAACGGCGAATGACGAGGTAGCGACGGAACGAATCGACGTCGGTATCGGCGGCGCGCGTCTCGTTCCGCCACGTATCCAATAGGGTTGTCACTTCGTGGTTCGGCATCAGCCGACTCCGCGACAACACACCACAATAATCGGCTACATTCGCAGTCGGCGTCGCCATCGAAAGGCTCCGAACAAACATTACGGCTTCGGAACTCCGGCTTCTCGTGCGGCGCGAACTCGGTCCGCAGTATCGGCTCGGTCGCGGTAGAGTTCCTCGAATGCCTTTAACATAGTGTCTGCTTCGTCATTCTGCCCGCTCGCCCGCAACTTTCGCACATCCTCTACGATCGTTGCATAAGAAGGCGTCGGTGACAAGTTCGCTGTGGGCTGCCGATCGAGTTGCGCCGTGGCCTTTTTCGCCAGTTCGACCCAGTGCGATGCATCGGGTGTATTCGCAAATAACCGCATCACCGCATCCCACGTCCGCCGCGCCGCCACGCGCTCGCCCATTTGTAACTGGCGTAATCCCAGATAATACAGTCGTTCCGGCTCCGAACTGTACTTCGCTTTCCCCAACGGCGAGAATGCGGCGAGCATCTCCTTCGTGTCTTTGACGCGCCGTTTCGCGGCCCGAACTTCGTCGGCATTCCAGTCCGGGTTGCGGGCGGTCAGCGGATCGAGATACTCATCGCGGGCTTTCTCCCAATCGTCGGGGTTCTCCGAAGCTAATAGCGGTTGGGCAGCCGACCACAGTGACTCCGGCGATGGCCGAGGCCGGAAGAATGCGAACAGGATCAACCCGACGACGACCGCGAGCGAACCGCCTAACACGACTGCCTTGATGCGTTTGGCACGGCGTTCGGCCGGGTCCATCTCGCGATCCGCCACTGCCGGTGTCGTCGCGCCGAGCGGAGCGTGCGTGCCGGTCGGGTCGTTCGGCGCGGGTGGGAATACGACCTTTTCGCCTTTGCGTTCGAGCTTTCCCCGAATGCGGTCCCACTCTTCGAGCAACGCCGGCGCACTCGCGGGTCGGCGTGCGGGGTCTTTCGCCATCAGTTCGCAAACGAGTTCGTCGATCTCCGCCGGCAGCTTCGGCAGAAAGTTACCGGGCCGATCCGGGAGCGAGTAGCAATGTTTGTGCATGAACTCGGCGGCCGTCGTTGCATGGAACGGCGGTCGCCCCGTGAGCAACGTGTAGATCACGCCGCCGAGCGCGTAGAGGTCGCTGCGCCGCGTCAGCGGTTTGCCCGTGAAATGCTCCGGCGCAAGGTACCCCGCCGTGCCCATCGCTTCGCCGGGTAACGCGAGCGGAGGTAACGCCACGAGCTTTGCCACGCCGAAATCGGTAAGTTTCAGCGTTCCGTCGGCCATCAGGATAAAGTTCGACGGCTTCAGATCGCGGTGGAGGATGCTGCGGTGGTGTGCATGTTTCAGCGCCCGCGTCGCTTGTACCGCGATGCTCAGCACCGATTGTTGCCAGTTCAGGCCCGGTTGTTCGGAGGTTTTTTCGAGGCGTGCGAGTAGTGTGGCGCAGTCGGTGCCTTCGACGAATTCGGTGGCGTAGTACGCCAGCCCCGCATGGACGCCACTATCGAGGAAGCACGCGATGTTCGGGTGCGTCAGCCGTCGCAAACCGAGCATTTCGCCGGGGAATCGCTGGAGAAACGTCGAATCGCGCACCGTTGCGGGGTGGAGGATTTTCACGGCAGCGATCGTCGGATCGTCGGCGGATTTCACCTCCGCCGCAGTGGCACGATAGACCGTACCGGTGTGACCGCGACCGACTTCGGACATCAAAACCCAATTGCCAATCCGCGTGCCAATCATGCCGACCTCCGCCTATCATAAAACGACCCGCGACTATTTTACGACCTCCACCGAGAACCCCGACCGATGCGTGCCTTGCTCCTGATGGCCCACGGCAGTCGCCGCGCCGAGGCCAACGACGATCTCCGCCACGTTGCCGAACAGATCGACGCGCGGGGAGGTTACAAGATCGTGCAGGTTTCGTTTTTGGAATTGGCCGAACCGTCGATCCCCGAAGGCGGCGAACTCTGCGTGAAGGCGGGTGCCACCGAAGTGATTATGTTGCCGTACTTCCTGTCGCCAGGCGTCCACATGGTCCGCGACATGAAGGAACTCCACGCAAAACTCGCGGAGCAATTCCCCGCCGTGCATTTCTACCTCGCCGCACCGCTCGGTCCACACCCATACCTCTTAGACATCATCGAACAACGCGCGAGCGAAGCGATTCCAGAAGGTGGGATTTAGTTCGGCTTCGGGAAAAAGAACACGCGGATGGTGACCGCGACCGCGAACGAAATCAACAGCCCGAGCATCCAGCGAATGAGAATCATATCGCCGGACAACTTCGTGTGAATCATGTCGATTTTGGAATTCAGTTGTTCGATTCTGCCGATCAACTCGAATCGGACTTGTTCAATTTTGGCGAGGAGTTCGGTTTTGTTCTGATCGATTTTAGCATTTAGCTCCACACGGACTTGTTCAATTTTGGCGGTGAGATCGGTTTTGTTCTGGTCAATTTTGGCGGTGAGATCGGTTTTATTCTGGTCGATTTTGGCGGTGAGATCGGTTTTATTCTGGTCGATTTTGGCGAGGAGCCGCTGTTCGAGTTCGCGGAGTTTCCCGTCGATATCCGCGACGACGCGCTTGAGGTCTTCTTTCGTTGCGACTTCGCGAAAGTTGATCGAAAAGACTTCCGAAAGTACATGCGCCTCGGCCTCGGCTTGCTTGTCGGGCACGCCGACCGCTTTGAGCGCATTCGCGAATTTCAGTGTGTCGAATGTTGCCGAGGCCATGATTGC
>JAYVQG010000143.1:0-8193 GCA_043757025.1 Limnoglobus sp.
ATTTTCAGCCAAACGTCGGCAAGCCTGGTTGTTTCTGTTGAATTTGAGCGACAAATGTCTATTTTGAACCCTTCAACTTCATAAGGCTGAAGGGTTACCAATTCGGCAAAGAGTGCGAAGGACGAATATCAATCGAAAGTATCCGACGCCAATACACTCTTCAACAATTCGATCACCAAGGCCAATACCGACTTCACGAATTCGAAGTTGACGGCGGACAACAAGTACAACAATGCGATATTGACCGCCGATGGGAAATATCGCAATTCGATGACGTTGGCCGACGCGACCTTCAACGGCTCGATGGCTGCGGCCGATGGGAAGTACAACGCGGCGATTGGTACCGCCGATGGGAAATTTGCGCTCGCGAAGTCCCTCGCCGATGTCGCGTTCGCACTGGCGGAAACGAATGCGAATGCCGGTTACGCGACGGCGCACGATGCGGTCAACGATGCCTGTATCGACGAGCAAGATGCGGCGCTCGATGCATTCGACGCGACGCAAACGAGCGCGAGCAGCGAGTTCACAGGCGACGTCAACCCGGCCTACCAGGTGTATTTGGGCCAAGTTTCGGTCGCCGATTCGGTCTACGAAGCGGCGGTAGCTGATGCCGGCTCGAACGATACGGCGGCGGCTGTTTCGGCCTGGAATGCCAGCGAAAGTGCGGCGTGGGCCGCGTTCCTGCCGATCCAAACCGCGGCACTCGCGAGCTACCACGCGAAGATGGCCACCGCGGTCGCGGCGTACGATTCGCGAATGGCAACCGCCGATGCGGCGTGGCTCCGCGACGAAACCGTCGCCGTCAATGCGTTCAACGGAAAGATGGGTATCGCCGTCGATGATTGGAATCTCGCCGACGCGAACGCAGTCGATGCATTCAACCGCTCCTACGATGAAGCAGTCGATGACTGGAACGATGCCGAGTCGGACGCAGTCGATGTCTGGAACGAGGACAATCGAGACGCAGTCGATGCTTTCAACGCCGATGCGAGCGCCGCCGCCACACAGTGGAACGCCGACGATGTGGACGCGGTCGACAAGTTTAATACCGCTGTTGGCAATGCCGAATCGAAGTGGAATGCAACGGAATCCGCCGCGTGGAAAAAGTACAGCGGCGACATGACGACCGCCGAATCGAAGTGGGAAAGCGATTCGAGCAAAGTGATGTCCGCATGGAACAAAGCAGCAACCGCTGCCGAAAATCGCTGGAATGCCAGCGAAGCCGTAGCCCACGCCGAGTGGAAAATCGCCAGCGATGCCGCCGCCGATTCCTGGAATCTCGAAGAAGCAAATGCCGTCCGCAAGTATAATGCAGATGTCAAAACCGCCAATGAGGTATGGAAAAAGACCAACGATGATGCATACACGATTTATTCGAGCGCCTACGACAATGCATTAGCGCAGTGGAATTCCAAACAAGCGACAGCCGCTTCCGAATTCACGAATACCATCAACAGTTCGAACGCCACCGCCGCCGGCGCAGAAGCCAACGCATGGGCCACCTACGTCAACGCCAGCACCGGCCAAATGCTCGGCGCGCGACTGGCTCCGATGTTTTGCAACGCCGGACCGCAACCGCTCGCTGACGATAAGGTGAAAGATCCACAAAAGCCCAAAGCTGGAGACCCTGCACCCGGGACTGGCCCCGGACCCGTACCGATCAAAGCCAAACTAGAAAAGGATCAGGCACCGTGGGGGCATACTTTTCGAGATCACGGCGACCAAGTGAAACAAGACGCCCTCAGCAGTAGAGCAAGGCCGGATCCAAAGCGTGTTGACAAAGACAAAAACCCTAAACCGTTCCTCGGCAAATCAGAAGGACAATTCACAGACAACAAGCAAGCCGCCGAGTTAATCAATGGCCTGTGGCCAAAGTTGAAGGTAGGTGAAAACGTGATTGCTCTACCAAAAGATCTTGGTAAAGTGACCCGACCTATTGACCCCAAAGTCAAAGGCAAAGAGAATGATGTCGAGACTGTGCCGACGCTAAAAGCGATTGTAATTATCGACGAGTTTGGAAATGTTACAACCGCGTATCCGCTCGACCCTAGCGATAAGCGTATGCCACCGAAGTGACACCAGTATATGTCGTCATAATTTCTTACATACGAGTTGCTTTCGAATGTTAAAATTACGCTTATCTACTGTTGCACCCAAAGGCCTGGACATAGTCACCGACCGCCCGAGCGATTATCCGGAGGCTCAATGCTTTCACACATGGACAGCCTGGATTGTCGAGCTGCTTGAGAAAGATGACGAGGCGGAGATCGTAGTTGCCGAACAAACGGAACGTTTGCGGGTCGATCGCGAAGGCTCCTTATTTTTGAGACGTCTGCTGCGGTTGCTCACAGATCTAATGGATCCGAGTGAATCGGAAGTGGAATTATCATTTCCCTTTCAGGGCAGAGAAGTGGAAATTGTCCACACAAGAACCCCCACTGGCACGTTTCGCGTGAAAACTTTCGATGGTTTACCGCAGCGAACAAACGTGGTTTACGATCGTACGATGACGATTGCGGAAATCTTTTCGGTATATGGAGAGTTATTTCGACGGCTCGTTTCCAGAGCAGCAGAACTCGATCCCGAAGCGATGGCCCAGAAATGTATGGTCGTATGGGCCGCGAAGGTCGAACGCTTGCTGGAGGCAGTTCTGCAACAAACGCACCGAATCTAAAAAAAGTCTACGGCGTACGATGCGCGAATAGCGCCCGCCGATGCCGCCGTAGCCAAGTTCAATGCCGACCTCGACGCGGCCAATATCGCCTGGGATTCGAGGGAATCCGTAGCGTGGTCGAAATACTCCGGCGACATGACGACCGCTGAAACGAAGTGGCAAACCGCTTCCGGCAACGCAACATCGGCCTGGAACAACGCTGAAACCGCCGCCACAAATCGCTGGAAGGCCAGCGAAGCCGTAGCCCGCGCACAGTGGAAATTCGCCAGCGATGCCGCCGTCGATGACTGGAATCTTGAAGAAGCGAACGCAGTCAGCAAGTACAATACAGACGTCAAAACCGCCGATGAGGCATGGAAAAAGACCAACGATGATGCATACACAATCTATTCGAGCGCCTACGACGCCGCATTAACATTGTGGAATTCTAAACAAGCGACAGCGGCTTCCGAATTCACGAATACCATCACCAGTTCGAACGCCACCGCCGCAGGCGCAGAAGCCAACGCATGGGCCACCTACGTCAACGCCAGCAACGGCCAAATGCTCGGCGCACGACTCGTAGCATTTCGTGCAGATCCGGTGAAGCCACAAGCTGGTGCCAAGCTTGGCGCGAACGATGACAAAGTCAGCCTCTGTGGTGATGATGAGGGCAAACCGCCTGTTAAAGAAGGTGTCATCAGTGTGACCAGGACTGCTCGGGACGGTGAGTACATCGTGTCAATGCAAGATGGTAGTTCCGTCACGATGAGGCTGAGCGGTGATCTGCTCAAAGACTATCTCGCAGCTGCTGCCAAGAATGGGCCCGCTCGCGGAGTTCCGCCGATCATCACTGAAGGCCAGGCTCACCAAGGGAAGATCCCGGTCGCACCGGAGGTGAAGCCGCATTTGCCACAAGAGACTCCGAAACCGGCGCCGAAGAAAAGTCTTGCGATTGGAACAAACGACGACAAAACTCAAGCTATGGCGAATTGGTGGAACCGTCAGGTCCACGATCTAACCATGACGATTGACTTGAATGCCGATGACGCGAAGTGGGACGCGGCGATCGCGGAGTTGAAAAAAATTCCGGACGGTTCGCTCACATCGGTCGTATTTGCCGGTCATGGCTCGCCAGTACTGTTCGGCCCGTTCACATTGGACGATCTCGATAATCCAAATTCCAAGGCGTCTCAGTTCCTCACGCTGCTCAAACTGAAGATGGCCACGAACGCGGTCATCGAGATCAAGGCGTGCAACACGGCGGCCCAGGAAAAAGGAATTCCCGACAAAAAAATGCTCAAGTTGGTGGCCAAAATAACACAGCGAAAGGTCATCGGTTACGACGACATTTACGGACCAGTGCCGCACGGTCAGGGATATATTGTTCATCCCGATGGTACGGTCGCGGACGGTGTCAAGTACCCGCGGTTTGAAGATACTCTGGAAGGCTTGCTGAGCAAGAAAATGGACAAGATCCAAGGAATTCTCAAGAGCCTCCCCCGAATGGACCGATTGCCATGACCGTTAATGCGGACAGTTTCCGGTTGTTCCGGAAACAACGCCCCGACCGCACACTGTCATAGCTTACGCGTCGGCGGCACAAATGGGTTCTGGACCGCGGGCGATCTGGGTGTTCTCTCGGGTAACCCGTGTGGTGGATTTCAACTTGAGGTGTTAGCGATGATTCAGAATCGGCTCACAGTTGTCCTGCTCCCGTTTTTGCTGATCGGCCTCGGCGGGTGTACGGGGTCCGAAGAGAGCAAGCGCCTCGAACGCGATCGCGATGTTCGGACGCTGGTCAAAAGCATCCAGGAGAATGATCTCCCGACGGCCACGAAGTATGCCCGGGCGTTTATGTTGCCCGTGACGCAAGACGACATCACCCGGGACTACGGCACACGTTACGGCTTCGTCATGCCGATCCACATCGCCGTCAGGCACGGCCGGATCGAGATGCTTAAGATGCTCGCGGAAAAGCGTCGCAAGAGTGAAGCCATGGTCACGTTCGATGTCGATGCTCGTGATTCGGGTGGCAATACGCCCATCATGAAGGCGCACTTCGGCCCGGCCAAAAAGCTCGACGAATGTGTGCGGTTCCTGGTGGCCGAAGGGGCCGATGTCAACGCCCGCAACGCGAATCTACAATACACGGCACTGCATGATGCCGCGCAACACACACTCTTGGGGTACGCAGAGTTGTTGATCGGACTGGGTGCCAATGTCAACCTGCAAGACACGCTTGGACGAACGCCCATGCACATTATCTGCGGGATGGAGCACGGGATCACTGCCGAGCGTGAAGCGGTGTTCGACGTTTTTCTCAAAGCCAAACCGGACTTGAGTCTGAAAGACAAAGAGGGCCGAACAGCGGAACAGGTGGCTGAGAAGCTGGGTTATCATGCCTATGTCGTCAAGCTGAAGGGGGCCGCACGAGGGGCCAAGAAGTAGGCAACGATCGTCCGGGTTTGCATCATCAGAGCCGCCCCAGGAACGTTAGGCGAGCCTAAGTCGTGATCTGCGTTGCATTTGCGACTGGAAATTCGCTCTCGGCGCGCAATCTCTCCGCAAACCGTCCGGAGGAGTTTTCCAGCAGTCAGACTCCGCTGCAATGTCGAAGATCGATCCGCTCCGTTCGACTCATGCCGACGACACCACTTCCGCTTCCACCGGCACTTCGATATTTTTCACCTCGTAACCCAGCTCCTTCGCGCGATGATGCAAGTTTTTTTCCTGCTGCTTCCGATGATCGGGTTGTACCCCAGGTGATGTGAAGTGCGCTTTCCTCGAAATTTTCGCAATATTGTTGTTCCGGTTTCTGTTCCGGCATCTCAAGCCATTTCCATTGGCAATCGATCAAACGAGTCGAGATTTGTCTTTCTCGAATCGGGAATTAGCCGCGACGCGGAGTCTTCGCAGCGGAGCGCGTGCGCTTCACCCCGGTACGGGATTGTCAGAATATGGGTGAAGTCTACGCGCTCCGCTACGCAAAGCCTGCGCGTCGCGGCTAATTGAACCCGAACCGAGACGACCCAAAAACGCCGTCAATCCCAACTTTACGGGCCTGGTTTCAATTGCGGCGATTTTGGGTAGCAGGGAATGATTCCATGATTCCACCACTTACCCACCCACCCATCCCTGGAATCATTCCCGATTTCGGAATCAACCTAACCGACCAACGACTTACGTCCGATTTCGCCCAATTCCAATCACGCCAGAACCAAATTTTTAGTGGTCTTATTTGGCAAAACTGCAACCGGGTTTTGAACCGTGCCGCTTTCAGCTATCAGCTATCAGCTTTCAGCTTTCAGCAAAGAGAAAATACAGCTATGAGCTGAGGCGAAGCCTCAATCTCAATCTATGTACTGCTGACTGCTGACTGCTGACTGCTGACTGCTGACTGCTGACCGCTGAAAGCTGATCGCTGAAAGCTGATCGCTGAAAGCATAAGGCGAAGCCTTAATCTTTGAACTTGTTGTGGCAGTTCGTGCAGTTGGCGTCGAGGCTCGTGGCGATCTTCTTTAGCTTGGCGAGGTCGGCGGTCTTGCCCTTCGCGGCTTCGGTGGCGAGGTCGGTCGAAAGTTTCTTCATCTCGATCGCCCAAGTGTCCCACTCTTTCGTCGCGCCTTTGGGGCGAAGTTCGAGCGTGTAGGCGGCGATGGCGGTGGTGCGTGCGCCGAGGAGTTCGACGGCATCGGTGCTCTTGACGCCGTTCTTCTTGATTTCGCGCAGGTCTTTTTCGATGTTGAAGCCGCCGCCGGTGCTGCCGCCGAACATGTCCATCACTTCGCCGATCCCGAGGTCGGACTTCTTGATGAGATCTTCGATCTTCATCGGTTTGGCGTCGGCTTTCGCATCCGCACTCAATCCCTTGAGACCCTTGGCGGCGGTACCGGCGGCGGCCATGTCTTTCTTTTGTGCGGCGACTGCGATCTTGAGGGCTTCCGCACGCAGCGTCGCCATCTTGGCTCCGTCTTTACCGGTCAGGTTCTCTTCGGCATACGCGGCCAGCAGCATGGCCGAGGCTTTCACGCGGCCGCCGACTTTCTTCGTCTTGGATAATTCGATTACCTGGTTGAGGTGAGCGATGTCGGCTTCGACCGCCTTGCCCGCTGTTGCCGGGGAAAGCGCTGGGTCGGCGGCGGTGACAACGCCTACGAGTACTGCCAAAACCGAAGCACCGAACAAGCGACGTAACATCTTGGAACGCACAGTTTGCTCCTCGTCGAAACGCGAAGGAATGGGAATGCGGTCGAAACGACCGCGGCAGGTTCACTCTAGCATTATCGCAGCGAAAGTACGGTTGGCGAGAGGGATGTGTGTCTGAAGCGCGAAAATCGGGCAACTCGATGGCGATTTGCAACTGGCACGATTCGGTCTTATGTTTGGGTGCCGCCCAATCTGATACCCAACCGGCGGGAGTTTCGTGTCGCAAGTGCAATCCTCGTTGAAGTTCAGTCTCCGGACGCCGGGCCAACCCGCGCCGACGCAAATGGCGAGCGGCACGAAGCTCGTCGGCGATTACGGCCTACCGCCCGCCGCGCATGCCGTCGTGTGCGAACTCATCGAATACGATCTCATCGATCGCGATGCTATCCGCGACTTTTGCTCGCGGCTCGGTGCGCATCTTTCGCAATTGGCGACGCGCGAGAAAGCCCTCGCCGCGCTCGTCTCCGATGGCCACCTCTCGCCATTTCAGCGCGACCGCGTGGCCGCAGGAGCCACATACACGCTCGCGCTCGGGCCGTATCGCGTGCAGGAACGCATCAGCGGTGGCACCGTCGGCGTGGTGTTTCGTGCGACGCACGTTTCATTGAAGCGGAACGTCGCGCTGAAGGTGTTACCCGTCGACGACAGCGTGCCCGCCGATGCAATTGCACGATTCTGGACCGAAATCGAACTCCTATCGCGAATCGCGCACCCGAACGTCGTCGGCATTTACGACGCGGGTAAAGTCGAGCCGCCGGACCGCATTCTTCCCACATTGCTGTACGCGGCGCTCGAGCTGGCAACCGGTGGCGACTTGGAACAATACGTCATCGAACACGGCCAACAACCGGTGCCGATTGCGTGCGAATGGGGCCGGCAGATTGCCGCCGGATTGAACATCACGCACGCGCACAACCTCGTTCACCGCGACTTGAAGCCGAGCAATATCATCGTCACGACCGATTGGCGTGCGAAACTGCTCGACTTCGGTTTGGCACTCCACCCGACGCACCAAATGACCGAACCGGGGACGCTCCTCGGGACTGTGGGCTATATGGCTCCGGAACAGGCGCGCGACCCGCACGCAGTCGATGGCCGTGCCGATTTGTTCGCGCTCGGTGCGTCGATGTTCTGGGCACTCACCGGCCGCGAACCGTATCCGGAAACGGGAAATCCCGTCAGCGACCTCAGCCGCCGTTTGACCGCGATGCCACCGGACATCCGCCAGACGCGGGGCGAACTGCCTTCGGACCTCGCGGAAATGATCCTCCAACTGTTGCAAGTCGATCCCGACCGACGCTACCAAACCGCAGCCGACGTGGCGACCGCAC
>JAYVQG010000144.1:0-8186 GCA_043757025.1 Limnoglobus sp.
ACGGTTTAGTGCGCGACCGATCTCGGAAATCCACTCGTGGTGGAAGGCGTGGTAAATCCCCGCTTCGACTCGCGTCCAGTCGTGCATCGGCATGGCAAATCCTCCGGATGCTATTGTACTGCTACATTATCACTCGATCGGCACCGCGAGCAATTCCGGGTACGGTGCGTGTGGATAATTCGCGGGCATATACGAGATTGCCAGTTCGGGTGTTTCCAGCTTCGCGCCGTCCTGTGCTCGCGATGCGATCGCGCGATCCAGAATCCCGCTCGTCAACAACGTACGTTCGACGGGATAACTCGGCTTACCCGTATGGATCATCGTTTCGATGGCCTTCAATAGATATGCAAAGTGCGGGTGATTCGGCTCGGGGCGTTCTTCAAATCCCGTCGCGATCGGTCGTCGTTGTCCTTTGAGTTTGAGCGCCACCGCCGTTCGCAAGATGCACTGAAACATGAACTGCGCGCCGCGTAGCCCGTCGGTATACTCGAAGAGGATCAGTGCCGCTTTTTCATCTTGTCGCATCGCTTTCTTGCCCACTTTGGGCACGACCGCGAATGCCGCCTCTAAGACATCGTTGGCCACCAAACCATCGTCGACGGCCTTCCACATCGCCTTTCCTTGAAGGAACTGCACCCACTTCACTCCGCGTTCGGCGTCGCGTCGTCGCTCCACGAGGGCTTGATAACATTCCAAAGCATGGCTGCCGTATATATCCAGCCCGCTGTAACCGATCCCGACGGCCGATTCGATCTCGCAGCCCATCGGCACTTCGATCTCCGGAGTGCGAAAGCTGACGGGTAGCGACGACCCGGCCATGAACGGAATCTTCAACTTCTTGGCACGGTCATATATCCACTTCGCGTCGGCCCATACTGGCCCCAAATGCTTGTCGCTGAACACCGGCACCACGCGGCCGAACTTCTCGAATGCGTTGCTGATTTCCTCGAAGAATCGCCGTCGCGGGTACAGGTGCTGTCCGCGGTCGTTCATCGGGTAGTCGCCGTGTTCGCCGATACTGATCACGCCATCGACGGGGATGCGATCCCCGCCGACCGTCACCGCTTTCTCGATTGAATCGAAGATTGGCACGCCGAACTTTTTGGAGATCTTTCGTGCGAGATCGTCTTTCGGAAATTGATCGGCGTACATCGACACCAGCTTAAGTGCCGGCCCTGCCCCGCCGTCCTGTTTCCAGCCTTCGAGAATCTTGCCAATCAACACGTCGGCGTGCGATTTGTGCCGATAGATCGTCAAAACCGCAGCCACGGACTTCACCGCTTCAGGAGGTTTCGCCGAAGTCACCGTCGGGACGACGACCCCCGCCAACGAGGCCGCGCCGAATTTGAGACAATCGCGTCGTGTGAGGTCGCGCATGGGATATGCATCCGAAAGGCAGGAGGGCAGGAAGAACGATTCGCAACAGTATGCTACCATAAACCCGGCGTTGTGGAATCGCCTTCAAAATCCGAATGCCGAGAATCGTACATTTTGCCGATTGGGACGCGGTGTTTCACTGCGACCGCACGGGCGAGACCGTGCAAAGTACGTGTGAGATTGGAAAATTCTTTCTATAAGTATCTGTTCGAGGTGTGTGACATCTGCTATACAATTTTCAATGGCGTATTTTACCCCATTTTCGGTTCATGCATACGAGGTGATTGATGGCGAAGCCTAAGAAAGAGCACGGAATCCCGAGCAAGATGCAACTGGTGCGGAACGCAATGACGGCACTGGGTGCGGATGCGAAGCCACTGGCGATTCAAAACCACGTCAAGGAAGCGGGCGGTATCGACCTCCCACCCGGTATGATCTCATCGTACAAGTCGATGATCCAGAAAAAGGATGGCATGCCATCCAAGCGTAGCACCAGCGGTGGCAGCGGCAGTAGTAGTGGTGGCAGTTTCAAGCTCGAAGATCTGGAGCGAATCCAGGCCCTCATCAATAGCGTTGGCGCACCGCAACTCTTGAAGCTCGTCCACGCACTGACGCGCTAATTCCTATCGAAAACATCCGAGCGCAAATCTCGTCGCTGAGCGGCATCGTTCGCTCAGCGTTCGGAAACAAACCGCGTCTCCACGGCAATTCGTTCGGCTTTTCCCATCTGACTTCAGTCGCCACTTGGCTACGAAACCGACCCGTTGCTGTATAAAGTAATCAACGCCGAGCAGTAGCATCGGCAAAGTCATGTACAAGTAAACTGACGCGATAGTGATGTCAGGAGCTGCAAATGCCACCCGAACCGACCTTAGCTCAAAATCGAAAGTTGAACGAAGAGACACTTCGTCAATTTTTGCTTTATATCGCGACCAGCATCACGCGAGCAGAAGGGGCGAAGAGACGTCGCGAAGTTCGCTTGCGAAAGATCTTCGTAGCGGTGTCCATTGCGTTCGCATTGCTGGGCACGGCTGGCGTGGTCAAAACTAAAATTGAAAATCTTCCCGCTGAAGTGTTGAGTTGGTCGTTCGTAGCTGCCATCATGTCACTTTTCATATTGTTCGCTCTCGAACTCTATCGAGCATTTGGTATCGAAGAAACTGCGTTGAAAGCGCTCGCGGCCACGAAAGCGTTTTCATTGCTAGAATTGCGAACTCGACACGCGCTGCGGAAACCCAACCCACTCGAAGACGTGGGTAAGTGGTTGAAACACTCCGAAGATCTCGAAGAGATGTTCGATGAAGTTCTTCCGAAACCCGCCATCGGAAGCATCGAAGATTTGGCTCAAAAAAGCCGCGTTGTCTTTGGCCAACAGTTGGTTGGAGGCCCAGCGATCCGATGGCGGTATCCACATTCCCGTTTCCCAACAAAAACCGAAACGAAATTAGGAGCAAATCATGATCCGATACACGAAAGAATTCAAAGCGAACGTACAAGGCGAGTTGATCGCAAAATTCGACACCGATTCGAGCGGTCGCCCCGTCGCCAATGTCGAAGACGGCACGACGTTCTACTTCATCACGTTCTCGTTGCACACGCAGAAATCCGACGATATTCGTAAGGTGACTTACCTTCTCGATTCCGCGACCTTCTGGGAACCGGAACGAGTTTCTCAGGCGAAACAACAAGAATTTCAAGAACGGATTACATCGTATGGGGATTTTCTCGTTCGCGTAGTGGTGGCACTCCCAACGGGCGATGTCATGCAGCAAGCCTTGTTGTCCGACATGCTGGAAGCCGGCCATCCACAAACGCGCGATGCCGCCGTTCAAAGTGCGATCGACGCCATACGGGCCAACTGATTTCCCTCTCAATAAAGGAGCTTCGACGATGTCGCCGACAATGAAAGAACTGGGAATCGACCGTATGAACGTCGATCAGCGTGTCGATTTAGCGCTGGAAATTTGGGAAAGTCTCGAAGAGGATCGACCAATAGGACGGTTAAACGCGGAACAGCGAACGGAACTGACCCGCCGCGATGCCGAACTCGATGCGAATCCCGACATCGCACTCAACTGGGAACAGATACGGTCTGAAGTGGAGAAGGGTCAATGAGCCTTCAACTCGTATTTCACCCATCGGTTCGTTTAGACATCCAGACTGCCTACAGTTGGCTTGAGCAACAAAGATTCGGTTTGGGCACTGAGTTTCTCGATGAAGTGGAGCAGGTGTACGCAGAGTTGATGACGAACCCAGCCCGATACGGTTTCGGGTTCGATGATGTTCGCGAGGGTCAACTGATCCGCTTTCCTTATACGGTGTACTATCGCGTTCTTTCAAATAGTATTCGCATCCTCGGAGTATACCATTCTTCACGAGATCCGATGGGGCTGCAATCTCGTATAACTCTTTGATCTGTTCCTGTAATCCCTCTCAATAATGGAGCTTCGCACGATGTCTCAGAAACCTCTCCGCGTCGGTATGATCGGCTACGGCTTCATGGGTCGGGCACACAGTAATGCGTACAAGCAGGTCGGGCAGTTTTTCCCGTCGGAACACCAAGTCGTGCTGAAGGCGGCGTGCGCGCGGAATGCCGATCTGGTGAAGCCATTTGCCGCGCAGTGGGGCTACGAAAGCGTCGAGACCGACTGGCGGAAACTCGTCGAGCGGAAGGATATCGACGTCGTCGATATTTGCACGCCGAACAACTTGCACAAGGAAATCGCACTCGCCGCCGCCGCCGCCGGGAAGATGATCCTGTGCGAGAAACCATTGGCGATGAACGCGGCTGAAGGTCAAGTGATGGTCGAAGCGGTCGAGAAGGCGAAAGTCGCCAACATGGTGTGGTACAACTACCGCCGCATCCCCGCCGTTTCGCTGGCGAAGAAGCTCATTGAAGAAGGCCGCCTCGGGAAAATCTTCCACTATCGCGCGAAGTTCCTGCAAGATTGGACGATCAAAAGCGATCTGCCACAAGGCGGGCAAGGGCTATGGCGACTCGACGCCGCCGCAGCCGGCAGCGGTGTCAGTGGCGACTTGCTCGCGCACTGCATCGATACGGCAATCTGGCTCAACGGCCGCCTCGACACCGTCTGTTGCATGACCGAAACCTTCGTCAAGGAGCGGATGCACAACCTCACGGGCAAGGTCGAGAAAGTCGAGATCGACGATGCGTGTATCTTCATGGGCAAGTTCGCGAACGGCAGCCTCGCGAACTTCGAGAGTACCCGTTACGCCCGCGGCCACAAGGCGCAATACACGTTCGAGATCAACGGCGAAGACATGAGTATCAGTTGGGATCTCCACGATCTGCATCGCTTGCAGATTTTCGACTATAAGACCGAAAGCAAACTTCGCGCCTGGTCGAGCATCCATGTGACGGACAATGGCGGCGAACACCCGTACATGGATAAATGGTGGGTGCCCGGCTTGGCGGTCGGCTACGATACGAGCTTCACGCACCAAGTCGCCGACTTTATTAAGGGGCTGGAAACGGGCACGCCGCAAGGCCCCACCTTCCGCGACGCCCTGGAAACGCAGCAGATTCTCGACGCGATCCTCGATTCGGCGAAGTCGCAAAAATGGGTGACGGTGGCAAAGTAACGAGGGAGCCAAGATGTCTGCGATCGCACACAAACTGATGACCGCCGTGGAGTTTGCCGCGTTGCCGGAACCTTTAGATGGCTCGCAACAGGAGTTGGTGAAAGGCGAAGTCGTCATCATGCCACCACCACAGGCACGACATGGAATCATCTGTTCGCGGATCGACAGGCGACTGGGAATCTATGTCGAAGAAAACAACCTCGGGTGGACGACTTCTAACGACACGGGAGTCATCCTCGAACGCGACCCGGACACAGTGCGAGGGCCAGATGTTGCGTTCTGGAGCATCGCGCGGCAACCGGAACTGCCGACGGGCTATTTTGAAATCCCACCGGATATTGCGATCGAAGTGCTTTCGCCGACGGATCGCCGTCGCGATGTCCGCGAGAAGATTCGCGAATACATCACGCTCGGCGTTCGGTTAGTCTGGCTCATCGACCCCGAAACGCGAACCGTGACCGTTTATCCTGGCACCATTCGCGGTACAGAACTCGACGAATCCGACACGCTCGATGGCGGTGATGTGCTGCCGGGCTTCGCAGTCCCGGTCCGCTATCTGTTCGGATAACTGTAGCTGGCCTCTGTGAGGCCGCTGGACAACTGGGGTCTGTGACCCCCGCTTCAAGACCCAGCTACAAGACCATTTCAGTAAGGAATTAGTATGTCCGCACTTGCCACACAAAAACGACTTCAGGCCGAGGATTTCTTCGCGTTGCCGGAGCCTTTGGATGGTTCTAAGCGCGAACTGATTCGCGGCGAGGTGACGACGATGCCTGCACCCGGATTGGAACATAGCGAAATCCAGGTCAACGTTGCGTTCCTCATCAAGACGTTTCTGAAAACGAATCGTATCGGGCGAGTCTTTACGGAAAGTGGCACGATCACCGAACGCGACCCGGATACAGTGCGTGGCCCCGACGTGAGCTATTACAGTCGCGAGCGATTGCCACTCGAACAGCGAGTCGTGAAGTATCACACGCAGTCGCCCGACTTGTGTGTAGAAGTGCTTTCGCCCTCCAACACCACGCGGCAAATCGATGCGAAACTGCGAGAGTATTTCTTCGCCGATGTGCGCGAAGTCTGGGTGATCGATCCGGAATATCGCAACATCACGATCTTCCGCGAACCGCTCGAAGGCCGCCTCTACAAAGACGGCGCGACCTTCGTTGGCGGCGAAGTCCTGCCAGGCTTCACGTGCCCCGTGGCCGAGTTATTCGGCTAACTACTCCTGCGTTGCCAGTGCGAGGGCGAGGCGGCAACCGGCTTCAAACTCTTTCAAATCGACGTACTCTTTCACCGTGTGAATCTCGTTCTGACCGGCCCCGATGGTGATCGTCGGGATGCCGTGCTTGACCATCCAGTTGGCATCGAGGCCGCCGTTCGTCACGCGCAACGTCGGCTTGAGCTTGATCGATCTCGCTGCCAATTGTGCGCGTTTGACCACGGGGGCATCGTCGGGCAAACAGAATGGGACGTAATCGAGACGGCTCACGAACTGCACCTTCGCGGGTTTGCCGCGATGGTCCTTGACCTTCTTCGCGGCGGCGTCGAAGGCGCGTTTGAATGCCGCACTAATCTCGCGCACGAACTTGGCATCGTGGCTACGGCTCTCGCCTTTAATGTGTACGAAATCGGTCACCACGTTCGTCGCGTTCCCCGCACTCCTTCCCTCGGCATCGCCGAACTGGCCGACGTTGCTCGTGCCCTCTTTGTCGTTCTTCACGACCTTGCCGAACCACCCTTCGGCGAAAACATCGGCGAGCGCGAGCGATGCGACCATACTCGCCGAGATGCCGTGCTCGGGGTACACACCGGCGTGCGACGCCTTCCCCTGAATGTTCACTTCCCAACGGTCCGCACCGATGGCCCCGATGGTGATGTCCGCCGCGGCGCGGCCATCGATGTTGAAGCCCATCGACACGTCGCCGAGATCGGCCGGGTTGACGTGCTTCGCCCCGAACAGCCCGCTTTCTTCGCGCACCGTGAAGAGCATCGTAATCGGCGGATGCGGGAGTTTCTGGCGGATGAGTTCGGCGGCCAGCGTCACGAGTACGGCACACCCCGTGCGGTTGTCGCCGCCGAGTGCGGTATTCGCGGCGTTGGTGATGCGGTTCGCCGACTGCACCGGCTTCGCCCCCGCACACAGCGGTACCGTGTCCATGTGCGTCATGAACAATATCGGCTTCGCATCTTTACGGGTGCCGGGCAGGTTCACGATCAAGTTACCCGTCTGCGTCGGTGCGGGGATTCGCGTGTTGGCATCGTCGAAGCGCATCGCCGAGATCGGTACGCCCGCCTCCTTCAGTGCCGACTGAATCACCTTCGCGATGGCGGCTTCCTGCCCGGTAATGCCTTCGATACCCAGGAATCGCATCAGGCGTTGAATCGCAATGGGGGTGCTGATCGTGATCGTTGGCATATAAGGTCTCGGTTATGAGTGAGTATCGATTCAGTCTACGAACCGCAGTTCGTTGTGCGTTCGCTTCGCAAACATTTCATACGTTCGCGGTCCGAGTTCGATTGCAACGCCTCGTTCTCGCACGTAGCGTATCGGCAACGCACCGCGCGATGAGGTGAAGGCGAACCACTTCGAGTCCAACGAAGTGTTTTACAACCGCGAACGCCATCACTCCTCGTCGAGGTACGTAGCCCCACGAAGTTTGAAGGTAACGAATACTCCTAACCGACCGTCCGTTTTCCGTGGGAACTCCATCACTTTTCGTGCCAACCCGCAGCGCCAGCAAGGGAAACCCACGCAAAAGTTCATGCCGTGCCTCGAACGTGGAAAGCGCACCCTCGCTGGCGTGTTACGAAGTAGGCTAAATTGCATGTACGCCCAGGGGTACGACGTAAGACGTCTAACCCTGGGCTAAAAGATCGAACCCCGTTGGGCAACGCCGCGAACGATTATTTCATTGTATTTTGAGGTTCGCGCAACAGATATTGGAGTGTAAAGGGCGGTTTTACGTAGCCCTCTCGCTCCGCGAGAGGATAGCAACAGTCTAGTCCGATGCGACGGGGATTCTTCCGCCTTCGCTATCCTCTCGCGGAGCGAGAGGATAGCAACAGTCTAGTCCGATGCGACGGGGATTCTTCCGGCTTCGCTACCCTCTCGCGGAGCGAGAGGGCTACAGTCAGAAGTCTCACGACTTCCGCTACGAATACAGGGAAAACACGCCAATCTGGAAATCGTTCACGGCGTTGCC
>JAYVQG010000145.1:0-8104 GCA_043757025.1 Limnoglobus sp.
CCCGACAACTTCGGCGACTCGCAGGCCAACGCCAGGATTTGCGCGACTTGCGTAGCGGTGAACGTCGGTGGCGCCCCCGGCCGCGGCGCATCGGACAACGCGTGCAGGATGGCTTCGCGTAGCCGGTGCGATTCGGTGCATTCCCAAACGCACATCGCCTTCCACGCATCCCGCCAGCGTTGCCGCCACACGCCGACCTGCTGCCGGTTCATCCCGACCTCGACGGCAATCTGCTCGTTCAGCAGCCCTTGAAAACCGATCGAGCGGGACCGACTGAGTTCCTCCAAAATCACCAACTGTTTTTCGGTCACTTTGACCTTCGCGGCAGTCCCTGGCATCGCTCGCCTCCTTGGCTTCACTATCGAAGCCTGGGCAAACTACACAAACCCACGGATTCATGAAACCCCGTTTGGGCGCTGTGGCGCTATGCTCCCGTGCGACTTCGGGATATGCTCTAAAGCATGAGCACGCTGCCTCTGCCCGACTTCGACTTCCGCCAGTTTTTGTACCGTCGTCTGAAGGTCGACGATGCGCTTCAGCCCGGTAACGAACTGTACGAGCCGCTGTACGATGGCGATCCGGCCGATCCGGTTCAGCTGATCTACGACGATATCAAACTCGCCGAAGTCGAAAGCCTGAGCTACATCTCGGGCTTCCGCGGCGCGGGCAAAACGACCGAGTTGTTCCGGTTGAAAAAGCAGTTAGAAGCATCGGGCCATTTCGTCGCATACGCGAACGCCTTGGATTATCTCCTGCCCACCGAGCCGGTGGAAATCACTGATTTCCTGCTCGTCTTGGCCGGTTCGTTCAGCGAGGCAATCGAGGCATCGCTGAAGGTGAAACTGGCAGAGGAGAGCTTCTGGACGCGATTCAGTCACTGGCTGCGGAAAACCAACGTCAAGATCGAAGGCTTCGAATTCAAAGCCACCATTCCGGCCACGGAAATCGGCGCGATGATCAAGACGTCGCTGAAAGAAGTCCCCTCCTTTCGCAACAAGCTGCGAGAAAAGCTCGGCGTGCGGCTCGGCGAATTGCTAGATGAGGTCCACAAGTTCTTCGATTTCGGACTCAAAACGATTCGGAAAGCCCAACGCTCGGATTGCAAAGTGGTGTTCCTGTTCGATCAACTGGAACAACTTCGCGACCCCGTCGGGACCGATGGCCGCGTGACCGACAGCGTCACGAGCTTGTTGGCGAACCACCGCAAGGATTTGAAAATCCCGTTCGTCCACATGGTGTACACGCTTCCGCCGTGGTTGAAATTCAAACTGCCGCAGATGAGCGAAATCCGGATGCTTTATAACGTCAAACTCTGGAAGAACGACGAGAAGCGAACGCGCATCGCGGCCGGCTGGCAGACGATGCAGCGCGTTGTCGAACGCCGTTTTACTCCCGAAGGGATGGTCCGCTACTTCGGCAAACCGACGAAGTCGGGCAGCTATTCACTGGCGGACAAACTCATCGCGGCATCTGGGGGCCACTTTCGCGATTTGATCTCGTTGCTGAAGGAAACGGTGGTGCGATCTCAATCGCTACCGATCACGCCGCAGATCGTCGAAGGGGCGATCGACAACCTGCGAACGTCGTACCGCCCGAGCAATATCGTCGATGCGAAACTCTTGCACCAGGTCGGCCGACAACGCGATTGTATGCTGGAGGATCTCACGCCCGTCAGCCTGCAACGGGTGACGTTCTTGCTCGATACGCACTGCGCGTTGATGCTCCGCAACGGCAAGGTCTGGTACGATGTGCATCCGCTCATTCGCGACGACGTGGAAGAAATCCTCCGCCGCGATGCCGCCATGAAACCGCCGGAACAGCCGGTAAAGTAGGCGATTGTGGCCGACATCACTCCGAGTCCGTTTACGGCGCAGTCGATCGCGCACCTGTACCGCTGGGGCGAAATCGAAGGTTGGCAGTTGCTCACGCGGCACTTCGAACTGACCGACGACCGGTTTTCGTTCATCGTCGTCTTCGCGCCCGACGACTGGGCGATTGCACTGGTGCGCGAACAACTCCGGCAAATTCTGCCCGAACCGGGTGCCATCGTGCGGGTGCGGTTCGACCCGACGAAGGGGCCGGATAGCCTTGCGGAATCGCTGCTGGAATTCGCGCCAGCCTCAGCTTCGTTGCGGCTGATCTGGATCGATGCCGACCCCGTCGAACCCGAGGCGTTTGAGGAGTATCAACGCAGTTGGGAACTCGCGTTGATGAAACTCAACCGATACCGCAACACGCTGCAAAAGCGATTCCCCTGCACAGTGGCGCTCGCACTGCCAGGGCGATTCGAACGGATGCTGAGCGGGGCCGCACCCGATGTGTGGTCGATCCGGTCGGGGGTGTATCGCATCGAACCGGCCGGCACCAGCCGCGAACTCATCGGACGGCTGCCGAAGGACGAATGGCTATCGCTCGACCGCGAAGAGAGTGGAGCAACCGGCGACCCCGCCGAGACACTCGCCGAAGCGGCGAAGCTACGCGGCAAGCCGGGGCGCGAGTTATTGCTCGCCACGTTGCTGCAACGCGCGGGCAATCAGGCTCGCCGGCAGATGCAGTGGGACGTCGCGCTGACCGCATTGCAAGAAGCCTACACCTTGCAAGCCAACGTCGCCGCCGACCCCGAACTGCGCTGGGAGATTTGTCGCGACCTGGCAAATGTATTCGACGATGTCGCACAGTACGACCGCGCGGAGTTCTACCTCCAACAAGCACTGCAAACCGCCGAACAACACTTCGGTTCAGACAGCCACAAAACCGCGATTAGTCTCAATAACTTGGCTTATTTGTTTAGTGCAACGAACCGGCTGGCAGAGGCGGAACCGCTGATGCGACGCGCGTTAAAAATTGCTGAGGAGAGTAAGGGTCCAAACCATCCTACGGTGGCGATTCGCTTGAACAATTTGTCGATGATACTTCAGTCAGTGAATCGCATGGCAGAAGCAGAGCCGCTGTTGAGACGGGCTTTGGCAATCGACGAGGCGTATTTCGGACCAAATCACTATAGTTTGGCTACATACTTGAGCAATTTAGCTACGTTGCTTTTGGCAACGAATCATTTGTCTGAAGTAGAACCCCTGTTGCGGCGAGCATTGACCATCGACGAGTCAAGTTTTGGCCCCAACCATCCCAGTGTTGCTGTAGATTTAGGCAATTTAGCACAATCAATGATGAAAACAAACCGACTGTCGGAAGCGGAACCGCTAATGCGGCGAGCGTTGGCCATAGACAAATACATTTTCGGCGACAATCACCCCCATATTGCCACAGACCTGTTCAATTTGGCTTCGTTACTCAGTGCCACCAACCGAGTGTCAGAAGCGGAGCCGTTGTACGAACGATGTCTTCGCATTCTGTTCACTCAACAACAAATGACTGGGCACAAGCATCCGCGTTTTGAATTATGTGTTAACGCTTACGGCAACTTGCTTATCAACCGTCGTGGGATGTCTGAGGCGCAATCCAATGCGCGGATTCGCGAAGTGTTGGGGCAGAAGTGAAGTGGCCGTTACTCCCGCCGGGACGAACCCGGCGGCTCGTAAGACATCAGTCGCCGCCGTCGCGCTCGGCGGCTACGGCGGTTTCGGTCAGGTGCGCGGCGGTGACGCCGATGCGCTCGAAGCACTCGGCGACGATGCTGTTTGGCGTACTGAACATCGTAATCAGGATGTCCATTTGCGTGAGGTAGTTGCGGCCGTTGTCCATGGCGCGGGCATACGAGTCGCGCAATAATCGCAGTACGTTATCCGACAGGAGTCATCCGTCGGGTCATCATGGCCACCCGGTCGGCAATGTCTGGGTGGAGATCCGCCATCTCCCTCTGCGACCGAACGACTAAGCTCAGCCTCCGAAGCACCGGGAGAGCTTGAAGTCCCAGAAACCAATCACGCCCCGACGTCTGCAACAGTGACAGGTTCGGCGTCTTCGGGGCAGCGTTAGGCCGAACGACGAGCCTGCCCAGTGCGGCTCGCCGTACGCACAAGTTAGCTGCCGACCTTCAGGATCACATCGCTTGGCCGAACGATTCCGGTGATCAGAAGCTTATCGAAGAAAGCTGGATCCTTGTATGCGTTCCACGGACCGAGCCGGTGCCATGCGGACAGAAAGTCGGCGACAATCCCGCCTGTGTAAGATTTCGCTCCCACGTAGCCGTTCTGCGCGAAGGCCTCGTTGGGGAAGTCTCGCCTACCGACCATTGCGGAAGCTGGTCCAATACGAGGAAAGCCGCCAAAACTGAACGGATCATCATCGACCGCAATCATCGCGATCAACTTCCCGGGTTTGGTGTCGGCATCGGTCAATGACGTAATGCGGGCCTCCGTAATGGCTGTGTAGATCCAGTGAGGCATCCAATGATCGATCGCTTGGACCAATCCGAATGTACCATCGACCAGAGGAACGGCGAAGATATCCCCGTGACCCCATTTGATTCGTTTGCGTCGTCCCATAGGCAGCTAACAGGTGTTTATCCCAATCTCTACATGAGACAAACAATTTATTCTGAATCCACAGATGAGATAATATCGGACATCGGAATGGTGCGTCAAGAATTTTCTTGCTTTCCCAAAATAGCAACCTTGGACATCTTGCCAATTCTCATCTCTGGTGGAGCAGGAAACTCCTCGAACAACTTTCGGTGTGTGTGATTTTTTGTGCTCACCCACACGAATCGCAACAGTCAAAAAATCGGAGGCGATCCGACGTAAGTTGGAATTTCGACGTGTCGTGGAAGTGTCTCGAAGTGTCGTGAGAATGTCTCCAAGTGTCGTGAGAATGTCGCGGCCGGTCGATTTTGTGTCGTGCTCGGTCGATTTTATGTCGCGACTTGCGCCGATTCTCGAATCGAGAGCAATCGACATAACCCGCGACAAGAGTTCGAGATACGGAATACGCAACAGTGGATTACGATCAAAAACGCGACTTTTCGGGTCGCGAAAACCGAAAAAACACCCCAAAAAACGGTTTTTGAGCCGCCGCAATTGTGACTTACGTCGATTCTGAACCTCTACTTCAGTAACCCACGTAGCACTTTGTAGTCGGTTTTGCCGGTGCCCAGTACGGGGATTTTGTCGATGGGGCGGACTTCGTCGAGTCGCATGATGCCGCGGAAACCTTCCTTTTGCAGCAGTGCGTTCGCGTCTTTTAGCGAGATCGTTTCCGTGGAAAACAGCACGACGAGGCGGCCGTTCGGTAACTCGATGCCTTCGACGGCGACGCGCGGGCCTTCGTCGGTGGGCGGGAAGACTTTGGCGAATGGCTCTTCGAGTGCGGGTAACGAGATCATCTCGCCGCCCGCTTTCACGAAGCGTTTGAGTCGCCCGTGGAAGACGATGTAGCCATCGTCGTCGAGTGCCGCGAGATCGCCGGTGATGTACCAGCGTTTGCCGTTGAGTTCGCGGAACGGTTGCTCGCCCGTGTGGCCAATGTAACCCGGAAACACCGTCGGCCCACTCACGAGCAACACGCCCATCTGGTTCGGCCCGAGTGGCTGTTCCGTCTCCAGATCGACCGCGATCACCTCGACGCCGGGCAGCGGTTTGCCGATGGTGCCACGCTTCACTTTGACGACGGGATTCACCGACACGCACGGCGAACATTCGGTAACGCCGTAACCTTCGAGCACCGTCGCGTTCGGGGCGAGTTGCTTCACGCGGTCGAAAATATCGTCCGCACATTTTTCCGCACCGACGACAATTAGACGCAACGAATCGAGGTCGCCCGGTTTGCTGCGATTGAGGATGAAATTGACGAACGTCGGCGTGCCGATCAGGATCGTCGGGCGATACGCCGCCGTCTTGCGAACGAGCGATGAGGCATCGGTCGGGTCGGGGTGGTGAACGACTTTCGCACCTGCGAGCACGGGGAACAATCCGGCGATGGTCAGCCCGAAACTGTGGAACATCGGCAAGAAGCCGAGCACCGAATCGGCCCGCGTCAGTTGTTGTGGCGGGGTGGCACCGCGCTGATCGGCGATGATATTCCGGTGCGTCAGTGGCACCGCTTTCGGTGCCTTTTCGGACCCCGAAGTGAACAGCACGACGGCAGGCCGGTCGGGATCGGTCGATAGCCCCGAAAGCTGTTTCGATTTCACGATGCTGGACAGGTATCGCACCGCAAGCAGTCGCCGTAAGAGTTCGAGTTTCCCCATGCTTGCGCGGACATCTTCGAGGAAAACGTACTCGGTGCCGGAGACGACGATTTGCGTGCGATCGATGAACCGCTTCGATGTCACCACACGTTGCAGTTTCATCAACTGCGCGGCATGTTCGAGGTTCGCGGGGCCGGTCGTCCAGTTCAACACGACGGGCAGTTTCCCGGCGAAGTGCAGTGCGAAAAACGCGATGTCCGCGGCCACCGATGCTGGGAGCAGCAACCCGACGTTTTCGCCGGGGAGTTCGCGAAAGCGGGCCGCCATCGCGGTCGCACCGACGAGCAGTTTTTCGTACGTGACCGCTCCCGCAATATCATCCGCCGCGCAGACTTCGCTGCGATTGCGAATCGCGCGATTCAGGAACGCCTCGGGGAGCGTTTCGCCCAATATTTCGAGGGGCCTTACGTCCGATGGTGGCAAGAACCACGCCTTCGGTGCGGGCTTCGGCGGGCCGGAATCGAGTAGCCCCTCGGCGAGCGCCCAGAGTTGCCCAACGGACGTCGGCACGACATCGCTGCTGAACCCCGAATGCTGTTCGACTTGCAGTGCCGCGTCCATGCTTTCGAGGCTATCCAGACCGAGTTGCGCGAACGTCGTGCCCGCCTGATTTTCCTCTTCGCTGAGCGGGCGTTTCAACCGTTCGCCGATCGCAGTAGCGACCAGTTCCTTCGTCGCGGGTTTGATCTTCGAGAGATCGAGATCGGAGCCGATACCGAGTGGCGGTGGCGGGAACTCCAACTCGCGTTCGCCGAACAGGAAGTGATACGGCACGAAGTTCGGTTTCTCGCCGCCGTCCGCGTTGTACCACGCTTCGAGCCACGGGTTGAGCTTCTCGCGGGTCGGCTCGGGGCGATCGGCGGCGATGAACGATTCGAGTTGCATCGTCACATTGCGGCGCGGCGCGAAGAATAGCACGTTCGCAAGTAACAACCGCGCTCCGACAAATAGCCTTGAAATTAGCCGGGGTTTGACGCCGTACGCCCAACTGAACGAGCTGCCGAACAACCCGCGTGTGCGGATCAGGACCACCGTTGTGGCGGGTAACGCCGTCAGCACATCGGATGCGGTGCGGGCGGCTCCGACGTAGTCTTTACCGTTGCGGCTGAGTGTACCAGTTGGCCACAAAATGACGTTGTCGCCCGCTTTCAGCGCGTCGATGACTTGCTGCACCGATTGCTCCGCACGCAGTCGCGCCTCGGCACTCGCCTTCTCGGTTTCGGGGACTTTGATCGCACGCAGGAACCACGCGAGCGGGGCCAGCACGGGCGATTCAAAGTTCGTTTCGAGCAGCATTGGCCGCATTCGGAAGCGCATCCACAAGTGGGCGATGGCGTTCGGCGGATCGATGTAAGCGGGGTGGCTCGGCAGAATCAGATACGGCCCCGGCTTCTGCAACACCGCTTCCGTGCCCACGACGCGAACGCGATACCGCAACGACAGTAAACCGCGGGCCACGAGGATCAAGAACCAGCAGATCGTTTGCAGCATATTCGCACACCTCGTGAAAGTCTCTCCCATCCATTCTCGTAAACGCGGGGCCATAATCTACGATCTTCTGCGGATTTGATGCGAACCCTTCTGCTCGTTCACTTACTTCTTCGCGGCTTGCCACTTCGGTTCCCATTCGGGCGATGGCGTGCGTGCGGTTTTGAGATACGTGCCAATCTTCTCGGCGATTTCGGGTTGTTCCTTCGCCACGTTCGGCTTCTCCGCCGCGTTCGTGCTCGTAGCGAATGATGCAAAAAGAATCGCAATGAAAATACGCATCGATCAGCGAGTGAGAGAGTAAGATTCGACGTAAGTCGCAATTGCGGACGTTCCAAAACCGTTTTTTCGGGTGTTTTTTCGGTTTTCGCGACCCAAAATCGCCACTTTTCGATCGCGATCCACTGTTCCGTATTCCGTATATCGAACTCTTGTCGAGGGTTGCGTCGAAAGGGGTCGATTCGACAACCG
>JAYVQG010000146.1:0-29498 GCA_043757025.1 Limnoglobus sp.
ACGACTTACGTCCGATTTCGCCCAATTCCAATCACGCCGGAACCAAATTTTTAGTGGTCTTATTTGGCAAAACTGCAACCGGGTTTTGAACCGTGCCGAAGCGACTGCACAGACAATCTCGAATCGACTTGCGATTCTGGCTCACCCATACGAATGGAATCGGTCAACCCGGCGAATCGCGATCCGACGTAAGTCGGATTTTGCGACGTGTCTCCAACTGTCGTGAAAGTGTCTCCAAGTGTCGTGAGAATGTCGCGAAGTGTCGTGGTCGGTCGATTTTGTGTCGTGGTCGGTCGATTTACTGTCGCTATTTGCGCCGATTCTCGAATCGACTCCGTTCGACACAACCCTCGACAAGAGTTCGATATACGGAATACGGAACAGCGAAAGACGATCGAAAAGCCGCGTTTTTGGGTCGTCAAAACCGAAAAAACACCCCAAAAAACGGTTTTTGAGCCTCTGTATTTCGGACTTACGTCGATTCTGACGAGTCAAAACAGCCACCCAACTTTGTATCGTGCCTATTTTGGGCTATAACAAGAAACGATGCGTTCGCCTCTCTCCGAAGGAGTTCCCATGCGACGACTTTTCGCCGTGGCCGTAATGTTGGCATTCGGGCCATTCGCGGCGGCTGAACCGGTTACGCTCGATCTGTGGCCCGCGAAGGTGCCCGGCGAGATCAAGGATCTGCCACCCGAAGGACTCATGGAAGCCAAGCCCGGCCAGATTACCGTGGCACGGCTGGCGAATGTGTCGAAACCGCAGATTAGCGTGTACCGTGCCGAAAAGCCGAACGGCGCGTGCGTGATTGTGGCCCCCGGCGGCGGTTACAGCATCCTGGCGATCGAACACGAAGGCACCGATGTCGCCACGTGGCTGAACTCGCAAGGCGTCACGGCCGTCGTGTTGAAATATCGCGTGCCAAAACGCGAGAAGCAATCGCCGGAGAATCTGGCGATGTTGCAAGACGCCCAACGAGCGATCGGCCTCGTGCGATCCCATGCGAAGGAGTGGGGCATCGACGCGAACCGCGTCGGTATGCTCGGCTTCTCGGCGGGCGGCCACCTGACGGCAACGCTCTGTACGAATTACACGAAACGACTTTACGACGCCGTCGATGAAGCCGATACGCTTTCGTGCAAGCCCGATTTCGGCGTGCTGGTGTACCCCGGCGGGCTGGTCGAGAAAGACTCGGTGACGCTGAAAGCCGAGATTGCGGTCGATAAGAACACGCCACCCGTATTCTTCGCACACGCCAGCGACGACCCGGTATCGAGCGAGAACAGCATCGGGATGTACCGGGCGTTGAAGGCGTCCGGCGTGCCGGCGGAACTGCACTTGTACGCGAGCGGCGGGCACGGTTTCGGACTGCGAACGGGCAAAGGCCCCGCGAGCGATTGGCCCAAACGATGTGCCGAGTGGATGACCGCACGCGGCTACTTATCGAAAAAGTCGTAAGCTCACGACGAGATTTGCTGACAGAATGCGAAAAATCGGTCGAGTGGACATGACTCTCGACCGATCTCTATGCATAACTTGTCTGTAGCGATCGCGACGCGATTCCCATTAAAGTCGAGAGTGTTCTCGGACGGCGGATATTTAAGGAGTGGTTGACATGGCTCATATTGTGACGGCGAACTGCAACGATTGTAAGTACACCGATTGCTGCGTCGTCTGTCCGGTCGAATGTTTCTACCAAGACGAAATGATGTTGTACATCGACCCGGACGACTGCATCGACTGCGAAGCGTGCGTGCCCGAGTGCCCCGTCGAGGCGATTTTCAGCGAAGGGAACATGCCCGCGCAGTGGTTGAGCTACACCGAACTGAACAAGCAAAAGTGCATCACGCTCAAAGCCGGCGATGGCCACATCACGGAGAAGAGCGACCCGCGCGAAGGCCCTGGCTGCAAGAAGAAGTAAGCGAAACCGCACGCCATTTCGCACGGGGTTTGGGGTTCGGTTAGGCCACACGCCTACCATGACCTCAGACCCCGCATGCGTTGTGTTTCCGAGGTTTTCATGACCAGCATCTTGCTCATCCAACTCGGTACACCCGATGCACCGACCGGTCGCGCCCTGCGGTCGTATCTGCGTCAATTCCTGTTCGACCCGCGCGTCGTCGAAACCAAGCCTTACACCAGCAGCTACCTTTTGCCGGGCAAAACCCCCGTGCCGCGGAAAAGCCCTCCGGCGTGGTTGTGGTCGATCCTCATGAATGGCATCATCTTGCCGTTCCGCTCGCCGTCGTCCGCGAAAAAGTACACGCGCATTTGGGACGAAGCGACCGGTTCGCCGCTCATGCACCACACGATTCAACAAACGGAACTGCTCCAACAGCGATTCCCGAACAATCCCGTGCGCTTCGGCATGATGGTCGGCAATCCGTCGGTCGAATCCGTCGTGATTGATATGCTCGCGAACGGCGTCGATCGCATAGTAGCGATCCCGATGTTCCCGCAATATTCGTCGACCACGACTGCGAGCGCCACCGATGCCTTGTTCAAGGTGATGCTGAAACTCCGGATCGTGCCCGCCGTGCGCTTCTCGCCACCGTATTACGAACATCCGGCGTACATCTGCGCGCTCGCGCAGAACATCAACGACGACATCGCAAAGCTCGGTTGGGAGCCGGAGCATTTCGTGTTCAGCTTCCACGGCATCCCGCAAAAGTACGCTCAGCGTGGCGACCCGTACGCCACGCACTGCGTTCGCACAACCCAGGCGCTGATTGCGAAACTCGGCTGGAGCCGCGACCGCTGGACGCGCACGTTCCAGTCGCGTTTCGGTCGCGACCCGTGGCTGAAGCCGTACACCGACGATGTGCTCGAAGAACTCGCGAAAAAGGGTGTCCGCCGTGTCGCCGTGTCGTTGCCCGGCTTCACCGCTGACTGCCTCGAGACCATCGATGAAATCGGCCACGAATCGGAAGAAGTGTTTCACAAGGCCGGCGGCGAGAAACTGCGAGCGATGCCCTGCCTGAACGAGCACCCGATCTGGATCGACGCCCTCGAAGCGATCGCCCGCGAAGAAGGCCACGGCTGGCTGTAGGTTTCGATTCATGTATCAGGCACACTTCGAGCGTGTGCTTTTGAAGACACCTAAACGCTCATGCCACTCCGGCGATGTTCACGTAGGTGTGTACGTGGGGCAGTACGCGGAAGTTCCAGATGAAGCCGGGGCCTTCGAGCCGCCAGAAGTGCCACTGGATTGCGTCGCCCGCTTCCTCGTAGTAGAACGCGAGGTGGATTTTCTCCATGCCGCCGTTCTTCTTGAGCAGGTCCATTACCTCGTCGGCGTCTTCCTTGCGGAACGGCGACAGCAGTTCGCGCATGACCGATTCGACGAGTGCCCGCTGATCCTTCGACAACTCCTGAATGCTGAGGCCGGGGAACTTCATGCCGTTCTTGCGAAACTGCACCGACGGGGCCAGTTCGCCCGGCGTGCCATCGATCGACGCGGCCTTACGTTGCTTCTCGCTCAGGGCATTGAAGACGCTCCACACCGCTTGCGTTTGATAGTAGAAGACGTTCTCTTTCGACGACCCGTCCGGCGTATGGCCGTAATACATCGGCCCGCCGAATGCTGCGTCCGGTTCGGAATTCCCGTCGCAACGCACGGTCAGGTGGTGCCCCGCAAACACGAGCGAAAATTTGTTCTTGTCGGTCGGCTCACCGTAGATCGTCGCGCCGATTCCCGTGAACGAACCGCTCGCGTCGAAGTCTCCGCCACGGCTGAGGCGATGGTAGCCTTCGTCCCCGGCAGCGATGCTGCGAAAGATGCGGTCGAGGAGTTCTTGTTGCGGCTTGGTGTAAACGTCGCGGATTTTCTTGCCGATCGGCGCGTTGTACATGCCGAGGCGGGTCGGGATGCCCTTCTTGATGGCGTGATCCCAGGGGAACACGACTTGCGGTTTTTGCTCGGCTGACAGCGTCGCGAATAGTTCGCGGACGAGGTCTTCGGCAGGCTTCACGACCGTCATCGGCTTGACCGTATCCAGCGCCCGCGCGGCACCGGCAGCACCACCGATGGCCAGTATCGCGGCGGCTTGGCCACCGACGGTACGGAAGAACGAGCGCCGATCGAACGGCGTCACCCCTTCGCATTCGGGACAATCCCGCTGTGGTTCCATTCGGTTCATGGCAATCTCCAGAAGTGTCAGAGAGGTAGAAACACCACACTCACCGATCCTAACGCGCCCGACTCGCCAAGTCGAAGGGAAAATTGTCCGTTACAGTTCGAGGTCGTCGATCGTGGAAATCCGGATCGCACGCAGAATCGCATGCTGCAAACGCGCCGCTTCGGTCACCGCTCGAATCCGCGATTCGACGTCCGCAGGAACTTCGCCAAACCGATCGTGGAGAATGTCCAATAGCATACTTTGACGAGCATTGATCTCGCCTTTGATCTCGCCTTTGATCTCGCCTTCTACGCGGCCTTCTTCAAGAATCGCCTGATACGTCGATGACTCTTTCATGCCCCGGACCCTCGTGTATGCGTTTTGAATCTCAATCCCAGTATACCGCAATCCGAGCAGGATATATCCGCATGTCAACAGGAATACCCGATCCGCATTGGGCACTTGCTCAGCTCGCAATCGTGCGTCGATGCGATCCACGAGTGTACCGAGTTGACCCTGGGCTTCATCGGTGAGGAGCACGAGTGGGAGTGCGCCGATGCCACTCGCCATCAGCGGCTCGATGTGCAATTCCCACACTTTGATCACCGTGTATTTGAAGCGCAAATACTCGGTGCCGTCGTGGCTGAAACGACTGACGACACCGGTTACACCTGGTGCGGCAGCCGGTCGCAGCAACAGTGCTACCGAATAGACGGGGCTTTCATAGCGGGCGTCTAACAGTCCGTTGTATTGCAACAATCGCCACGGAAAGCCGCTGTCGTGCGAGGCTTGCGGCTCGATGTGCAAGATACCCTTGGCAGGCGTTTTCAGACGAAAGACTTTGTCGGCAGACATCTGTACCGTCGCTAAATCGACGTCGAGCGGCTCGACTTCGATTTCCGCAGACAAGCCGATTTGCGGGCCGAGCCAGTCGGCCCAATCGACCGCGAAGACGTTCAACAAATCCTTCAGCGTCGTATCGAACGGCTTGGTCATCGCGAAAGTCCTCAGATTTCATCAGTGACATATCGACCAATTATATTCAAGAAATCGCTTGCTTACATTGCTTGTAGTCTCGCTGGGTGTTCGATCGAATCGCAGTATTCTCATCGAATTTTCCTTCGCACTCGGTTTCGATTTGGGATATATTTCAATCGAACCGGTCGATGGTCGTTCCGGGTCGAATGCCGTTCCTACTTTGGAGATTGCAGAGATGATTTCGCTGGCTCGTCGATTGGTGGCCTGTTTCACGGTTGGTGTCCTTGCGGTGGCGTTCTCGGTCGGCTCGTTTGCCGCCGACGACAAAAAGAAGGACGACAAGAAGAACCCCACGATCAAAGAGATCATGAAGAAGGTTCCCGGTAAGGACGGCATGGTCGCCAAGACCAGCGCCGCAGCCAAGGTCGAAAAATGGGAAGACGCGCAGAAGCTGGGCAAGCAACTCGCCGAGTACGGCGAAGCGCTCGGTAAGAACAAGCCGAAAAAGGGCGACAACGATGCGTGGGAAAAGCACGCGAAAGGCTTCGCAGAAGCGATGACGTCGATCAGCGATGGTGCGGAGAAGAAGGACAAAGACGCGGTCAATGACGCGGTAAAGAAGTTCGGCACGTCGTGCAAAGAGTGCCACGATGCGCACAGAAACTAACGCGAACGAGATATTGTGAGCCAAAGCGGCCCGCCCAACTGGCGGGCCGCTTTGCGTTGGAAGCGGTCAGTTTGGCCTATTCCTTCCACTGTACGAACGCTTCCATCGCGTAATATTCGGGCAGGCCGAGTGCGTCGAAGGTGCGGGCGGTGCCGAGGTTGCGGTCTTCGGCACGCTGCCAGAACTCGCGGCGATCCGTACCGCCGGGGAACATCGCGCTGTCCTTTTGCGACTGGTGACGGAAGATCGCTTCCTTTTTCCGTTCGAGCACATCGGGCGAAAGTGGCACCGCCATCTCGATCTCGTGCGGCTCCCATTCTTCCCACGCGCCCTTGTACAACCAGACTTCGAAATTCGGAACGGAGAGTGCGGAATGCGGAGTTCCGCGCTCCGAAGTTCGCAAATGCCGGACGGATTCGAAGATCGCTTCGGCACACAGGCGGTGTGTGCCGTGCGGGTCGGAGAGTTCTCCGGCGACGTAAATTTGCGCGGGCTTCAGTCGGCCGATCAACTCGGTGATATCGTCGACGTCTTGCGGCTGGATCGGGTCTTTCGTGACGGTGCCGGTGCGGTAGAATCGCAGGTTCATGAACTCGAGTTGCTCGGGCGGAATGCCGCAAGCGAGCGCGGCAGCGCGGGCTTCCGTCGCGCGGATAATACCCTTCACCGAAAGCACGTCCGGCGTGTCCGATTCCCCGGGCTTCTTCGCGTCGAGGAACTGATTGACGCGGTCTTTCATCGTCCCGGCGGAGGATTTTTCCGCCGAGTCGCCGAACGCGCCGAGGAACTCATCGACGAAGTCGACGAACCGCCGGGCGTCGTGGTCGAACACCGCAATATTGCCGCTGGTCATGTATGCGATATGGACCGTGTGGCCCTGCTGAACGAGGCGAATAATCGTCCCACCCATGCTAATCACGTCGTCGTCGGGGTGCGGGCTGAATACGAGAATCGTCTTCTTTTCCTTACCCGCTGGATACATCTTGATCGTTTCCATGCGGTTCAGAAACACCGCCTCGCCGATCTTCTCGGCGGCCCCTTTTTCGCGAAGTAACTCGTATAAGTGGTGATCGCGGAAGTCTTCGTCGTTGAGTTTCTGCAAACCTTTCTTCGCACTGAGCGACAAGCCGACGACGGCGCGGCAGACGGTCTCTTCGGTCCATTCGCACGGTCCGACTTCCCACGGGCGTTTTATCGCGGTCATCTCGGCGGCGGCGGCTTTATCGAGCACGAACGTGGCGTTCGCATGATCTTGCAAGAAGCTCGCGGTGATCGCTTCCGTCGGCGAAAGTTCGATCGCTTTGTACGTGATGTACGCCTTGTGTTCGCCGAACGCCATCAGGAAAATTTGCCGCGCATCGAGAATACTCGCGACGCCCATCGTGATCGCTTGACTCGGCACGTTCTCTTCGCCGAAGAACCCCGCGGCGGCGTCGCGCCGCGTGATGCTATCGAGCGTAATCGTGCGCGTACGGCTGTTTTTCGGGCTGCCCGGCTCGTTGAAACCGATGTGCCCCGTGCGGCCGATGCCGAGAATCTGGATGTCGATCCCGCCTGCTACCTTGATCTTCTTCTCGTACTCCGCGCAGAACGCTTCGCACTCTTCCTGCCGCATCGTGCCATCGGGGATGTGGATGTTTTCCCACTTCACATTGACGTGTTTGAAGAATGTCTCGTGCATCCAACGGAAGTACGAGTGCGGGTCTTCCTTCGGCAGCGGGTAATATTCGTCGAGGTTGAAGGTGATGACCTGCGAGAGGTCGAGTGCCTCGTCTTTGTGCAGGCGAATGAGTTCGCGGTACAGGCCGACGGGCGTCGACCCGGTGGCGAGGCCGAGAACGGTATGCCGGCCGGCGGCATTGCGGGCGCGAACGAGTTTGTCGATCTCTCGTGCGACGTACTTCGCGGCCGCCACGCTATTTGGAAAAACGACCGTCGGAACGCGGGTGTGCGGCAACTGAGTAGACGCCATGTCGTGGTTCTCCGACCGAACGATACGCCAAATGGGGTGAAGCGTTGTTGTAGGAATGCGTGCGACAAAGAAGCAGGGAGTTGCCGGATGCGATTCTGAATTGGGGGTAAGACATTACCCGGCGGCTCTTGCCTTATCGTCATATCTTGCCTAACTCATACAACGCAAGTGTGCCTTCCCCCGGTCCGATCCGTAACCCGTTAGGCGGAACCGACCCCCATGATCGTCGTTGAGAATCTCGTCAAATATTACGGCGAATACCAAGCCGTTCGCGGTGTGTCGTTCCAGGTGCCGAAGGGCCAAGTCGTGGGGTTTCTCGGCCCGAACGGGGCGGGGAAGTCGACGACGATGCGCATCCTTGCGGGCTACCTGACGGCGACGTCTGGGCAAGCGCGGATCGATGGCAAAGATGTCTTCTGGGATCCAATCGCCGCGCGGCGTAGCATCGGGTATATGCCGGAAAACTGCCCGCTTTACCCGGAAATGCGCGTTGATGAATACTTGAAGTTCCGAGCTGGGCTGAAGGGCCTCGGCTGGTCGGCGCGGCGCAAACGCATCGATTATGTGCTGCAACGCTGCTGGCTGAAGGATGTGCGCCGCCAACTCGTCGGCACGCTATCGAAGGGCTATCGGCAACGCGTCGGGTTGGCCGATGCGCTGCTCGCCGATCCGCCAGTCCTGATTCTCGACGAACCGACGGCGGGGCTGGACCCGACGCAGATTCGCGAGACCCGCAAGCTGATTCGCGAACTCGGCCAAGAGCACACGATGCTGCTTTCGACGCACATTCTCAGCGAAGTCGAGATGGCGTGCGATTCGGCGATCATTATTTATCAGGGTGCCGTCGTCGCGAATGGCACGCTCGCCGATCTGCGTCAGCGGCACGGCAACCGTAGCCTCGAGGAAGTCTTCATTCACCTGACCGGTCAAGAAGGCATTTAGCGCACGCCCGACCCATACACGATAGACCCCATGCGACCACTCCAGACGCTGATCAAACGCGAATTTACCGCGTATTTTCTTTCGCCGATTGCGTACGTCACGCTCGCAGTGTTCCTGCTCGTCACGGGGATGCTGTTCGGGAAAGCGCTCGAATTGCTCACGCAATCGGGTACGCGCGGAATCGAATATCCGATGCAAATCCTGCTCGGCGACGAGAAATTCTGGCTCGTCTTCTCGCTGATTCCCCCGCTGCTTACGATGCGATTACTCGCCGAAGAACGCGGCACCGGCACGCTCGAACTGCTGATGACGGCACCGATCCGCGACTGGCAGGTGGTGGCGGGCAAGTACATCGCGTGCCTGATGTTTTACATCACGCTTTGGATACCGACGGTGGCGTACCTGCCGGTGCTGTTGGACATCGACTGGGCGACGGGCCATGCCCGCATCGACTCGTGGCCGGTAGTGACATCGTACATCGGCGCGTTCTTCGCCGGAGCGATGTTCCTCGCCATCGGGTTGTACGTTTCGAGCTTGGTGAAGAGCCAACTCGTGGCAGCGATGATCTCCTTGATCGTCGGGTTGATCTTCGTCGTCGGGGCGTTCTGGCGGCCCGACCTGGCCGCCGAATCGCTCGGGTACCAGATCATCGAGTTCGTCAGCGTGCCAGAGCATTTTAGCCGTTACTTCACACGCGGCCAAATCGACACGCGGCACCTGATCGCGTATGCGACCGTGACGCTATTTTGCCTGTTTATGACCGTCCGCAGCCTCGAAGCCCGACGCCTGAAGTAATTGAGATCGATCCATGGCCGATATTCGCCAACGAACGACGTTCGGGAACTTCTTCCGGTTTGCCATCCGTTTCCTGGGCTTAACCGGGTTGATTGTAGCCGTACCGAGCTTGGCATTGCTCAACGGCGAACTGCCCGCCACGGTGTGGCCCGATGGTGGCGGCGTGCGCGAGTACGCCACCGCCGTGATGGATACGACAAAAGCCTCGATTGATGGCACCTACGGCAACGTCGCCAAGTGGTCCGCATGGGTGGCGCTCGTGGCCATCGGTTGTGCGTTCGCGTGGCTGATCGTCGAAACCATTGGTGCATTCGTGCTCGTTACGGGTCGGCGCACGGCAGTCGGCGGAAATGCCTACCTGCAAATCGGGCTGGCGATCGCGCTATTGGTGCTCGTCAATGCATGGTCGTTCACACACCACAAACGCTACGACCTCACGACGAACCAGCAGTTCACGTTGCCGCAATCGGTGATGGCGGACCTCGATAAACTGACGGGGCAGACGGACATCGTCGTGCTGCAATTGCACAAGACCGCCGGTTCGCTGTCCGCGAAGCCCGATGCACTCGACTTCGCGGCCGAACGCAAGGTCGTTGAGAAAGTGAAGGATCTCGTCGAACTGTTCCGCGAGCGCGGGCCACAGTTTCGCGTGACGGTTCTCGATGTCGAAGAAGAAGGCTACGAGCAACGCATCGTCAAATTAACCGAGAACGCGAGCGGACAGATTGTTAAGAAGGAACTGCGTGCGGCGATCGAGAGCGCACCCGAAAACAGCATCGTCTTCCACTCGGATGGCAAAGTCCAACGGCTAAGTTTCAGCGAGTTTTACTTGCTCGACAAGACCGCATCGCGCCCCGCGATCACGCTTGGCGATGGCAAAATCGTCACCGAAACGAAGAACCTCGTGCTGTTGCCGCAAGGCGTACGGCCGTTTGCGGACCGCGTGCTTCGCCTCGGCGAGAAGAAGCCGAAGGTCGGGCTGGCGGTCATTCACCCGTATCTGTCGTCGAAGGCCGAACGCGAATCGTTCACCGCGAGTGGTTTGCGCAAGACGCTCGAAGCCAACGGTTTTGAAGTGACCGACATCGTGCTGAAGAAGTGGGCGAACGGCCCGCCGAGCGCGGCCGCCGACACGTACGAAGAGTTCGAACTCGACAAAGCCGAACGCCGTTACCTGTACCTCGAACGCACGCTCGATACCTTTCAGACGAGTGCGAAGCGTGCGAAAGAGCTGACGGACAAAGTCCGCACCGGTCCGCTGTCCGAAGCCGACGCGATTTCGCGACGCATTACGCGGCAGCGCATCGACAGTGAAGAGAGCCGTGCCTCGTTCATCAAGTTCCTCGAAGATGTGCAGAAGGATAACGCGGAGAGTATCGCGGCAATCGCGCAGCAACTCCAGACGGCGAGGCCGCAATATCAGGAAGTGATGAAGAACGAACGCGCGATCGAAGCGCGTCGCAGCACCGACGTGAAAGCGAAGTTCGCGCAGGCCGCCGCCGACTGCGATTTGCTCATCGTGCCGCGATACACGATCATGGATCTCGCGAATGGCGACATGATTACGCCATCGCTTTACAACTTGAACAAAGATCAGGCATCGGTGGTGCAAGAGTTCGTGAAGGCTGGGAAGCCGGTGTTCGCGTTGTTCGGTGCGACCGCCGGGGAAATCGCACGCCCGAATACCGAACCCGACGAACTCGAAGCGGTGTTCAACCGCTTCGGCATCGAGTTCGGTTCGCAAACGATCATCTACGAACAAGAAGCGCAGGCCGCCGCCGAACGAGCGGGCGAGCAGTTCGGCGGTAGCGTCGATGTGCCGCCGCTGAGCTTCGACATCGCGACGCCGAACGGCAAGAAGCCGAACCCCGTCGGCGAGGCGTTCCGGCTGACGGCACGTGCGGTGAACGCGAAACTCGAAGTGAAAAAGAGCGGCTTCCGCCCCGTGTATCTGAACTCGCTGGCCGCCGCGAAACTCCCGTTCGATGCCGTGATTGCCCAGACGAACAAGGATAGCTGGAACGAAGACAAGCCGATCCCCGAACGCGATTACACGCCGAAGTTCGACCCCGCGAAACTCGACGACCCGAAGAAGGGCACGCGCGACGAAGAACGCCACGGGCCGTTCCCCGTCGGCATCGCGGTCGAGACGCCGATCCCCGCCGAGTGGGTGCAACCGAAGCTGGCCGCCGTGCAGTTCGCCGCGAATCTCGGACTCAGCGGCTGGGGCGCGTTCGCGATTCCGCTCGTCACCGATCCTTCCGATTACGCGAAAGCTTTGAAAGACACCGAGCGGCCCGCCGCATCGAGCGTCCGCATCGTCGCGCTCGGCCACGGCGGATTGGTCGTCGGCGAGAAGCTGAAACCGGGCGAAGAAAAGTTGCTCTTACACGCGATTAACTGGCAACTGAAGCGCGACGATCGCCTGCCGAAAGATGCGGCGACCGAAGAGAAATGGCAGTACCCGCGCGTCGAACTGTCCCCGCGCGAAGCGTACGTCTACCGCTGGGGCACGCTGTTCGGCCTGCCGCTACTCTGCGTCTACTTCGGGCTGATCGCCCTAATGACTCGAAAAGTCCGCTAGTCCTAATCAATCGACCTTTTACCACACGATACCCATGCGCTGGCTCACTACGATTTTGCTGTTGGTTTTCGCGGCCGGTGCTGGGATGTGGCTCTGGAAGGGGGACGCCATCGCCCCGCTCTGGAAGCCGCCGACGGCACCGGTTGGCACGAGCGAATCGGCGAAGGCACTGAAGGAATCGGTCCGCCTCGACCGCGTGCAGAAGATCGAACTCACATCGACGGCGGGCACGCTCGTCCTTCAGAAAGCCGCAGACGGCACCTGGACGCAACCGGGTAACTGGCCGGTGCGCCAACTCGAAGCAGCACAACTCGCCACGGCACTCTCGAACCTGCAACCGCGCTTTCAGCCGATTGTCGCCGAGGGCGATCTGAAAGTGTACGGGCTGGACGCGACGCAGAAACCGACCACTGCAAAGATCGAAGTCGATGGCCAAACGACGACGCTGACCATCGGCCAACCGAGCGAAACCGCAGGCGAACCGCCATTCGCCCGCCCGACATACGTGCGAATTAACAGCCAGGCGGAGATCGTGCGTTTCGATTCGGACCTGATGCAAATCGTCTCGCGTCCACCCGATTCGTACCGCCGTCGGCAGTTGTTCCCCGAAGCGGATCGCGTCAAAATCATCGGCGGCGAACCGGCAACGCCCGCCACCGGCGGTGGCCGCGCGGCGATCCTCGGCGATGCCTTCCGCAGCGTGAAAGTGACCGGCCCCGATGGCGCGTTCCAGATCCAACGCACCGCCAAAACGCCCGAACCGAAGTCCGAATCCGATCAGCCCGGCGCGGAAAAAACGCTCGCCGTCAATGCGCTCGCCGGTGCCTGGGAGATCGAGTCGCTGGCCGGCAAACCGGTCCGCGACCGCATCGACCCGACGAAGCTGCGGGCCATCCTTTCTGGTGCGCCCGAACTCTGGGTGGAACAATTCCTGCCCGCGAAACCACCTGCCGAAACGGGCCTCGACAAGCCCGAGCGCAAAGTCGAAATCGTCCGCACCAGCGGCACGACCACCGTGCTGAAAATCGGTAAAGAATCGCGACGCATCACCAAAATCGAACCGTCCGCCGCGCCGCCGATGTTCGGCCAACCACCGCAACCACCGCGCATCACCAGCGAAGTGTTTCACTACGCATCGCTAGATGGCCTCGACTTGCTGTTCGAAGTGAAAGCCGAAAAATTCCCCGAGTTATTCGCGAAGCCCGACGATGTCCGCGACCCGTCGCTGGCGAGATTTGAAGCGGGGACTGTCACCGCGTTGACAGTCGCGATGAAGGGGAAGCCCGCGATCCAATTAATCAAGAAAAAAGGCAACAAAGACGCGCTGAAAGATGACGACAAACAGGATCGCTGGTACGTCGGCGACATCCTCGCCGAAACGACGAAGGTGACGGAACTGCTCGATTCGTTGGCAAAATGGGAGGCGAAGCCCGCGCCCGCCAAGATCGAACCCGAAAATCCACTGACGCCGCCGAAGCCCGACACCGCCGAGAAAGCGATCGTCGATAACGCCGACGCAAAGACTCTGACCGACCTCGCCATCGACGCCGCAGCCGGTAGCAAGATCACCGTTGTCGCGCAGGAAAAGACGATCGAAGGCCAGCCCGCACCTGCCGCGCGCACCTTCACGTACATCCTCGGCAAACGCGACGTCGAAAAGAAAAAACTCGCCGTGCAAGTCGTCGGTTGGTCGCGAATCAACCTGATCGCCGACGATGCGTTCGCGCTCATCGACCGCCCCGCACTCGCCTACCGTGGTCGCCGTTTGTTCGACACTGCCGAAGTCCAACTGACTACCGTGTCGCTAGTGCAACCTGCCGTCGACGCCTTCACGATTCGCCAAGATGCGAACGCGAAAAGCTGGAAGCTCACGCAGCCAATCGCGAGCGAAGCCGACGAAGTGAAGGCGTCACAGATCGCCGACGTCCTATCGCGGCTCGAAGCAACCGAGTACGTCGACGACGCGCCGAAGGACGAAGATCTCGATAAAAAGTACGGCCTCAAAACGCCGAAGGTCGTCGCCACTTTAGGCTTCACAGGTGGCAAAGTGCAGACGCTCGCGATCGGTAACTCCCCCGAGTTGAAGCCCGAATATTACGCGCGTCTCAACGGCACCGGCAGCGTCTTCACCATCGCCAAAACGAACGTCGACGCGCTCAAACAAGGTGCGGTTACGCTGTTGCCGTTGCAGTTGTGGTCGGTGCAACCCGAGAAAATTACCGCACTCGAAATTCGCCGCGGCGAACCGGCCGACACGTACAAATTCGCACAAGATGGCACCAACTGGAAGCTGAGCGGGCCGTTCGATGCGCCCGTGCCGTACCTGACCGCGCAGCCGTTGCTGACCGCGATCGCGACGGTGAAAGCCGAGAAATACGAGAGCCTGACGGCCGCCGACGCCGCGAAATTCGGCTTCGATAAACCCTCGTTGCGCATCAGCGTCAGCTACAAGGATGTCGCGCCGGGCGATGTCAGCCCGATGCCGAAAGAGACGCTGGTTACGAAGACGATCCTCGTCGGCAAGCCGACCGCCGATGGCGCAACGACCCGCTTCGCGAAACTCGAAGGCAGCCCGACGGTGGCCGTGTTCGCGCTCGCCGATCCGCTGTTCAAAGCCGCCGACAAACCGGCACTCGAGTGGCTCGATAAAACGCTGCTGTTCCTCGACGCCGCGCAATTGATGAAGATTCAGATCGTCGGCCCGACCGCCGACGGCAACACGACGTTGACCAAGGACGACAAGGCCGGTTGGAAGGCCGACGGACAGACATTCCCAGTGGATCGCCCCTCCGCCGACATGCTCGCGAACATCTTCGCGCGGCTACCGGTGCAGTCGATTGCCGGGTATGGCCCGAACGTCAAATGGACCGATTTCGGCCTGGAAAAGCCCGAATACACACTAACGGGAACATTCGCGGCGGCCCCCGGTGATGCCGCGAAGCCAGCCACGCGAACCGTGGCCATCGGCAAGGCGGCCCCCTCCGGTGGACGCTACGTTCGCGTCGATGGGGGCCTCGCGGTGGGCGTGCTGATCCCGAATGTGACCGATGCGATGTTGCGAACGAAACTCGATTTCGTCGACCGATCCATGCTGCAATTCGACCCGACGACGCTGACCGGCATCGTGCGAAAAGCCGGTGCCGAGGAACTCGAATTGAAGTTCGGTGCGAACGACAAATGGGAGATCGAAAAACCCGCGAAACTCGCTGCCGACAAGCCACTGTTGGACGAACTCGCCGATCAACTATCGCGGCTGCGGGCAACGAAAGTCGCCGCGTATGCCGCGAAGGATCTGAAGCCGTTCGGCCTCGATACCCCGGCTACGATTTTCACCCTGAAAGTCGGCATCGAAAAACCCGAAGACAAGATCGTGAAGATCGGCAAACCGGTCGACGACAAGCAACCCGACGGCGACCGATACGCGATGATCGACACCAAAGGCGATGTCACTGTCAGCGTGCTGTCAGCGGCCATCGCGAAACGGTTGCTATCGGCTCCGATCAAGTTCCGCGACCGCACGTTGGCGAAGTTCATTGATGCCGACAAGGCGATCCTCGAACGCGGTGACCGCAAGGCGACGTTCGCCAAAGTCGAAGGCGCGTGGAAGATGGTCGAACCGCTGACCACCGAGGCCGAACAGGGCGACCTCGACGAACTGATTAACGCACTGGCCAAGCTGCGTGCGGACGAACTCGAAGCCGACAAGCCCGCCGACCTGAAGCCGTACGGCCTCGATAAACCCGAGGCGAAATGGGTGTTCCGTTCGGGAGACAAGGAAGTGCTCAGCCTACTCGTTGGGGCAAAAGACAAAGCCGGCACGCGAGTGTTTGCAAAGCTCGAAAAAGGCGACATGGTGGCACTGCTCGATCCCATCCTCACCGCGAAGATTCTCGGCGAATACCGCAAGCGCGCCGTCTGGACGGGCGTCGATGCGAGCCAAATCGAGACGATCGCGATCAGCGCGGGCACGGCCGGTTTCGCACTGCGAAAACTCGGCACATCGTGGATCGACACCGCAAAAGAGATGGACCCGATCGACGCAGCGAAAGTGACCGAGTTGCTCGACGCGCTCGCCGGGCTGAAGGCCGAGCGATACGTCGCCGACCAGAAAGCCGACCTGAAACTCTATGGACTGCAACCGGCGCAGCGCGTGATTACGCTGTTGCAAAAGGGCGGCGCAACGAAAACCATCCAGATCGGTCGCGAAGAAGGCGGCAGCAACGGCAAACGCTTCTACGCCCGAATCGACGAAAATGACCGCACGGATGTCTTTATCCTCAGCGAAGCCGATGTCGCTAAGCTCCAACGCGACCGCGCCGCGTATAAGAAGTAAATTATAAGCGAGCGGGACAACTTCAAAACTCGCAATCGAGGAAGTTAGGCTTCATAAGTCCTAGACGCTTACGGAAGTTGTCGCATCTCTCAGAGAACAGTTGAAAACGTATCATCGTCGCCCGCTCGAAGGATATACTCTTTCAGTATGGCACTGTCGAATTGGTTGATCGTCCGTCAGGCACGCGAGGCGCTTCGGAATGCGCGCCCAGACGAGGCCCAACGCCTGTTGGGGCCGCTGGTGGCGGATGGGCACCGCAAAGCCTGGCGGATGCAGCGCGAGGTGGCAGTGGCGTATGCGGCGGCCGGCGAGAAGTCTTTGCGTGCCGACAAACCCGAAGACGCCTGGAAAGTGCTGCTCGCGGCGGAGGCGATGAACTCCGGCGAGAGTCGAGTCTCGGAATTGCGGGTGGCACTCACGCGGCTCGGTTGGGCTGAATGCCGTGCCGCGATGGAAGCAGGCAACCCGCTGCACGTCGTTCGCACCATCGCCAAATTGCGCGAACGCAACACGAGCCTGCCCGAACTCGACGCGATCGAAGTCGCCGCCCAAGACTGGGTACTGGCAGCCGAGATGGCGGATCGCGGCGACTTTCTGTTGGCACAATCGACGCTCGATACCGTTCGCAACCGCAAGGCAACATTTCCCACGACGGGACTCGATTCGTTCGCGAACGCACTTTCCGAACGGCACGAGCAATTTCGCACGGCCATCGCACATCTTTCGGAAGCCGCAGACAACACGAACTGGGCTGAGGCGGCGAAGTGGGCAGGGGTCGCGATCGCGGTTGCGCCGAATCATCGCGAGGCTCGCACGATTCAGCTACGGGCGTGGGAATCGCTGCGCCCGGAGACGTTGCACCACGTCGGCAACGGGGCGGCCAGTTCGCGAATTCCGCTGGCCGCCGTGGCCGGAGCAGCGGCCGCATTCGCCTTCGCACCGACGAAAGTGATGCCACCCGCCGAATCTGTCGCATCAACATCAGGCACGAACTTGCCGAAGCGATTTCTGCTCTGGATCGATGGTGTCGGCGGGTATCTCGTCTGTTTGTCGAACCGTGTGACGTTCGGCCAAGCGACGGCGGATGGTCCGATCGACGTGCCACTCTACGCCGACGTTTCCCGAATGCATGCCGAACTGACCCGAGATGGCGAAGGGTACTTCGTCGAATCGACGAAGGGCGTGCATGTGAACGGCACGCAAGCCAACCGCGTCGTGCTGAATTGCGGCGATCGCTTCACTCTCGGCGCGACGTGCCAGTTCCACTTTCGCAAACCGGTCGCGATCAGTGCGACGGCGCGGCTCGAACTCGTCAGTGGACATCGCTTGCCACTCGCCATCGACGGCGTGTTGTTGATGGCCGAGAACATCATTCTCGGCGGCGGCACGCAGGTTCACATTCCGATACGCGGCCTGGAATCCAACGTGATACTTTACCGCTCGAAAGACGGCATCGGCGTCCGCTTCAACGGCTCGTTCCTCGTCGATAACAGCCCTTGCCGGGAACGTGCCAACCTGAGCCTGCCCGCGTCGGTGACGGCCGGGGATCTCTCGTTTACCATCGAGCCGGTCGGCACCCGACTGTAAGCCCACAATCGGATTGCCCTTTTTGTGTTTTTGTAGCTGGGATCTGCGACACCGGTCTTTTGTAGCTGGGGTCAGTGACCCCGGATGCCAGGGCAATCGAGAATAAGTCGCATTCAAACCGGCCTCACAGAGGCCAGCTACAAAATGAATCAAGCACTATATGAGCCCACACTATGCGAACGCACGCGATCATTTTCCCGTTTGAACTCTTCGGCAACGGAGGCACCGGAGCAGGGGCGCAACTCCTCGGAGACGTCCTACGCGAGATGATCGACGATGGCGAAAAGGAAAGCCGCGCGACGCGCTCATCGGTCTATCGCGACAAACTGCGCGTGAAAGAGTTCGGCTTTGAGACTTTGGAAGAAGTGGCCAACTGGCGTAGCACCGGACGTGCTGCCGTGAAGAAATCGCTTGCGGCGAAGGACTTCTTACTCTGGCTCGGCGGCAACCACCTGAGCGCGTTGCCGGTGTACGAGGAACTCGGCCCCGATACGCTCGTGATTCAGTTCGATGCGCACCTCGATATTTACAACCTGCACGATTGCACGCCGGAACTGTCGCACGGTAACTTCCTGTTGCACGCGGAGAAGCCGTTGCCGCGAGTGATAAACATCGGAAGTCGCGATCTATTTTTGTCCGCGAAACACGTGGGCCGCACGTTCGAGAAAGTGTTCCCCGCCGCCGCGGTGGCGACGAATCTTGCGGGCATCATCGCCGAGTGCCAGCAACGTGCGGAATCCGCGAAGCAGATCTGGATCGACATCGACGTCGATGCCATCGATCCCGCGTTTTGCCCCGCCGTCCATCAGCCGCTGCCGTTCGGGTTGATGCCGATGCAACTGCTAGCGATGCTCGAAGCGATCTGGTCGGAGAAAGTGATCGGTGTGTCGATCGTCGAGTTCGACCCCGGCCGCGATGTCGGCGACACGTCGCTAAACCTACTCGGTTGGCTACTCGAATGGCTACTATTGAAGCATCACGAATGACGGATAACTTGAACATACCTATGAGAGGATTCGACATGAATGCCTTACGAAAATCGAAACTGACGGTGGCCGAGTATCTGGAGATCGAGCGAACCGCCGAGTTCAAGAGCGAGTTCTTCGACGGCGTGATGTACGCGATGGCGGGTGCCAGTCCGCCGCACAACTTCATCAAGGAGAATTTGAGTGGGGAATTACATGCCCAACTCAAAGGCGGGTCGTGTCGGTCACTGTCTGCCGATCAACGAGTCCGGGTCGAACGTACGGGACTGTACACTTACCCTGATTTGTTGATATTTTGCGGGACGCCAGAATATAGCAATGACGATCCATTTTGCTTGATTAATCCAGTGGCTGTCATCGAAATATTGTCGCCATCGACCGAGAGATTCGACCGTGGCGCGAAGTTCCGGAACTATCAGCAGATTCCCATTTTGGTCGAGTACATTCTGGTCGCCCAGGATGAACCGGTCTGCGAGCGATACATTCGTCAGGCGGACAATTCCTGGGGACTCGTTTCGTTTGTTGGCTTGGACGCCACGCTGGTTTTCACATCGGTTGCGGCACAGATTCCGCTTGCGGATATCTATGCCGGTGTCACGTTTCCGGAAACGACACTACGATAACTACACCATGTAATCGCGTGGGTCGGAGATCACGCCGGTCAGTGCGGAGGCGGCCACGGTTAGCGGCGAGGCGAGATAGACCTTCGCTTCCTTGTGGCCCATGCGGCCGGGGAAGTTGCGGTTCGTCGTGCTGATGCAACTGATCGGCGTGTTCAGCCTCCCGAATGTATCCGATGGCCCGCCGAGGCACGCCGCACAACTCGCGTCGCCGATCTTCGCACCGGCGTTCAGGAAGATTTGCTTCAGCGTCACGCCGCCGATCATCTCGGTTTCCAACCCGCGTGCGACTTCCGTCGTTGCGGGAACGACGAAGGTATCGATGCGAACTTCCTTGCCTTTGAGGATATTCGCCGCTGCGCGGAAGTCGGTCATCTTGCCGCCGGTGCAACTGCCGATGTACGCGCGATCGAGTTTCGTACCGGTCACTTCGCTGACTTTCGCCTTGTTATCCGGGCTGTGGGGCTTCGCCACCACCGGTTCCATCTTGGTCACGTCGTAGACTTTTTCAAAGATGTAGCTCGCGCCCGCATCGGGGCGGAACAGCGTATGCGGCTTGTTCCCCGTGCGGCGTCCGCGATCTTTGACGTATTCGAGCGTCACGCTGTCGGCGGGGATCAAGCCGTTCTTGCCGCCCGCTTCGATCGCCATGTTGCACAATGTCATTCGCTCTTCGATGTTCAGCGCGTACACGCCATCGCCGTCGAATTCCATCGCCCGATACGTCGCCCCATCGACGCCGATATCGCCGATGACGGCGAGGATGAGATCCTTCGCCATCAGGTACGGTGGCATTTTCCCGTGAAAGACGAAGCGCATCGTCGGCGGTACCTTCAACCACGTCTTGCCGGTGCCGAGTACGAAGCCCGCATCGGTGTTGCCGATGCCCGTGGCAAACTGCCCGAACGCGCCGGCAGTGCAGGTGTGGCTATCGGTACCGAGGAGCACTTCGCCGGGGCGGGTGTGGCCTTCTTCGGGCAGCGCGATGTGGCAGACGCCCTTGTAGCGATCCGTACCGACATCGTAAAAGTACGGCAGATTTTGCTCTTTTGCAAACTCGCGGAGCACGTCGACGTTGCGGTTCGCCATCGCATCTTTGGTGAAGATGTAATGGTCCGGGATGATGACGACCTTCTCGCGGTCCCAGACTTTGGCATCGTTGCCGAACTGCTTTTTGAATACGCCGATAGTGCCCGGCCCGCAAACATCGTGCGTCATCAGGACATCGACATTGACCCAGATATTGTCGTTGGGAACGACGCGGTCGCGGTCGGCGGCCTTGGCTAAAATCTTCTCGGTGAGAGTCATCGGGGCAGCCATGCGAGGCCTCCGGTTCGGGTTCCGCGATACGGTCGGTGTTCTGGCATTGTATCAGCCAGGCGAGTCGCGAGCGCCGACTGCAGTAACTCACGAGCCGTGTTGCGCCGGACGGCTTTGCGATTAGAATGAAATCGATGACCGACTCGCTTCCTATTTTGGGCCGATTATGGACCGCGATCGCTACGACCCGTTCGTGAAGACGTTCTTCGAGTGCGACCCCACGGTTGTTACCGGAATTTTCTCCGAACTCCTTGCGGCGATGCGGGCGGAGGAATCGCTGCCGCCAGGTTCGTATATGTCGCAAAATTACGACACGGCACAGGCGAACCCGGAAATTCATGTGTTGCCCGGCAACCTCAAAGACGCCCGCGATTCGATCTTCCCGTATTTCTGGGGTACCGATGGCTGGTCGTCGCCGTTGCACCTCGAGAACGTACGTGGCCCCGCGAACTATGCATCGTTGATCGGCGCGCTGGCGTGCTTGCTGAAGAACCCGAACCTTTGCACTGATAGTTACAGCCAACGCTCGAATGAACTCGAAGTGAAAGCGATTACGGCACTCGCGAACCTCGTGTTTTACCACACGATCGACCCGTGGGGCATCTTCACGATCGGCGGGACGATCTCGAATATGTACGCGGGGAAGATCGGCATCGAGAAAGTCCTTCCCGGTGCGATGCGGAAAGGTTTGCAGGGGCAGATTGTGGCGGGGATCGTCTCCGAGGCGGCGCATTATTGTGCGGCGACGATTGCCGGGTGGTTGGGTTTGGGCACGGAAAATTTGCACGAAATCCCGACGGATCGTACGCTCTCGATGCGGCTCGATCTGTTTGCCGATAAGCTCGAAAAACTGTACGCAGAAGGGGTTCGCGTCGCGTTTGTGATCGCCACGTTCGGCACGACGGATGCTTTCGGGATCGACGACATCGCGAGCATTCGCCGGATCGTCGATGAGAAAGCGGCGAAGTACGACGTGCCCGCGCCGCAACTCCACGCCGATGCCGCCGTCGGTTGGGGCAACTGTTTTTTGAACGAATACAACACGCTCGAAAACCCGTTGAAGCTGAATGCGAATGTCTTGCCCGTGATCGAACGCGCGAAGGCGGCGTGCCAGGGTTTGCACCATGCGGACAGCGTGACGCTCGACTTTCACAAAACGGGCCGCGGGCATTACCCGAGTTCGGCGTTCATTGTGAACCGGAAGGACGACCTGAAATATCTCGCACGCAGCAAAGACGAAACGCCGTACTTCCCGGAGGCCGACAGTCGCCGCGACCCGGCGCTGTTCACGCTGGAGACGTCGCGGCCAGGGCTGGGGCCGTACACCGTGATGGCGTCGCTGAATGGCATCGGCCTGATGGGCTGGCAGATGCTCATGGGCCGTGCGCTCGAACTCGCACAGTATCTGAAAAACAAGCTCGCGCAACTCGATTACTGCAAGGTGCTGAACGCGGACACCTGCGGGGCGAGCGTCGTCTGGTGGGTGTTGCCGAAGGGCCGGAATGCGAGCGAAATTTTCTCGCGGCTCGAAGACGGCACGCTGACACCCGATGAGACGACACGATCCTTTGCGGAAGTGAAACGGTTATTTTACAAGCGCGAACGCAGCATGGACCCCGCCCGCGATGCGCGCCTGAGTATGACGACGAGCGTCGGCTATCGCCCGCACGGCCACGATCTCCCCGCGTGGAAGGCGGTGTTTTTCAACCCGAAGACCGACGAAGCGATCATCGATCAACTGATCGCGAGCATTGAAGAGATGAGTTAGCCTCTCGCATCGAATTCTCGCGTCTGGCGCGAGCGAGATTTGATGGTCGGCGCGATCTTGCGGGTCGTTCGGGATTTCTGTTCCCCAAATTTGACCGAAGGCCAATCTGCATTTACATTGTTTACAACGGGAACGACGACGTTTCCGTTCCGTTGCGATCGTGCAACATCCAGCCCCGCCCCTCATGCCAAACGGGCTGGTCGTTCCTCGTACCGATGCCGTAATTCATCGCCTGTCGTGCGTCGGGTTCCCGATACGCGAAGCCGGTGCCCGTTCGCAAAGATGGACTGTCTCTGCGTTCTCGCTCGTTGCACGCCGGGTTCGGAGTAACCCTGCGGCTTACCGATGTTCCGGTGTTGCTCAAACGCGAGTGGCACCATCCAGCCCACGCACCGATTCGCGCCAATCGCGCCCAGTCGGGGAGATTGCTTCTATGTCGTTCGCCCGCCGAGTTGCGTTCGTCGCGACCGATCATCGTTTCGGTCAGTCGATTCAAACGCACCTGCACAAGACGTTTCTACTCACTGCGCCCGTCGTCCGCTTCGAAGATGTTCCGCAACTGGTTTCGCGCGATACCGACGGCGTGCTGATGTTTCTCGCCTCCGAACCGGCGGATGCCGAGCGGATCGAGATTGCGGTTCGCGACCTGCGCCTTCAGCAATATCCGGCACAAATCGGCGTCCTCGAAACCGAAGAATTCGCTGCAACGCGACGCCTCGAAGCGTTTCACCCGCACTTCGATGGCCGTTGGGTGTGGCCGACGCAGATCAAAGAATGGAACGCCTGGCTGAAGCGTGCGATCGTCGAAGGCACGCCGTTCATCGACCCTGCTACCGAAACGACGCAAGAACGAATCCGCCGGAAATTACTCGCACTCACGCCATCGCTGACGCACATGGTCGAGCAACTGGACATCGCGGCCGCACACGATGTCACGGTGTTGATCGAAGGCGAAACCGGCACGGGCAAGACGCACCTCGCGAAACTGATTCACGAATGTTCGGCACGCCGGGCGGATCGTTTCCTCGTGGTCGCTTGTGGGGCGATCTCCGGGAACCTGATCGCCAGCGAGTTTTTCGGGCACGTGAAAGGCGCGTTCACCGGTGCCGACATGAGCAAGATCGGCAAGTTCGCCGCCGCCGGGAAGGGGACGATCCTGCTCGATGAAATCGACACGCTCGGCCTCGATCATCAGGCGAATCTGCTGCGAGTGATCGAGACGGGCGAATACGAACCGGTCGGCGGAAACGAAACGCAGTTCTGCCACGCACGCATCGTGGTGGCGACGAACTGGAACCTCTCCGAGGCCGTCGATCGCGGCACGTTTCGCCGCGACTTGTACTACCGCCTACACGTAATTACGTTCCATCTGCCACCGTTGCGGGAACGCATCCAGGACATTGGCCCACTCGTGCGCGGCATGGTTTCGCGGTACGGCACGAAGTTCGGGAAGAAGATTATTTCGATTCACCCCGACGCGATGCACGCCCTCGAAACGTTCCCGTGGCCCGGCAACATCCGCCAACTCGAGAACGTCATTCAGCAGGCGGTACTCACCTGTTCGACGACCGAACTCGGCGTGCCGCACTTGTCGCCGATCGTTCGCAACCGTACGATGGCCGCGCTCGAATCGATCTCAGTCGCACACCCGAATTCGCTGGCACAAAATCGCGAATCGACCGAACGCACGGTCATCATTCGCGCGCTAGAGAAAGCCTCGTTCAGCCGAACGCGAGCCGCCAAGCTGCTCGGTGTCAGCCGGGTGACACTCTACAAGAAGATGAAGAAGTACGGTTTGTTGTCGAAGGCGGTGTCCGTGTTGTCGTTGCCGCCCGATTATCCGCGAGCCATGGGCAGTGGCGTGAATTGACCTAAAATGAAACATCGCCAAGGAACGCTGACGAGAGAGCGAATGTCTGCCGAAACCGAACTGCATTACCTATGTAAACCGACCGAGCCGCAAGAGGCTTCGCACGCGGTAGAGTTCCTGAGTGTTCAGGAATTTCTGGCCGATGAACCGTCGTGCAAGACGCTGTGGTACCTGCTTTCCGAGCAGTTTCACACCCGGAGCAAGTTTCTCGCGATCTGGCAGTGCGTGCGTTACGTGACGGTCCATCGCGATACCGATGGCAACGGCGATGGCTTCTTGCTCGTTTCGACGCCGGTGAATTGGCAGATCGATTACGTGGTGGTGAAGCCCGAAAGTCGCGGGCAGGGTATCGCACTGCAACTCGTGAAAACAACGCTCCACCACGCCTATTTGCACAAAGCCCCGTACGTGATGCTGACGAGCCGAGAATCGCTGCGGCCATTGTACGAAAGTTGTGGTTTCACCGTGGTGTACGGCTACGCCAACGTGTAAGTTTACTCGCTGACGTTCTTCCACTTCGTGTAGTTCGCCCAATTCGCATCGCTCAACGTGAATTCAGGCAGTTCTTGCCCGTCGAGGATTAATGTCCCGATTGGCGGCTTGTCGCGAACCGACGATTCGATGCGTTCGATTTCGAAGTCGTCGCGGCCGAACAAGGACAACTCGCCAGTTTTGGTGTCCACCACGAACGCGATCTCGCCGAGGAGTTTCACTTTCAGTTGCGGGTATGTCGGCAAGTCGAGTGCGGAGCTTTCGGTTTCTGGGTTGGATGCGCGAATCTCTTCGACGAGGCCATCGACGTACGCAAGGTGCTCGGAGGTCGGGCGTTCGACAAAGAGCCTGCAGAGTTGCAAATAGGCACGAAACGTGCAAAAAGCATTGTAACTGAACCATACGGCGAACATGATCGAGACAGATTGGAGGGGGAACCCCGCCTGATGGAGTATATATTGTCGAATTAAAATCGACACGACGTAGACGGAGATGAGTACCCCGTCGAGCCGCACGCACTCTGGTGACGGTCGGAATTTCTTCCAGAGGCCGACGAGCAGTTCGCCGACACCGAGTATGATCTGCCCGTAGAGAATCGGGTGAAACCGACCCATCATGCTGTAATTCATGTACGCGAACCCGAGAAACAATGCCCCCGTGAACATCGTGCTCGATGCGCCCGAGCGCACGTGATCGCAGACTTTGCGATACGCGGCGACTCGTGCCAGAGTCATCCGCATTTCTTCGACGCCGATACCGTTCGCCATGTCGTCACTCCGCAGATCGAATCGATGCTACACGCGGCTATTGTCCGATTCCCGCGAGAACCGGCAATGACCGCGAGTGGACAGCGCTCGGCATCGTCGGCACGCGCTCTTCGACGAGTTGATAAAAGACGTTGCGTTGGCGCGGTTCCCAACCGGCTTCGCGGATCGAACGGCGTATCTCTTCGAGCGTCAGATAATGCACCGTCCCCGCCGACGCGACGACGTTTTCTTCGATCATCAGCGAACCCATATCGTTCGCACCGAAGAACAGCGCGACTTGCCCGATCTTGCCGCCCTGCGTCACCCACGACGATTGAATATTCGGGATATTATCGAGGTACAAACGGGCAATCGCCTGCGTACGCAGATACTCGAACGAGCCGACGGCGGGGGAGTCGGCCATTTTGTGGCCCGGCTGCATCGTCCAGCAAATGAACGCGGTGAAGCCACCGGTTTCGTCTTGCAGGCTCCGCAATCGTTCGAGGTGTTCGATGCGTTCGGCACCGGTTTCGATGTGGCCGAACATCATCGTACAGGTCGAGCGCCCGCCGAGTTGATGCCACACCCGGCTGACTTCGAGCCATTCTTCGGTGAGTGCTTTGCCCTTCGTCAGGGCTTTGCGAACGCGGTCGACGAGGATTTCGCCACCGCCACCTGGCAGGCTACCGAGGCCCGCCGCTTTCAGCCGTTCGAGCACGGTACGCAACGGCAGTTTGTTGATTTTGTGGAAGTGCCAGATCTCCGGCGGGCTGAACGCGTGGAGGTTGATCGTCGGGAAGTTGGTACGCAGGTCGCGAAGCATTTCCTCGTAATATTCGAGCTTCAACGACGGGTGCATCCCGCCCTGAAGCAGAACCTGATCGCCGCCGAGTTCGACGGTTTCACGCAGCTTCTGGTGGAGTTCTTCGCGCGAAAGCACGTAGGCATCGGCGTCGTTCGATTTGCGATAAAACGCACAGAAATCGCACACCGCCGCACAGACGTTCGTGTAATTGACGTTGCGGTCGATGTTGTAAGTGCGGTACGGCTCGGGGTGCATCCGCATCGTGACGGCGTGCGCGGCGCGACCGAGTTTGGTGAGGTCGCGGCAATTCGCCATCAGCTCGACGCCTTCTTCAATCGTGATGCGATGGCCGTCAGTAGCTTTGGACAAGATTCGGTCGATGGTAGTGGACAAGATTCACTCCTTTCGGTGCCAGCCCGAGTTCGGCGGCCAGTTCGTAATAATGGTTCAACCCGGCGAGTTCGCGTGGGCCGAGGTCGTAATGAATGATGTTTGTGAGGTATCGCCGACAGAATCCGGGGTCGAGTCCCAGTGGCCCCGCTTCGCGTGCCGCAATCGCCCCGGCACGGCGTAAGCCCATTTCCTTCGCTTGAACGAGTGCCCGTTCCGCACGCCCGAGATCGACGCCTTCGCGCACCGCCCAGACGGCGAACACCATCGGCAATCCCGTCCAGTCGGTCCACTCTTGGCCGAGATCGTAGGCGTAGTCGAAGCCCGGCAAACAGGCTTTCATCGCGCGATCGCCGATGAGTAACACGGCATCGGTCGTCACCGATTCCGCCGCCGCATCCATCGGTAACTGCCGTAACAGTGGCCGCACGTTGTGCCGTTTCGCGAGCAGAATCCGCGTGAGTGCCGCACTCGTTCGCGATCCTTCATCGAGCGTCACCGAGCGAATATCCTGCCAGCGGACTTTACTAAACAGCGTCACACTAAGCACGGGGCCGCGCGACGACACGCCGATGTTCGGCACGTAAGAGTAATTGCCCGCACGGAAGAATTCGACGACGGGAATCAGCCCGACATCGAGTTCGCCACACGCCATGCGGTCGGCCAGGCGGCTCGGAATATCGAGTTCGAGGCGAACGTCGTTTGAGAACTCAGCCAGCCCCTCGATGAGTGGCTTCGAGTTCAGGTAATTCACCGCACCCACGCGGATTAGCGGACGCATAGCAGGACTCGTAGTAACCGTTCACCTAGAACGTAGTTGTACGGTTCGAGCCGATCAATCGCAGCCCCAACCGGTCCTACTTCATCAACCGCAGCGAATCCGTGCCGACAACCGCAACTTCCGCTTCCGCTTGCGCCCCGTTGCACTCCATCGCCATTCCGGGTACGCTGCAACGATTCCTGAATCCAGTGGAGGCGGTGTCATGCTAAAGCGTATCGTGTTGTTCGTGGCAGTGGCGGGGGTGTTTCTGGCGGTCATTTTTGCCTCGAATGGCGATGCCGAGACGCCGGAGAAGAAACTCGCCGTCCCCGAGATGGTGTTCAACGACGTGAAAGAGATCGCGCCGGGCGTGTTCTTTCGCTATTCGTCGATCAGTGCCACCGATACGAAGATCCCGTTCGGCGGCTCGAATAATATCTGGATCGTCTTCAAAGATTACGTCGTCGTAGTCGATGCCAACTTCCCGAAGGAAGCCGAGGACGTGATCGCGGACATCAAGAAAACGACCGATAAGCCGATCAAATACGTGCTCGATACGCACCATCACGGCGACCATGCCTACGGCAACTGCGCGTGGGCAAAAGTCGGCGCGAAGATCGTCGCGCACACCACGGCGGCGCGACTTCTGAAAGTGAACGGGCCGAAGCAGTGGACCGATGCCGGGAAGGATCGCAAGGACATTCGCGACAACGAACTGAAGCAAGCCGACATCACGTTCGACGATAAGTACGTCCTCGACGATGGCACGCAGCGCGTCGAGTTCCTGCACTTCGGCCACAGCCACACCGCCGGCGATGCAAGTGCGTATTTGCCGAAACTCAAAATCCTCTGCACGGGCGATGCGTGCGTCAATGGCGCGTTCAACTTCATGGGCCATTCTAACTCCGCAGCGTGGGTGAAGTGCCTGGAAAAGATGGAGAAACTCGACGTCGATTTGATTGCGCCGGGTCACGGCAAAGTGACGGGTAAGGAACTACTCGCGAAACAGAAACGCTATTTCGTCGAGATGCGCGGCGAGGTACAAAAGGGCATCGACGGGAAGAAACCTCTCGACGACATCACCGCCAGTTTGGAGATGCCGTGGTACAAGGAGTGGACCGGTAAACCGGCGAAAGACATCAAGGACAACGTCAAGCACGTCTACGAAGAATTGACCGGCAAGATCGACCACGAGCGACTCGGAATGATCGCGCCGCCACTCGGTTATTCGCCGAACCCGCGCGCGGTCGCGGAACTGCCGACGGTGATTCGCGGAGCGGTTGCCTCGGAGTGAACGACAACACCCCTCTTGGGGTCTTGCGCGAATTCCAGTCTCGTGGCGGTTATGTTAGCCGTTCTTCACCGGATTGCGAAGTCGCTCGATCTCCGCTTGCAGTTTGGCCATCTCGGACGCAATCGACGTGCTCCGTCGTTCGGCTTCGACGCGTAGGCGTCGCTCTTCGACCGCGTTCGCCTCAGCTTGCGCGCGTTCCAATCGCTCCTGATCCAGTTGAATTTCCACGCGATCCGCACGCCGTTTGGATTGCCCGAGTCGTCGTTCGGATTGGACGAGGAGCTTATCGCTCGCTCTTAATGCCGCCTTCGTCGTCTCGAGTTCTTCGGAAAGCTCGACGGGCAGTGCCTGAAGTTCGCCGCGAAACCAGTAGCGAACCCAGCTATCGAGAATGCCCACTTCGAGTTCGAGTTCGGGAATGGCGAATCGCTCCTCGGCGTTCGCTTTCACGCTCGCGTACTTCTTACGCGC
>JAYVQG010000147.1:0-2091 GCA_043757025.1 Limnoglobus sp.
GCCGATCGAAGCGCGACTGGAGCGTTCTGCGACTCTACCCAAGTACGACATCGTCATCCACCCCAAAGCAGGTAAATCATGACGTGCCGGACGCCTTATACATCGAGCGGGGTGATTCGATGCGTTTTTGATTCGTGAGCGAGGGTTGGTTTCCAAACGGCCGAGTTTCTCGTGGTTTCCCTTGCTGGCGCGTTTTGAAGTTGCGCTGTTTGCGATCCGGGTCGCATTTGCCAGACTATCTTCGAGCCTGAAAGGTTCGTTCTGTCAGCCCAAGGCAAAGCCTTGGGTTGACGCGTCAACTGCGATTCGGCCCTGAAAGCGGCCGTTCAGGCCTCACCCATATGCAAAACCTTGCCGCAAACAGGGCGGTGCGGAATGTACGATTCGATCGCGCGAGCGTTGCACCGTGAACGGCCCCTTCAGGCCGATGGACATTCTAACACGTTACCCAAGGCGTTGCCTTGGGCTGACATAACCGGCCCTACAGGCCGGAAGACTGACATTTGGAAACGCAGGTGTTCCAAAAACCCGTGTTTGAACTGCAAAATCGCGCAACTTCAAAACCTGCGATACGGGCTAGTAACGTGTCATTTTCGACCGCGAGAAGTATAGCTTGAATTGGAACCTTGTGTGGAAATCATAAATTTTTTACTCCGCGTTCTCTGCGCCCTCCGCGGTTAAAATTCTGCATGAAGTCACGCAGCCCATGTGCCATTCCAGTAAAATGGGACAGTTAATAAATTTCGTAGACAACCACGTTTCGATGAGGCAGACGCTTTAACATATCTATTGGTGTGAAGTTGGCAGGATCAGTGGGCTTTCACCCGCCGCTCGCCTCTGCGTTGCACTATTCAGCATTCGCACGAGATGCCGTGTGCGGCTTTGCGACCGCGTAGCGTGGCGTACAGGAACGTCGCGAAAAAACAGGCGACGCTGAGGATGATGATCGTCCCCGATGGCCGGAGTGGGATCGAACGACCGTCGGCCATTGGAATTTCATACTGGCTGATGCGATAGCCGATCAGGCCACAACCGAGGTTGATGCTGAGCGTGAGCAAGAACATCTGGCGTAAGTTTCGTGCGCAGTTTGCGGCGGCAGCGGCAGGTACGACGAGCAGCGCGTTGATCAACAACACGCCGACCGCCTTGATCGACAGATTTACGACGAGCGCGAGCAAGATGATGAACAGGTAATTGTTCAACCTCACCGATACCCGACGCGAACGTGCCAAGCTCGGGTTGAAACTCGCGAACATCAACGAGTTGAAACGCAGCATTAAGAACGCCACGGTAACGATGGTGAGAATCGAGAGGAACAGCAGGTCGGCCGGCGTGGCATACACCGGCGAGCCGAACAGGAATTGTTCCGGGTCGAAGCGCACTCGCTTCGAGAGTTCGGGTAATAGCATAGCGCCGAAGCCGACGGCGAGCGCGAAAAACACGCCGATGAGCGAATCGGCAGACAAGCTCGTGCGTTCGCGGAAGAACGCGATCGCCGTACCCGTAATCGCCCCGAACGCGACCATTACGACGGGAATCACCCATTGCAGCGGGGAACTGTCGAGAGCGGTGAGACGCGGATTTAAGATCAGGATGGTCAGCACGCCGAGCGCAGCCCCGGCGAACGCCGTGTGCGCCATCGCATCGCTGAAGAACGCCATGCGGTTGCCGACGACGAGCGAGCCAACCAACCCGCACACGATACTGACGAGCGTAATCGCAATGACCGCTTTCACGTCCCAGATCGGGACATCGAGGCCATTCGCAAGGTTTTCGATGAGAGTCTGAAATGCGTCGATCACACGACCGCCCCGTTTTCGGGTGAGTTTCGTCCACTGATGTGTGTTGTACGACTTTGTATAAACAACTCGCAGCAGAAACGGTTTTGTTAGCCAGACGAGCCAGCAAGGGAAGGACGTTTGCCGTCGGCGGAAGCCCCTTGCTCGCGCTGCGGGCTGGCCGGAATCGTGCCATTCTCGACGATGGCACGGTAAAAACGGGGATGGTTCAAATCGCGGCGATTTTAGGTAGCACATCCACCGAAAATCCCGATTATGTGGGGCACGTTTTTTACGTGCCATTCTCAATAAT
>JAYVQG010000148.1:0-2079 GCA_043757025.1 Limnoglobus sp.
ACTTACGTCCGATTTCGCCCAATTCCAATCACGCCGGAACCAAATTTTTAGTGGTCTTATTTGGCAAAACTGCAACCGGGTTTTGAACCGTGCCCGAATTCGGATTCGCGGAGCTTGTGAAATCGCCAGTTGTCTCTGACGCCGTAGACCGTATCGATTGTGTTTTTGGCTTTTTGATTGAATCGAAGCGACGCGACCATTTCGGCTGCTAATTGTGACTTACGTCGATTTTGGCGACGAGATTTCGATTTTCGTTCACGCGGGAGGATTCCGCAAGCCGAATACGATTCTGATGCGATGCGGAGTCGTCGCAATCGTTCGGGCATGGTTGTCTGAATCGAGAGCCAAGGAGGGTGTTCGATGGGGCGCAACACGACGCGATGGCTGTTCGCGCTCGCACTTGCGCACATTGCCTCTTTCGCTTACGCGCAAGACCTTCCGCCACTTCTGGAAGGCCCCGCAAGGCTCGTTCCCACTCGTTCGCCAGACATCGAAGATAATCCTCCCGAACGCCGCAGCGAAGACAAACCGCGTGGCGTACGCCTCGGACGGGCCAAAGACGCGACCATCGTGCCTGCACGCGCGATCGAACGCGACGAATCGCCGCGCCGCAACAATCGCGATGCGAGCGATATCGACGATTTCCTCGACCGACGCACGCCGGAACGGGATCGCGATCGCAAACGCTCGGCAGAGAAGTTCGGCGACCGTTTCATCGATTTGTTCAGTGCGGATCGCCGCAAAGAATGGCTATTCAGCGACCATGCGTTCGATAACTTCGCGTCGCCGATCTCGAACCCGTTTCTGTTTGAAGATCCGCGTTCGCTGACCGAAGTGCGTCCGCTGTTCATTTACCAGCAAATTCCAGGGCCACAACCGCTGTTTCAGGGCGGCAACCTCTGGTTCCTCGGCGGTCGCGCCAGCATCGCGTTCACGGAACGCTTCTCGGTCACGTTGAACAAGATCGGTGCGCTTTCGGTCAATCCGGCTGGAAGTTCCTTACTGGACAGCAAGTTCGGCTTCTCCGAACTCTGGCTCGGGCCGAAATACGCCTTCTACCGCGACCCGCAGTTCGGCGCGATCCTCACCGGCGGTGCGATCTTCCAGATCCCGCTCGGCTCGTCGGGCGTGACCCAGAACACGGGCAAACTGTCGGTTGTGCCGTACCTCAGCGGCGGGAAAACGCTCACCGAGTTCCGCAACTTCGGTACGCTCAACGGCATCGCCACAACGGGTTACTCGTTCAGCATCGACAAAGCCCGCAGCGACTACTTTTACCTCAGTGCACACTTGGACTTCGACATGTTCAATCGCCACCGCTTCTACCCGGTGGCGGAGTTGAACTACTTCCAGTACACCTCGAACGGCAACTCGACGAACCGGACCGGCGAAGGGCTGGATCTGATCAACTTTGGCGGGCAATCGAAGGGGGCGAGCCTCGTCACGGGGGCACTCGGCGGGCGGTTCAAGATCACTGAAGCCGCCCAGATCGGTGCCGCTTTTGAACTGCCACTATTCGGCAACAAAGACCTGTTCCGCTACCGCTTCACCGTCGATATGATTTTGCGATATTAAAATCGACGTAAGTCGGAATTCGCGAGGCTCAAAAACCGTGTTTTTGCCATTTTCGCGTCTGAAAATGCCCCTTTTTGATCGCAAACCACGGATGTGTTCACGGGCGGATTGCCGTATCTCGATCTCGCAGTATAGGTTAGGTCGATGGCCATCGATTCGGCACTCGCGGCAAGACCCGGTCAAAAATCGACCGGATGCGCCCTAAAATCGACCGGACGCGCCCTAAAATCGACCGGACGCGACACTTTTGCGTCATTTCGCGACACTTTTGCGTCACTTCGTGCACGTCGCGAATTCCGGGTTACGTCAGATCGTCTGCGATTTTTTGACTTCGCAAATTCGTATGGGTGCGCCAACTGAAAGCCCACGGCCCGTCACTTCACGTTCGCGCACGTCGCAAAATAGGACTTAGTACCCGTCCAAGATCTATTCCGTGTATTCGACATTTTCTGTAAGTTAATGAGCACTTCAGGGAAGGGGTGGCTATGGCTACGGAATTGGTGG
>JAYVQG010000149.1:0-7980 GCA_043757025.1 Limnoglobus sp.
AAAGATCGAACCCCGTTGGGGTAAATGCATAGCCAGTTCTTACCCCAACGGGGTTAAATCTGACAGACCAGGGTTAGACGCTTCGTCGTACCCCTGGGCATATCTGCAAGATAGCGCAACTTCAAAATGCGCAAGCGAGGGATTATTATCGTTTCTGCGATGTCATGCCTTCTCGCGGGTTCCCCTCGCTTGCGCGTCGGGCTAACAAAAATGTATCGAATCACCCCGCTCGAAGTATAAATGACGCAGAAAGGTCGCGCGCGGACGCAAAAAGGTCTCCAAGTGACGCAAAACGGTCGGTAGTTGCAGCGAGCGTCGATTCGAGGGTCATCGGCGTAACCCGTGACTCGGGTTCAGGATCAGGCAAAAAAACTCGAAACGGATCAGCGATTCGCGATCAAAAAGTGACGTTTTGGGACCGAAAAACACGAAAAAAACCGATTTTTGAGCCTCCGCAATTGTGACTTACGTCGATAATGAGAGGCGAAACACTGGCGAAACTTCTTTCCTTTCGCTTGCTTACGTGCGATGCTACGGCTACTGTTAAGTTACCTGCCTGATTCCGTTTTCTGCCAATCGGTCACATATGATTGCCGCACGCTACTTTGCGATCGCGATACTCTTCACGTTCGCAAGTGTCGCCACCGCTGCCGATTCGCCTTCGTTTTTAAATGAAATCGTACCGCTGCTGACGAAAACAGGTTGCAACCAAGGGAGTTGCCACGGCAAAGGTTCGGGGCAGAACGGCTTCCGATTGTCGCTTCGCGGCTACGCGCCCGATCAGGATTATCGCTGGCTGACAAGGGAATACGATGCGCGACGCCTCGATTCGGTCGACCCGGCTGCGAGCTTGTTACTCCGCAAGGCATCGGCACAGACGCCGCACGAAGGCGGGCGAATCTTCACGAATACGAGCCGCGAATATCAACTGCTCCACGACTGGCTGAAAAACGGCGCACCCGGCCCCGATGCGAAATCAGCGAAGATTACGGCACTGAAACTCACGCCCGAAACGCAGACGATGGCGGTCGGCGACACGGCCACTCTCAAAGCGATGGCAACTTTCGACGATGGCACGCAACGCGATGTCACCTGGCTGACGAAATTCGATTCCAACGATGCCGCATTTCTGACCGTGAGCGCGGCAGGTACCGTGAAGTCGATTCGCCACGGGGCCACGGCGGTACGGGCGATGTTCCTGACGGAAGTCTCGGTGGCTACATTCGTGACGCCGTTCCCACGCGAAATCGACAGCAAGCGATTTGCGATTAAAAACAACTTCGTCGACGATGCGGTGTTCGCGAAACTGGCCGAACTCAAGATCGAGCCATCGGATTTGTGCAGCGACGACGAGTTCATTCGGCGGCTGTTCCTCGATGCGTGTGGTTGCCTGCCGAAGCCCGCCGAAGTGACGGCGTTCGTGGCCGATCCGTCGCCGAAGAAGCGCGAAGCGATGATCGATGACGTGCTGTTGCGGTCCGAGTTTACCGATTACTGGACCTTGCAACTCAGCGACCTTTTGCAAAATCGCCGCGAACGCGATCACGACGTGCGCGGCGTCAAAGGCGTGCGACAATTCCACGATTGGATCCGCCACCAGGTGATGGCGAATCGCCCGTGGGATGCCATCGCCCGCGATGTCCTCACCGCGAAGGGCGACATCAACGCCAGCCCCGCCGTCGGCTATTTCCTCGTTACCGTCGGCGAGCATCGGCACGGCGAACAATCCGAAGTCGGCGAGTCGGTCGCCCAGGCATTTTTGGGTACGCGGATCGGCTGTGCGAAGTGCCACAATCACCCGCTCGAACGCTATACGCAAGACGATTTCTACCACTTTGCCGCGTTCTTCAGCCGGGTGAAACTCGACCGCAAAGACTCCAAAAGTGGCGCGACGCAACTCCGAGTGGCACACCCCGACGACAACGAAAACAAACGACCGATCGGCGTCAGTCAGCCACGCACGAATGCCTTCCTGAAACCGCAACCCCTCGACCGCACGAAGCCCACAATCGCCATCACGGCCGACCCGCGACAACACCTCGCCGAGTGGATCGCGAACCCGAGCAACGAGTTCTTCGCGGGGGCGATGGTCAACCGCGTCTGGCGGCATTACCTCGGCGTCGGGCTGGTCGAACCGGTCGACGACCTGCGTGCGACGAATCCGCCCACGGTGCCCGCATTGTGGAAGGCACTCAAGACCGAGTTCGTCGCGAAAAAGTTCGACCTGCGGCACCTCATGCGCATCATTTTGAATTCGCGAACGTACCAACTCAGTTCCTCAACGCGGGCCACGAACGAAACCGACACGCGATTTTATTCGCACTATTACGCACGCCGTTTGCCTGCCGAGGTGCTGCTCGATGCCATCTCGGATGCCACGAATGTCAGCGAAGTCTTCGACGGTTACCCGCGTGGCGTACGTGCCGTGCAAGTCCCCGACCCCGGTACGCAATCGTACTTCCTGCGGCTGTTCGGCCGATCCGAGCGTGTGACCGCCTGCGCCTGCGAACGCACCGGCGACGTAACGATGCCCCAGCTATTGCACCTGCAAAACGGCCAAGGCGTCTTGGGTAAATTATCGGCGGGCGATGGCTGGCTCCAGAAAACGCTCGTCTCGCAAAAAGACGATATGCAATTGATGAACGAGATGTACCTGCGAACGCTGTCGCGGTTGCCGCAAGATCGCGAAATCCAGACGGTTCGCGGGTTACTGGCCACCGGCGACAACCGCGCCGACGTGTTCACCGATCTATTCTGGGCACTGCTGAACTCGAAAGAATTCGCGTTCAACCGCTAACGAACACTCCAAGGGATCCGTCATGCTCGATGTACGACTGACCGCGAATCGTCGCGACTTTCTGCGGGTGGGTGGCCTCGCAGGGTTGGGCGTGTCGTTGGCCTCGGTGTTGAAGTCCGAAGCGGCGGGCAAGGCGAACTCCCGCGCGAAGTCGGTCATCCTCGTCTACCTCGGTGGCGGGATGTCCCATCACGATACCTTCGATCCGAAGCCGGATGCTGCCGAAGAAATTCGCGGCAAATATAAGGCGATTGCCACGCGCGTTCCCGGCTTGAACGTCGGCGAGAAGCTGCCGATGATGGCGAACGTCATGGACAAAATCGCACTGGTACGCTCGTGCTCGCACAACAACGACCACCACGAAACGGCAACGAACTGGGTACTCTCCGGGCGGTTCGGCACGCCGTTCGGCGACTACCCGGCCATCGGTGCGGTCGTGGCACACGAGTCTGGTTTTCAAGGCACATTGCCGCCATATGTGGCGGTGCCACGCAACCCATCGTTCACGTGGGAACTCGGCAAGTCGGCGTTCCTCGGCGGGCGGTTCGAGTCGTTCAAAGCGGGCGATCCGAACGAGGCGAATTACAAAGTGCAAGACGTTTCGCCGAACGGCGATCAATCGTCGAAGCGGGCCGTCCGGCGCGAGACGCTGTTGAAAACCGTCGATGGTTTAGCGAGCAAGATTCAAGGGAACGACCAGATCGCCACGTACGATGAATTTCAGCAACGTGCGGCCGCGATGCTGCTTTCCACCGAGGCGAAGAAAGCGTTCGACATCACCGCCGAGAGCGACAAACTCCGCGACCGCTACGGCCGCACCACGCCGGGGCAATCGATGCTGATGGCACGGCGTCTCATCGAATCGGGCGTGCGGTTCGTCACCGTCAACTACGGCGGATGGGACCACCACGGGAAGATTTTCGAGAGCCTCGACAAGAAGCTACCGGAGTTCGACCGCAGCGTCTCGGCACTCGTCGAAGACATGCACTCTCGCGGGTTGAACAAAGATACGCTCGTCGTCGTGATGGGCGAGTTCGGTCGCTCGCCGAAGGTCAACAAAGATGCCGGCCGCGATCACTGGGGCCAAGCCGCCTCGATGCTGTTCTTCGGGGCCGGTACGAAGCCGGGCCTGGTGCTCGGCAAGACCGACAAGTACGGCGGTTACCCCGCCCAACGCCCCGTCTCGCCCGCCGATGTCGCGTACACGATCCTCGACTCGATGGGCATCGACCCGCGCAAACAACTCGTCACGCCCGACGGTCGGCCCATCGAAATTTTGGACTCAGGCGAAACCGTTCAGGAACTGTTCGCGTAACTTTTTCGGGGCCTCATCGTGAATCGTTTTTTGCCAATCGCCGTCGCGTTCCTTCTCGCGGCGATGGCGATCGCTCAGGATAAAAAACCACCTGCGCCGAAGTTGACAGTTGCGATGCCGCTCTGCATCACGCCCGGCGAAACGACGAAGTTCACGGTCCGCGGTGCGAACCTCGATACCGTCACGGAATTGCGCGTTCACGAACCGAAATCGCGTGGCAAAATTATTGCCAAGGGCAAGAAAGTCGGCGTGCCGAACAACTTCCCGGCGGAGCGCATTGGCGATTCGGAAATGGAAATCGAGATCGTCTCGGCGAAGGAACTGGGCGGAGCGACCTTGTCGTTCAGCGTCATCGGGCCGGGTGGCGAATCGAACGTCGCCAAAGTTGCCGTCGATGATGGCGTTCACCGCACGCTCGAAAAAGAGCCTAACGATGGATTCGAGAAGGCACAACTCATCGACTGCCCCACCACCGTGGATGGCACCATCGATCGAGTACAAGATAGCGACGTCTATCAGTTTCGCGGCAAAGCCGGCGAGACGATTCGCATCGAAGTGCAAGCCGCAAAACTCGGTTCACCCGCCGACCTGATGATGACCGTATACGATTCCGAGAAGCGAATCATCGATTCAAACGACGACGCGGATGGCACCGCCGACCCGATGTTGAAGCTGACATTACCGAAGGACGGCACGTACTTTATCGCACTCATCGAGATGCACGACCTCGGTGGCAAGATGTTTCCCTATCGACTGATCCTATCGAAGTGACGCAATTCGTTCCCGCACGTTCACCAGTTTTGCTTTTGTGGGCGCTCGCAGTTTGCGTTCGTCGAACCATCGCAATAACGCGGGCAACAACACGAGTGCGGCGATCATGCAAAATGTAACGCCGAGCGTGAGCGCGAGGCCGAGGCTGGCCATGCCGCGGTGTCGTGCGAGGATGAGCGTGCCGAAACCGAGGATCGTCGTCAGTCCCGCAACGGCGATGCCGCGACCGGTGGCCGCACCGAGGCGATACAGCTTTCCAGGAGCTTTCTCGGCGTAATCGTGGAGTACGTGTACGCCATTATCGACGCCGACACCGACGATCAGCGGTAGCGCAATCAGGTTCGCGGGGTTGAGTGGGATGCCCGCGAAACCCATAACACCGAGCGTGGCCACAATGCCGATGACGAGCGGAAACAGCCCGCACAACAGCGGCCGCAACCCGCGCAGATCGAGCCACAACACGATGACGATCACGATAATCGCGAACAGTCCGGCCCGCTCGAAGCCATTTTTCATCTGTCGTAAACCTTCGAGCGTGCGATACGATTTTCCCGTCGCTTCGGGATCGACGGTCTTCGCGGCCTCGGTGTAGCGTTCGAGTGCGGGGAAATCCCACAGCGATTCTTTCGCGAAGGCACGCACGAGATATTCGCCGTTCTTGCCGATGTAGCGTTCGCGAAACTCCGCGGGCAACTCGTGTGCCGCGATCGGCTTCGGCTGGCTGACTTCCTTCAACAACCGCAGATCGGCGAGCAGGTCGGCCTTTAGTCGGCGGTCGAATTCTTTAATGCGAACGTCTGCCGTGGGCTGCGTTAATGCCGAGTGGATCGTGGCGGGGATCGCCGCCGGTTGCAATTCCGCGTAGCGGTCGAGCATCCGTTGCAGGCGACTCGGGTCGGTTGCCATCGGTTCGGGTAACATGCTCGGCAACCGCGACAATTTCGCTTGGATCGTAGCCAGGGTTATCAGTTTGCAATCTTGATCCGATGGCACGAGCACGACGGCATCGACGACGCGACCGACGCCGGGAAGTGCCTCGTACTTCGCTCGCAATGCGATCGCTTCTTCGCGGCTTTTCGCAATGCTCAGCGCATCCCACGTCGCACCGGCGGCGTGTTCGATCAGTTCGCGTTCCCAGTTCACCGAGTCGAGGCCGTCGGCTTGCATGTTCAGCAAATTCGAATCGTACGTGACTCGCCCCGCGAACCCCGCACAGAGTACCGCGATGCCGATACCGATACCCAACACCCAGCGTGGCCGCGACGATAAATACGGAAAGAACGGCCGCCCTGCCGCCGGAAACGCGAGGATGTTCGGATCGTCTTTGACGTGGAGTTTCGCGGAACGTCGTTCGAGCAAAACGATACATGCCGGTAGCAAGGTGATACACGCGAGCGCACAGAACAGTACGCCGAAACCCGCGATCCAGCCGAGTTCCGCAACGGCTTTGAAGTCGGCCACCATCGTGGCAAAGAACGCTAGCGATGTCGTGACCGCCGCCGTCACGATACTCGGCCCCGCATGGCGTGCCGTTTCCATTGCGGCATCGTGCGGGCTTCGTCCCATTCGACGTTCTTCATCGTAGCGAGCCACCCAGAGCACGCCGTAATCACCCATGCCGATAATCATCACCGCGAACGTCGACGAAAGGATGTTCAAGTGGCCGACAGTCAGCGTCGCCCAACCGAGCGCCCACGCAGTCCCTGCCAACAGCGTACCAACGGTGAGTAACGGATAGCGGAACCCGCGATAGACCACGAGATACAGCAGCGCCACGCCGATTAGCGCGAGCCACGAGACGAACGTCGAGTCTTCATCGGAGGCCACCATCTCATCGGTTTCGAGAACGGGCAAGCCGGTGAGGCCGAACGTCAGGCCGGGGTATTTCCAGCGCACATCGGCGATAATTGCTCGTGCCGCTTCACACGCTTCCTTCGCAGGCGTGAACGACTCAAGAGCTTTTTTGGGGCGTGCTAACACCAGCGCAAGTGCGCCATCGTTCGTGAAAAAATACTGCGGCTCGGTGAGTGTACGGGCTTCATCGCGACGCCCGCCCACCGCCCACGGATTCTGATAATCGGCCGGATTTTGCAACGATACCGAAGCTTGTTGCAAAATCGCGGGGAGTTGCGCGAGCAAGTCGTTGTCCGCTTTGGATAGTGCTTGCCCCGCTCGTTTGCCCTCGGCGGCGACGGTCGCCTGCGCGAGAAGTGCTTGCAACGAAAGTGCCTGCCAACTGACATCCCCAAATCGCCCGAGAAGCGGGGCCATTCCGTCGAGGCGTTTGTCGATCGCCGCGAGGTCGTCTTGCGATAAGTACAGCAACGATCTCGGGTGGAGTGGGCGCAGATCGACTTTGTGAAAGACGCGGTCGAACAAATCGGATCGCTTCTGAAGTTCGGTTGCCAAATCGTCCGCTGCCGCCCGCATCCGTTTGCGATCGTTCCCTTTGACGACCACGATCATATCGTCGTCATCGCCGAAGGCATTCAGATATTTCTGCCATCGCTGTTGGCATTCTTTTTCCGCACTCAGAAGGTCGTTGCGTTGCGTGTGGTATTCGAGTTTGGCGTACGATAGCCAAATCGAACCTACGATGGCCGCCGCCCCGAGCGTTAGTACCAAACGCGGGGCACGCAGAACCAGCGCCACCAAAGCGGCAACGGCGATGGCCATCCGACTGGGGGCGTCCATTGCCCGTGACATGCGACTCCTTCGCAGAGAATTCTCAGTTGGCCCACAAGTTAGCGCATTTCGCATCACGCCGCAATCCCAAGCGAAACCGGAGAAATGAGACGAGTGAATGGTACAAAACGAAAAAACCCCACCAACTCAGGTTTGCATCTGTGCTGGTGGGGCCGGAACCGAAAAGAGGCCAAGTTTTGTAGTTATTGCAAAGATCGGTAATTTTGTCAACCCGGCGTTCATCGAATCGGGCATTTCTTCTCAAGTTCCTCTCAGAATCTGGTTTGGTTCAAATCCCGGTCGCAGTTTTGCCAAAAAAGGGCACGGTTCAAAACCCGGTTGCAGTTTTGCCAAATAAGACCACTAAAAATTTGGTTCCGGCGTGATTGGAATTGGGCGAAATCGGACGTAA
>JAYVQG010000150.1:0-29188 GCA_043757025.1 Limnoglobus sp.
CTTACGTCCGATTTCGCCCAATTCCAATCACGCCGGAACCAAATTTTTAGTGGTCTTATTTGGCAAAACTGCAACCGGGTTTTGAACCGTGCCCAAAACGGCAACCTCGCTTTGAAACATGCTGAAACGACGAACCACCCGGCTCGCGTTTAGTGAACCCAGAGCGTAACAATTTCTTTGTCTTTCACCGTTCGCGTGGTTTCGGACGAACCGCTCCCGAGTAGTTGGTACTTCAGCGAGCCGACGGGAATGTCGATGTTCTTCGTTTCTTTCGGATCGATGCGGAACGCTTTGCCGTTCACAACGATGGAGATTTCGACTTCGTAATCGTTGACGATCTTGACGCTACCCATCTCGACGATCGCCTTCGCACTCTCCGGCGAGGAACTCGCGGTTCGCGTGCTTGCGGACAGTTTCGTATCGAGCAACTGAAGCTTTTTATCGACAGCCGCGAGCGTTTCTTCGAGGCGGGTCATCTTCTTCAGAAGGCCATCGGTTGCAGAGCCTTTGTCGCTGCCACCTTCGAGGAAAATCTGCGTTTGTTTGTTCGATTCCTTGAGCGCATCGATTTCCTTTTTGATGCTCGCGAGTTCCTTGGCTTTCAGGTCTGCCAGATCGCGTTTCATCTCGGCGATCAGCGCGTTGGTTTTCGCGAATTCTTGCTTCGTGGTGTCGTCTTTTTTGTCGAGGTTGTCGGCAAACACCGGGGCGACCATCAGCGTGGCTCCCACGATCGTCGACAGTGCAATTCTGCGAAGTGACAATGGCATGATGAATTCTCCAGGTGCAATCTTGGTGTTCGATACTTCGGGCGCAGGCTCGACAATCGGCTTCGGCGCGGGTGCCGTTTCGACCACTTGCGCCGTGGGCATCGCAACGAATGGAGCAACTGACTCCATTGGCTTGAGGATATGCGATGGTTTTGTCAATTGCAAGGAGTAATTGGGCGGCGGGAGGATTGTCGGTTCGACGAGTGGCAGCGGATTCTTCGGCAACGAGGGTTGCGTCGGTTCGAACAACGCCGGAAGTTCGGGCGTTGATCGTTCCCGAACCACTGCTGGTTTCTTTTTTGGCTCCGCACTTTCTCCCCACACCGTGGGAGCGTATGCCTGTGGCTTATTTTGATTCTCTTTAGCAGACGAAATCGTGGGCGGCGCGATGATCGGCGCAGGGATCAAAACGGGCACGACTGGTTCCGTACGAATTGGCACCGGCACGGGGATCGGCACGATTTCCAGCGGTGGCGGTAGTAATTCGGGCTTCTTGACCGGCCATAATTCCACCGCTTTCTTCACGGGCGGTGCGGGTAACGGCGCGAGTACTTCGGGTACTTTCAGCGCGGGAAATGCCAAGTCGGATGCACGATTCGGGATCGCGTCGGCGCGAATGATCGGCGGAGCGGGCAATGGCGGAACGACGGCCCGCGACTGGATAATTGCGGTGTCGATCCGCGGCTCGGCATTTCGTGCCGATGGCAAAACAATCACGGGCACAGGGTCTGCGTACGCCAACCGATTCCGACCGAGTACGGTGAAACCGACGAGCGCCACCGCGACGAACGCCGCCAATACCCGTCGCATCGTCCGGTTCCCCATTGCGTTCATGATTGCTCTCCCACACTCGGTCCGATCCAATTTCCCACTACAAAACAAGCCTGCTTATACAATCGGCCCGTTCGGTCGCACGCATCGTACTCCCGACCGGGCCGTTTTTGGAGATTTCGATTTCACCGTGTGCCAGCCGTTCAACTCTCTTCGAACTGCGCGATCCGGTTGAACGGTGCAATCGCTTCTTCGATGTTGTCGTCGATGCGGTACTCCATCAGGAACGCATCCTCGCCGCTGTCTTCGTAGTACTTCCGCAGTACCCGCTTCGCCTTGAAGTCCTGATGCCGGAAGAACAATTGCGCGATGAGGTTTCGCTCGCGCACGGCCAGCGTAATCTTCGACCGTCGATGGCTGGAAAGTTTACCGATCAGCTTCCCTACCATCTGGCAGCCGATTCCGGATCGCCGGAAATTCGGGGCCACCGCGAAGTTCAGCACGTGCAACCGGTTCTTGTGCAGTTCGTAGATCATAAAGCCGATGACGCGCTCTTTATTCTCTGCAACCATGCCGATGCAGTTTCGCTGGCGAAGGCATCGGAGGAAATCGTCTTCCGTCCAAGCATAATCGAAGCTCTCCTGCTCCGCCTTCAGAACGTCCGCCATATCGCGGCGAATCATCCAGCGAATGTGAATTTTAACGGTCTCAACTAATGGCATCGTTCGCGTCGCGTTCATAAACGGACTCCCTCCCCCTGCCAGCCGCGGTGCTTCCCGACAAGTTCCGCCGATGGCAATGAATTCCGTTCCGTGCGGCCTGTTCCGACGTGTCCCCGTCGTGCCGCCGGATAGTAACATTCTCACTCCCCATCATTCAAGGTCAGCCCCGTTCGCTTCCCCAAACGAGTCGAGACAGACCATCGCATCGCTATTCCTTGAGGAATCGCGTGTTTTCTTCTTTCACGATCGGCGTGCGAATTTCGTCGCACGTCAACTGAACTTTGAATTTCAAATCGCCCGCCAGGTTGCCTTTGACGCGAACCCGGAACGTGACTTCTTGTTTCGGTGCCAGCGACGCGATCCCGTCGAAGCTTATGCTCTGGCCCTGGCCGCGTGCTTGCGTCGGCCCCGTTGCACCGGTTGCCGCGGTACCCTCGGCGAGCGTGGCCGCGACGATGACATTCGTGCAAGCCGCCGTGCCTTGGTTCACCACTTTGATTTCGTAAATCGCTTCTTTACCCGCTTCGACGGGGTCTTCGATGTCGATGACCTCGAAGCGGATCGCGGGGACGCCTTCGGCTTTCACCGACGTTTCCGCCTTGGCTTCGAGAACCCGCCCCGCCCCACGGCCGCCCGCCGGAATCACGCCGTTCGTTTCCATCGCGTTCGGAACCGGTGTGGCCGCTTGCGCGACAATCTTGATCGTCGCTTCCGTCGCTGCCGCCGCCCGCAGTTTCATCGTCAGCGATTTCGTCGAGCCGGTGCCCATCGCGGCGAGTTTCCACATCACGGTGCGGCTCGCGGCTTGATAGTTTCCGCCGTCGCTCGACAGAATGTACTCGAAGCCTTCGGGAACGACAGCCCATACTTGCACCGGATCGGTCGCCGTCGTGCCGGGGTTTGCGAGGTCGATTTTGAACTCCGGTTCCCCTCGTACCATGCAGCGTGCAGGGCCGGTCAGTTTCGCTTGCAAAATCGGTTCGACGACCGTCGTGGTCGCTTGCGTCGTTTCCGCTGGGTTCCCATCGGCCGATGCCACGATCGAGCAAGAATGCGCTCCCGCTTTCGTGGCGAGTGCGCGGAGGGTAATCGTTTTCGATTCCCCTGCGGTCAGGTTCAAAATCTCGGCTTCGATCACGCCACCTTGGGGGTGGTGCAACCCGTCGGACAATTTCGCTTGAAGCATCAACTTCGCGGCGGTGCCCGTTCCGGTGTTCGCGATGCGGATCTGGAAAGCGACTTCATCGCCGACGCGAGCCGATTCGATTCCCTTGACGGAAAGGCCAATTTTAGGCCGCGTGACTTTGACGCGCGCTTCCGTTGCCGTCGTGAACGTGGCGATCGCACGACTGCGGACTTCGCCTTCATCGGCAGGCTTGACCGTAATCTTGATCCGTTTTTCGCCGCCCGCATCGATGTCGCCGAGCGTCCACGTGAGGCGCTCGCCGGAACGCTCGCTGCTCGGGTCACTCGATACGAATTTTGCGCCCGCCGAGATCTCTTCCTCGACGCGGACATTCGCTACGGAGGTGGTTCCCGTGTTGCGGACGACCAGTTCGTACGTCAGATTTTGTCCGACGCCGATCGTCTCCGGTGCGATCACTTCGAGGCCGATCGTCGGCGAACTCTTGGCCGATTGCGGCGTCGTCGGAAACGGGCTGGCTGCGCTGCGAATGGTCGGTGCTTTGGCTTCCAGCGGCTCGGCGGCCATGCTCGGCACCGGCATGAGCATCGCCGGTCCGCTCGGCACACTCGGCGGCGTCAACGTGGGCGGCGTCACGACCGAAATGACGGGTGGTGCCGTCAAAACCGGGATCAATGGCGTTGGCCCGTATTGGATCGGTGCCGTCAATGGGAGTGGTTTGGGTTCGGGCGGCATCGACGATTCGACCGTCAACTTCGGTGGTGGCAGTGGCGTACCGAACGTCGGTGACGGAACTCGCGGTGCGAGGTTCGCGTCGGGCGGGATCATCTTGAGCGTCGGTGCGGGCGGCTCGACGTTAAACTTCGGCGAAGGCACATTCGCGACGGGTTCGGTTGCCGAAGCGAGGCGAACCGTCGGTGCGGTTTTACCTGTGGGGCCAGCCGTAACGGGTTGCGTGAGCTTCGTTCGACCCGTTGCCGCGTCGGGGTAAGTCACCGTTGGTGCGGGCAACGCGGAGCCGTAGTCTGCCGTGCCGGCGGGCGGTGCGGGGTACGAGTTTTGGCCCGGCCCGTTCAGCGGTCGAATGTACGTGGGGCCTTGTCCGTTCGTGGAAGTCGATGGGGAAACCTTCGGCGGGTAATACCCGAATGGCGGCGGTATTTCTTGTGCGGATACGACGGAGTACGTGAAGACGCCGGCTGCGGCGAAGGACGGAACCAAGACCCAAATCGGTCGAATGCGCATGATACCGCCCCCCTACGAAACAAGGCAAATAGGAACGCCGATGCCGCTCTTCCCCAAGAACGATACCGGTTGCTGAGAACTCCCACTCAGCTCGGCAAACCCATCTCCGCATCGGCCACCGGCGCGGGATACTTCTTCGCGTTGTCGACCATCTTTTCGCGAATCGCGGTCGTCAGGTCGATCCCCGTGTGCATACTCAACAGCAGCACGATATTCGCCACGTCGGCGATCTCATCCGCCACCGCCTTGCGACGGGCGGGGTCGCGAACGATCTCTCGCGATTCTTCCGGTGTCAGCCAGCGAAACAAATCGCAAAGCTCGCCCACTTCACTCGCGAGCGCCATCACCAGATTCTTCGGCGAGTGGTAAGGCTCCCAGCCCCGGACCTCCGCAAACCTGCGGATTTCCCCCATCAACACCGATACCGGGGTCACCTCGTCGGACATTCGCCGCTCCCAATTCGCCGATTGCGTCACGTCTTATAACGCGGTTTCCAATCGTGTCAACGGTATCTGTCGTAGATCGCGATTCGGGCGAAGGTGACGCGGAACTCGTCGGAGGGAAAATGATTAGTTTTTGCTTGACGCGATCTATCGACTGGTGTTACCGTACTAGTCAACTGATACACCAACACTCTGTGTGCGAGTGCGATGACCATCCGCGTGCGACCGGAATCCCCGGTTCCTATTTACGAACAGATCATCGGGCAGATCGTATTTGCCGTGGCGGCGAGCGACCTCAGCCCCGGTGAGATGGTGCCGAGCGTTCGCGATCTGGCAGCGGAACTCGTCGTGAATCCGAACACCGTCGTGCGTGCCTATCAAGAACTCGAACGGGCGGGAATCCTCGAAACCAAGCGTGGGCTGGGTATGGAAATTACCTCCGAGGGGCCGAAGCGTTGCCGCGAACGACGGCGTGCCATCGTCTTGCTTCGGCTGCGCGAGGCACTGCGCGAGGCGGCTTCCGCGGGGTTGTCGGCAGTCGACGTTTGCAAAATGGTCGAAGACGAATGGCCGCGGTTGAACTCCACCCGCAACGGCCAAACCAAGTAATTCCCGTACGCGAAAGGGCAGCCATGATCGACGGCGATGCGATAGTCATCGAGAAATTGCTGGTGCGGTATCGCGGGAAGCCCGCAGTCAACGGGCTTTCGCTCACCGTGCCGAAAGGCTCCGTGTTCGCGCTCCTCGGCGAGAACGGCGCGGGCAAATCGACGACGATGAAAGTCCTCACGGGGTTGGTGCAACCGCATTCGGGCCACGCGGAAATCCTCGGGCTGAACTGCTGGTCGCGCGCTTACGAACTCCGTCACCGCGTCGGCTACGTCCCCGAAAAACCGCGATTCTACGACTGGATGACCGTCGCCGAAATCGGCTGGTTCACGGCATCGTTTCACCGCGCCGGCTTCGGCGAACTTTATTCCGCTTGGGTCGAAAAGCTGGCACTCGACCCATCGAAGCGACTGAAAGAGATGTCGAAGGGCGGTTACGCGCGCGTCGGCTTGGCGCTCGCGCTGGCGGCCGATCCGCAAGTTCTTTTGCTCGACGAACCGACATCGGGCCTCGACTTGCTCACGCGCCGCGAGTTCCTTTCGAGTCTCGTCGAACTTGCGGCGGAGGGCCGAACCATCCTCATTTCGAGCCACTCGATTTCCGAACTCGAACGCTTCGCGTCCCATGCTGCGTTCGTACAAGATGGCATGGTGTCGCTCGCGGCCCCGCTCGACGATCTGCGTAAAAACTTTCGTCGCGTCGAATTTCGAGCGTCGGGCACGATGCCCGATCTCTCGTCGATCGGCAAAGTGTTGCAAACGAAGCGGGTCGGGAAGTTCATGCAGGTGCTGTTGCAAAACCCCGACCCCGACGCCTTGGGTACGTTCCTCAACCGCGAAGATTTGACCGACGCCGAAGAAGCCGCCGTGAATCTGGAAGACGTGTATGCGGCACTGATGGCAAAGGCCGACACGCGACGGAAGCCATCGCCGGTGCGGTTGCGAACGGGCGAAGAACTGGAAAACGAACTGTACGAAGAAGGGGTGTAGCCATGACCCGTGCCGTACTTTGGAAAGAAATCCGCGAACAAGGCGCGATCCTGATCGCACTCGTTCTGATGGGCAGCGGAATCATCGCAGCGACGGCGGTGTTCGGTGGTACGAGCAATGCCGATGATAGCGCGTTGAGTCTCCGTTCGTTATCGAATGCACCGCGATTGACCGCGATGGCGATCGTCCTCACGGCCGGCATCGTAATCGGCGGGGCGTTGTTTGCAGGCGAACGGGAAAACGACACATTCCATTTCCTCGAACAACTCCCCGCGAACCGCTGGCGCGTGTGGCGGGCGAAGATAATCGCAGGGTTCGTACTCGTTGTGATCGTGGCGATTGCACTATTAATGGCGGCGTTATTCGCAGGTGTCTTCGGCAGTGGGCGATTGCAAATGATGTGGGTGTTCTGGGGGTTGGTGCTTGCGGTCGGTGCGTTCGGTTGGGGTGCGTTCGGCTCCTCTTTCTCGAATTCGACGCTCGCCGCGTGCGGCCTCGGATTAGTGTTCGCCACGCTTGTGGGGCTGTTCGTGTTTCCGTTCGTTACGGTGGTGTTCCTATCCATGGGACTAGCGAACCGTTCCGAACAAGAATCGATGGACTTGCCGCTCCACGCCAGCGCGTACTTGCAAATCCTCATTCCGATCGTGATGTCGTACGCGGTGTTTACGCGCCCGGACCGCTTGCGAATTGCATTGGATCTGACGCCGGGGCTGATCGGTACGGCGAAGAAATCCGCACGCCGTGCGGTCGAGCGTCGGCTCGGTTTTGGGTTTCGTGCCCTCGCCTGGTTGGCATTCCGCCAGATGCGGTGGCCGCTGATAATCGGCTCGATTCTCAGCCTAGCGGTCGGTACGCTGGCATTACACCCCGATGTGCCGATGTTGTTCATTTGGCCGTCGGCCACGCTGTTCGCCGGGGTGATTGCCGCCGTACTCGGTTGGTCGGACGAACAAACTGCTGGCTCGTGGGCCTATTGGGGCGAGCGACGCATCCCCACGGGGCGACTCTGGTTCGCCAAGATCGCGAGCGGGTTCGCGGTCACGTTGGCTTGGTCGTTCGCAGTCGTGCTTCCCAGCATTTTGCGATATGCGCTGGAAGATCGCAGCGAACGCGCAGGCGGGGTGTTGCGGAGTGGATTATTCACCGTCGATGGTTGGTCGCTCGTTTATTTCCTGCTGATGTTTATGTTGCACGGTTACGCGTTCGGGCTGGTATCGGGGCTGCTGTTTCGCAAAACCGTCGTGGCCGTCGGCGTTGGATTTCTGGTGGGCGGGCCGCTCGCGCTACTCTGGCTGCCATCGCTGCTCACGGGTGGCGTTCACTTCTGGCAGTTATTCATCGTGCCGTTACTCGCACTGTTCTCCGCACGGTTTCTCATGCGGGCGTGGGCATCGGATCGGCTCGGTACGCGAAAGCCACTCGTCGCGCTCGGTAGCGTCGGCGCAGCGATGATTGCTTTCACCGCGTTCGCGGTCTTGTACCGTGCGATCGAAGTCCCGTTGTTGCCCGAAGCCGACGACGACATCCGGTTCGCGGCCACCGTCCCGCAACTCGACAGCGAAGACGGCGGCCGCGCCTACCGTCGAGTTGTCTCGCTGTATCGGGAAAGCAATCACTTTGGCCAACCGGATCGCCCGTTGTTTCCACAACATGAGGACAACCAAAATGGACAAATTCCCCTGCCGTTTCAGCCCCAAATTCATCACGTGTTGAAATACGGTTGGCCCGCGAACCGACCGGACCTCGAAGCGTGGATGGATAAACAATTCGCGAACGACTGGGACATCGTAGCCCGCGAAATTGTCAAGAAGCCGCTCGGACCTATCGAGAACCCGCGTGGCTTGATTTACACGACTCCGTTTCGCGATATGTCCGACTCGCGCCAAGTGATCGTCTATTTGCTCGCTCGCGGATATCAGAAACAGATGGCAGGCGACCCCGAGGTATACCTCACCTGCCTCGAAACGGCACTCGCCATCACACGCAACGCACGAACGCAGCAACCCACGATCTGCCACCTCATCAGCATCTCAGGGGAAGCCAATGCGTTAGAGTCGGTCAGTGGTTGGCTCGAACGGCTCGACGGTCGCCCGGATCTACTGCGAAAGTTGATCGCGGTGCTCGATCACCACACGGCAACGCGACCGCCCGAATCGATGGAAATGTTCACCGTCGAACGTATGATCGCCCGCAACACGTTCAATGCGCCCAGCCAGTGGCTCAAGCAAACTCTGATCGACCGAATGCATCCAGCGAATCGCTCGAGCGAAAAATCACCCGTTGCGGCGCGTGCCGAACTCGAAGCGAACCTGCTCTCGTTTTCGTGGGTGGTGCCGTGGGAACGCGAACGGCTGCATCGCATCATCGGCTTAGGGAACGACAACAAAAATCAGTTGGTTCGCATATCCGAGATGGCGCGTTTCACCGGCGATAACTTCCTCGAAGAACTCGGTGCCCGTCCGCCCTACGGCGTGACCAGTAGCTCGCTCGTCGTCACCCGTGCGCGAATGCAAACAACCAAGGCGGCGGTATGCTTGTACCGGGCGGAGGTCGGCTCGTTGCCGCCGACTCTCGATGCGCTCGTGCCGAAGTATCTGCCCGCCGTGCCGCTCGACCCGTTCGATGGCAAGCCGATCCGGTATCGCATCTCGGCTGGAGAGACGATCGAGGGGGACTTCGAATCGCAACGCGATTTCAGTACGCAACGTCTTCCCGGTTTTGAAATCGCGATGGAGGAGGAGTGGCACGCTCATATGGCAATCGGTGGCGGAGTACTCGCACAGGGGCGGTCGCCGTTGATCGAAAAAATCCCCGGCATTTCCGAGAACGGAACGCAAACGGTAGACTTGTGTGCGGTTGCAGCGGTGGTCGGTGGCATCGTGCAGTGGCCACTCGAACCGCTCTACGAGGAAAACGGTTTCGGCTTTGAGTCGGGCGGCGGAACGATGATGGGTGTAATCGAGCTACCCGTTGGCGACGGGCGAAGAAAATACGAACGGAACCTCGCCTTCCCTAGCGACAAGCCGCGCGAACGGCGGGAGATATTACCCGGACAGGCGATACTCTGGAGCACGGGACCGGACCGCATTGACGACGGTGGAAAACGCCAGCTCATTCACCAGAATCCGAGTGGTAATCCGGATGGTTTCGAGCAAGATATCATCGAAGTCGTCCCACCCACACCCGCGCAACGCAAGGCGAAGAAGTAGACAATGATACTCGCACTCGTTATGCATCTCGTTGCATTCGCGCCGCCTTCGGCCCCGGCGTTCGTCGTGGATACGATCGCGGACGGCGAACGCACGGGCATCATCGACCGCATCGACGCGACGGGGGCGGTCCACTTTCGCGACCCAATCGCAACGATACCGGCAGCCGATGTCTTGTCGATTCAGCAACATAAAATGACGCGCCCGAGCTACCCCATACGCAGTGGCGTGATCCTTGCGAATGGCGACCGTATCAGCGGCGAAATCATTGGTGGCGACGACACGGCCGTGCGATTGCGAGGCACTGCGGAATGGCGCGTGCCGTTCGGTTTTGCGCAAGTAATCTGGTACACGCCGATCCCCAGCGATCTGTCGGCGTTTCCGGACCGCTACCCGTGGCTACCTGCGGAGCGAAAAAAAGATTGCGTGCTTTTGCGCAACGGCGACGTGCAGATCGGCGACATCGAACGACTCGGCGATGGTGGATCGCTGAAGCTGTTAGTAAACGGGAAATCGGTCGCGTTTGAAGCGAGTAGTATCGCCGCCGTCGCTCTCAACCCGAGCTTGACGGTGGCACGCAAACCGAAGGGGCGGACCGCCCGATTGATCGCTGCCAACGGCTCGCGATTCACGCTGACCGCAATCACCGCCGATGCGACGACACTGCGCGGCACGACAGTTTTCGGTGCGAAAATCGAAGTGCTGCTCGGTGAAGTCGTCGCGCTCGATGGCATGAACCCGAAGGTAATCGACCTCACCGAATTGCGGCCATTAACCGAGAAACTAAAACCGTTCGGCGAAGTGACGTGGCCATGGGCGACGAACCGCAGCGCTAAGGATCGACCGCTTCGGCTGAAGACCGCCGACGGCATCAGCACGTTCGACCGTGGCTTCGGCACCCACCCGCACGCCGTGCGAACGTACGCTCTCGATGGCAAGTTTCGCCGCTTCGACGCCACCATCGGCCTCGACCCGATCACCGGTCCACGCGGTTCGGCAACCATTCGCATTCTCGTCGATGGCGAAGTGCGCGAGATGAAAGCCGTCACGCAAAATGCGGTACACGTGCGGGTGGATATTGCGAAGGCCAAACGCCTGACGCTGGAAGTCGATTTCGGCCCAGGTGGCGACGTTCGCGCCGATGTGAACTGGGCGAATCCGCGACTCGTGGAATGAATCACTCGACGAACAGAAATTCCTTCGCGTTGAACAGCGTGTGCGCGAAGTCGGCCCAGGCTTCTTTCACGCTCGATTCCTTCGTCTGTTCGGCAACGAACGCGAGTGCCGCCGAAAGTTCCGCATCGGTTGCGGTGCGGCCAAACGCGGTGATATACATTTTCCGCACTCGCTCTTCTGGCGAAATCGCTGTGGCTTTCGACCAAATCTCCGCCTGCTGAATCGCGAACGGGTTGTTGAGCAACACGAGCGCCTGTGCGGGCACGTTTGAAGTGCCACGTCGGCCGATGGTCGTAAATGGCGTCGGGTAATCGAACGCCACGAACAGCGGATTCAGGAAATTGCGACGCACGCCCATGTAGATACTCCGACGCCCGCTACCATCGAGCGGCCCCGAACTGCCCGGTCGGCCGCGGCCGATCATATGCTCGGTCAAGTACGGCATCACGCTCGGCCCGCCCATCTTGCGATCCAGTTGCCCCGATACCGCCAACATCGTGTCGCGAATCGCCTCGGCTTCGAGGCGTTGCACATTTGCCTTGTGCAGAAGGCGATTTTGCGGATCGACGGTCGCCGCCTTCGCCGCCGTTTCCGAGTAGGGTTGCGATGACATCCGGTAGGCATCGCTGAGCAAGATGCGTTTGTGTAGCCGCTTCGTGGACCAGCCATCGTTCGCGAATGTCGTCGCGAGCCAGTCGAGAAGTTCCGGGTGGCTCGGTGTCTGTCCCTGTTTGCCGAAGTCGTCGGTCGATGGCACGAGGCCAACGCCGAAGTGGCGGTGCCAAACGCGATTGACGTACACGCGCGCGAACAGCGGATTCGCGAGCGTGGTCACTTCGTTCGCGAGTTCGAGCCGCCCGCTGCCCAGGGGTGGGGACTTCGCATCGGGCTTGCGGAACAGTTCCAAATTGCAGCGTTCGGCCACGATGCCGGGCGCTTTATGGTTGCCGCGAACGAAGACGCGCTCGTTCAATCCGGTGCCGTCGGCCATCGCCGGGCTACGGCGAACCTCGGCGAGTTTCGCTTCGAGTTCTGGCAGCGCTTTCGGTAACGTCGCGAGTCGTTTCGGGGCGGCTGGCGGTGGGCTGTCGCTGAATCGCGCTTCGAGAATTGAAAGGTATCCTTTCTCGTCGTCGATCAGTTCGAGGTAGGCGTTGTGGTTCGGCCACATGCCGAGATCGAAGACGACCCACTGATAGTCTTCGCCGTGGTCGATGCCTTTTCGCAGACCGCCGTAGATCGGATCTTGGATGAGTTGGAAGTTGTCGAGAATCAGATTGATGCGCGAATGGCGACCGGCGACGCGGACCGAGACGAAACGCGAGTCGATTTTGAACGTCGGCGAACGCAGCGTGCCACGCAATAGGGACGATTCGCGACCGCTATGTGGCGCGCGATCCGTCAGGCGGAAAGCGTGTCCCGTCGTGGGCCAACGCAGGTTCCAGTCTGTACCGAACGACTCGAACGAACGCGAATTCGCGAGCCAGTTCGCGTACTCTTTCGACGGTGCCACTTCCGCAGTCGATGGTTCGCTCACTTCACCGCGAGCCGTTTTGAGCTTGTCTAGAAGCGAATCGATCTTCGCCGGGTCGTCGATGAAGGCGTGTTGGTAACGCGAACTGCTGAGGATGCCGTAGAGCGCGTAATAGTCGCGGGTGGGGAGCGGGTCGAATTTGTGATCGTGGCAACGCGCACACGCGATCGTCAAACCGAGGAAGGTTTTGCCGAAGACATCGATCATGTTATCGATGCGGTCGGCTTGTTCCTGGCGTACGTCGACGGGCGAATGCTTGCCTTCGCCGAGGTGCCAGAAGCCGGTGGCGACGAGGGCTTCGTTGGTGCGTTCGGTCGGGTGCCAACGCGGTGTCAGTCGGTCGCCCGCAATTTGTTCGCGTACGAATTGGTCGTACGGCAAGTCGGTGTTGAACGCGCGGATTGCGTAGTCGCGGTACCGCCAAGCGTCGGCGATTTCAAAATCGAACTCGTGGCCCATCGTCTCGGCATACCGCGTGAGATCGAGCCAGTGGCGGCCCCAACGTTCGCCGTAATGCGGCGACGCCAACAGCCGATCGACGCACGCTTCGTACGCGGTCGGCGTGTCATCCGCGAGGAACGCATCGATCTCCGCAGGTGTTGGTGGCAAGCCGATGAGGTCGAACGTAAGCCGGCGAATCAGCGTTCGTTTGGTCGCAGGTGATGCGGGCTTCAACCCGGCTGCGTCGAGTTTCGCTCGCAAAAACGAATCGATCGGATTCGCGATATTCGCAAGCGGCACCGCAGGATTCGCAATCGGGCGGAACGACCAATGCCCCGCTGCGAGAGTTCGCACATCCATTTCTTTGGTGATGCTCGCTGCAACCACACGATCTTCGGGCCATACCGCACCGGCTTTTACCCACGCTTTTAGTTCGGCAATTTGTGCGTCGGGGAGCTTGCCTTTCGGCGGCATTTTGATGTCGCCATCGTACTGCACGACTTGCAACAGCAGGCTCTTCTCGAAGTTCGCGACATCGAGTGACGGCCCCGTGTCACCGCCTTTCAGCAATTCGCCGCGCGAGGCGAGCCGCAGCCCGCCTTTCTCTTTCGTCGCGTTGTGGCAACTCTGGCAACTGACGAGTATGGGCCGAATCTTATTCTCGAAAAACTCGATCTTCGGGTCAGCCGCGCGCGAAGATGCGGCGAACGTGATTGTGGTCAAGAAAAGCGCAATTCGCTTCGACAACATGCTGCGACCTCAGAACGAGCCAGGCGGGAGTACGACGCTTACCGCTTCTTTTTCTTTTTGCGATCCTCGGCGCGTTCTTTCGCGCTCTTGCGGTGGCCGGTGTCGCCTTTCAGCTTCATGTTATTCATGCCGCCGGGTGCGTACGCGCCGCTCTTTCCCATCCCGGCCATCATTTTCATTCGCTGGAACATCGACATTTCGGACATCTGCTTCATCAATAGCCGGACTTGGTCGAACTGTTGCAGAAACGCTTTAATTTCTTGCGGTTGTACCCCGGCTCCGGTGGCGATGCGACGCCGTCGATTGATGTCGATAATATCGGGGTCGGCACGCTCTTTCTTCGTCATCGAATCGATGATGCCCTGCACCCGTTTCAGTGTGGCTTCGGGGTCTTCCCCCTCGGGGATCATCTCGGACATTCCCGGCATCTTGCCGATGAGGTCTTTCATGCCGAGTGCTGCAAATTGCTCGAACTGCTTGCGGAAGTCGTTGATCGTGAACGTGCCCTTCGAGAGCTTTTCTTTCTGCTTTTGAAGATCCTCTTGCGACATCTGTTGCTGAATCGACGCGATCTTTTCGACCACGCCCATCATGTCGCCTTGGCCGAGGATTCGCCCCGCCATGCGCTCCGGGTGAAACTCTTCGAGCTTGTCGATTTTCTCGCCGACGCCGATGAATTTGATCGGCACGCCGGTGACGTGCTTGATCGAAAGTGCGGCCCCGCCGCGGGCATCGCCATCGAGCTTCGTCAGAATCACCGCGTTCAGTTCGAGCGCGTCGTTGAACGCCTTCGACACGTTCACCGCTTCCTGGCCGATCATCGCGTCGACGACGAGATACGCCTCGTCGGGGCGGACCTGCTTGTCGATCGCTTTCAGTTCGTTCATCAGATCGTCGTCGATCTGCAAACGGCCCGCCGTGTCGAGGATCACGACATCGCAGAGCGTCCGTTTCGCCAACGCGACGGCGTTGCGGCAGACTTCGAGCGGCGTCGTTTTTTCGGTGTAAACGGGAACGTCGATCTGCGCGCCGAGCGTCTGAAGCTGTTCGACCGCACCGGGGCGCTGTAAGTCGGCGGCGGCGAGAAGTGGCTTGCGGCCCTTGCTTTTCAGCGTCAGTGCGAGTTTTGCGGCGGTCGTGGTTTTACCCGACCCTTGCAAGCCGCAGAGCATCAGCACGACGGGGCGGTCGCCGCGTTGTGGGATTTTGTGATCGACCGGCCCCATCAGGGCGACGAGTTCTTCGTAAACGATCTTGACGATTTGTTCCGAAGGGTCGATGCGAGCGAGGACGTCTTGCCCGATCGATTTCGCTTCGACTTTACCGATGAACTCGGTGACGACGTTGAAATTCACGTCGGCTTCGAGGAGTGCCCGACGCACTTCGCGTAGACCTTCGCGTATGTTGTCCTCAGTGAGTCGCCCGCGCCCACGCAGTTTTTTGAGTGCATCACTCAGCCCGCGCGTCATACCTTCAAACATGCGTCACCGTCATCGAGGAAAGTCCCACGGCTCGGAATTCGGAATCGCCCGAACTCGTGCAACATCTACAATTCTACACTGTAAGACTATCGTAGACCGGCAGCAACCGGACGTCAGCGAGAACGAATCGAGACGTTGTCCGAATCGACTGCACAATTCAGGGGAGGTCGTATGGTGCGGATATTGTGGGTTGTGATTGCATCGGCTGTTGGTTTAACGAACCTGCGTGCGGAAGACTGGCCGCAATGGCTCGGCACCAAACGCGATGGCGTGTGGCGCGAAGAGGGCATTCTGACTACCTTCCCGAAAGACGGGCCGAAGGTGCTTTGGAAGAAGCCGATCGGCGTCGGCTATTCCGGCCCTGCCGTGGCGAATGGCAAAGTCTTCGCGATGGACCGAGTCGTCGAAGCCGGCGCGAAAACATCGACGAATCCGTTCGATCGAACCTTAAAGGTCGGCGGCACCGAGCGCGTGGTAGCACTCGATGCCAAGTCTGGCGATGCGATCTGGAAGCACGAGTATCCGTGTGCGTACCAAATCAGCTACTCGGCGGGGCCGCGTTGCACGCCGACGGCCGATGGCGACCGCGTCTATGCACTCGGCGCGATGGGCGATCTTCACTGCCTGAACGCGACCGATGGCACGGTCGTCTGGAAGAAAAACTTCGTTGCGGACTTCGATGCGAAAGTACCCGTGTGGGGCTTCGCGTGTCACCCGATCGTCGATGGCGATGCTCTGATTTGCGTCGGTGGAGGCACCGATCAGTTGGTGATCGCGTTGAACAAAAAGACGGGCGAGAAGATCTGGGCATCGCAAAGTTGCGAGGGCGATTTCGGTTACAGCCCGCCCGTCTTCATGGAACTCGGCGGCGTGCGGCAACTCATCGTCTGGCATTCGCGTGCGCTCGTCGGGTTGAACCCCGCGACAGGCAAGCGATTGTGGGCGGTGCCATTCGAAGTGCGAGCCGCGCTCACGGCCCCGACGCCGATCCAAGTGGGGGCGAACCGGGTGTTCGTTACCTCGTTCTACAACGGGTCGATGTTGGTCGAAGTCGGTGCGGAGGCCGCGAAGATTGTTTGGAAGGGGAAGGGCAGGGGAGAGATGCCGAACGTGACCGAAGATTTGCACTCGATCATGACGACGCCGGTGTTGGATGGCACGCAGATTTACGGCGTGTGTAGCCACGGGCAGTTGCGTTGCATTCAGGCGGATACAGGCGAACGGGTGTGGGCCGATATGTCTGCCACTCGAGGCAAGCTGACATCTGCCAAGGTCGCCGCCAACCCGGAACCCGACACGCAGACCGAGCGATGGGGTCATGCGTTCATCGTGAAACAGGCCGACCGCTATTTTCTGTTCAACGAGCAAGGCGACCTCATCATTGCGAAACTGTCGCCGAAGGGCTACCAGGAACTCGATCGCGCGCACATCCTCGACCCGACTAACACGATGGCACGCGGTCGCAAAGTCGTCTGGACGCACCCCGCATTCGCGTACCAATGCGCGATCGTGCGCAACGATGTAGAGATCGTTTGCGTGTCGTTGGCGAAGTAGTTGCGGCTCGTCACACTCGAACTCGTTAATTGAAGGGCGAAATGGCCACACCGAATCTGCCTCAACCGGCACCGACTGCGGGGTTTCCGACCGTGCGACCTCGGCGGTTGCGGTCGTCGCCGCTCATTCGCAGTCTCGTTCGCGAGACCTCGCTTCATGCGGATAATTTGATTTTGCCGATGTTCGTGAGGCCAGGTCGCGGGATCCGGAACGAAATCTCGTCGATGCCCGGCAACTATCAACTCAGTACTGACACGCTCGTCGAAGAAGTCGGAATTGCGAAAGATCTCGGCGTTCGTTCGTTCGTGCTGTTCGGCATTCCGGCCTCGAAAGATGCCACCGGTTCGAGTGCGATTAACGACGAAGGCATCGTTCAACTCGCGATTAAAGCGTTACGCGAAGCCTATCGGCACGATGTCCTTTTAATCACCGACGAGTGTTTCTGCGAGTACACCGATCACGGCCATTGTGGCATCTTGCACGATGTTCGCGGTACGCTCGATGTCGATAACGATGCGACATTACCGAACTTGGTCGAGCAGTGCCTCAGTCATGCGAAAGCGGGTGCGGACATCGTCGCCCCGAGCGGTATGCTCGACGGCATGATCGGTGCGATCCGGAGTGGCCTGGACAACGCTGGTTTCAGTAACGTGCCGATCATGAGTTACGCAGCAAAGTATGCCAGCGGTTTTTACGGACCATTCCGCGACGCCGCCGAAAGCCCCCCGCAGTTCGGCGACCGCAACACCTACCAGATGGACCCCGCCAATGGCGACGAGGCGATGCGGGAAGTCGCGCTCGACATCCAAGAAGGTGCGGACATCGTGATGGTCAAACCCGCGCTTTCCTACCTCGATATTATCTATCGCACGAAGCAAACCTTCGGCTTGCCGGTGGCGGCTTACAACGTCAGCGGCGAGTTCGCGATGGTGAAGGCGGCCGCGCGAAACGGCTGGATCGACGAACGCCGCGTAACCATGGAAATCTTGTTGAGCATCAAGCGCGCCGGAGCCGACATGATTCTTACCTATCACGCCAAAGACGCCGCAAGGTGGCTCTCTAGCTGATTGCTGACCGCTGAAAGCGGGAGCGGGCTGCTCTTGTACCGAATCGGCGATATGCGATACCATCGGCACCATTGTTGACCTCGTTGGGGTGCGGATGTCATGGATGGTTCACCTGCCGACGGATTTCGTGCGAAACCGGGCTGGTTACTCGCGGTGTTGGTGCTGACCGTGGGCCAAGCCGGTTTGTCGCTACCGGTGTTCGGCGGCTGGGCGGGTTTGCACGATTCGCGGCCGATCGTTGCGGGACGACACCCGCTGCACCTTTATCACGGCAGTCTCGGTTCCGAGACCTTCCGCCAACGCTATGCGACGGCCTGTTTCGATCCGAACTTTCAGGCGGGCTATCCGAAGACGCCCGTCTTCGATGGCGGTTGTCGCCCGGCGGAACTGTTTCTAACCATCTCCGGCAAAGGCTACGACCCTGCCGCGTACAAAATCGGCTTGTTCATCTGTTGTTTGCTCGTGCCGGGTGCGTTCGTGCTCGCGGGGCGGGGCATCGGATTATCGGCACCGGGAGCGTGCCTGGCCGGCGCGTTCGGGTGTGGCGTCTGGTGGTCCGCGCCGGTTCGAGCGATGTTCGATGCGGGCGATAGCGATCTGCTTCTAGCGGGAATGTCTGCCATTATTTTCATCTCGTGGCTCTCGCGTTACAACTGGGAACCTGGCATCACAGCATGGCTAATTCTCTCCGGCACGGCGATCATCGGCTGGTATGCGCACCCCGTCGTCTGGCTGGGACTCGCGCCGGTACTCGGCATCTATTACCTCGCGGTCGCACCGCGGCACGGCCCCGGTTGGCACCTCGGATTGTTCGGCATCTCCTCGGTTGGAATCGCGCTCAACATGTGGTGGATCTGGGATTGGGCGAAATTCTGGTGGCTGCGGCAGCCGTCCGTCGACGATGTGGCCCCGCTACCGAACTGGGGGGCGCTGCTCGACTCGTGGGACGGTAACGGTCACTTATTAGGCCCGGCCCCACTCGGGTGGCCGATGGTCGTTGCGGGGTTGTTCGGTTGCATCTGGTTCGCACGTGCCAATCGTAAGACGGCACCCGCACTGTTAATGCTCACCGGGCTATTGGCGTTCTGCATCGCACGACTCGGGCAGACCTGGCCACCGCTCGCGAATGGCGGAGCCGAACGCGCCGCGCCGCTAGTTGCGGCGCTCGCGGTCTTGTCTGCCGCGTGGATCGCGCAAACGATCGGCAAAACGCTACCGTACCGCTCGCTGTTGCTGTTAATTATCCTGTTACTCCCCGCCATCGCGGGTTGGGGTGGATACACAACGGGACCGCTACGGTATTCGCTCGGGTTGCGAACCGAACCGATCGCGATGGGGCTGAACGCCGAGCAAGAAAAGCTCGTGAAGGAAATCGCAACGCGCACCACGCGCGTGGGCCGCATCCTCATCGAAGATGGCCCATCGACCGGCACGAGTTGGAACTGGACGGCACTGTTACCGATGTATACCGAACGGGCGTTTCTCGGTGGATTAGACCCCGATGCGCGATTCGAACATGCCTACTGCGGGATGCGTTCGGATCGTTTGAATGGCAAGTTGCTCGCCGATTGGACCGACGCCGAGATGCTCGAATGCTGTCGGCGTTACAACATCGGTTGGGTCGTCTGTCGCACCAACACGACGGCGGATCGTTGGCGGAAAGTGGCATCGGTGCGAGAAATCAGCCAGTTCGGCGACGGCATGATTTTGTTTCAGATCGAACGCGATTGTTCGTTCGTGCTCGTCGGTTCGGCGAAATGGGAACAAGCGGACCGCAAGAAAGTCGTGCTGACGGACATCATCCCCGCCGATTCGCCGCACCCCGACGGCGGCCCGGTGCCCGCGAAAGTGATCGTCCTCAGCTTGCATTATCAGGCCGGATTGCGCGTGAGTCCGAACGTCGTGACAGTCGAACGCGACCCCGACCCGTTCGACCCGATCCCGATGATACGGTTGCGAATGACCGGGCCGATGTCGCGTTTGGTGATCAGTTGGGAGAACCCGTAACCGGCTTTTCGTAGACGTGGCCGATGTCGATTGGCTCGAAACCGACGCTTTTGCACAACCCGACGGCGGCAGGGTCGTCGGCCCGCACTTGCAATTCGGCGATGCCGAAAAACTGATCCTGCAAGAACCGCAACACGTGCGTCAGGAGCATCTTGGCGACGCCGAGTTTACGAAGATCGGGCCGCACCTGAACGTCGATAATCCCTGCCGATGGCGCATTCCACTTCCAGTTAAAACCTTCGAGTTCCCAGGCGATGGCACGGGCCGCCGGGAAGCCAGTCAGCTTGTCCATCACGCGGAACTCGGCCGGTTCGAGCGAACTCCACACGCACTCTTGCCACCACGACGCCACCGCAGCGGACTTCAGCAAGTTGATGTCGTACCGCTTGCGCAACAGGTTGAAACGCGAATCGGCGAGCGTCAGTGGGATATCGAGTTTGCGTTGGAACACGATCATCGACGACGTTTGCGCATACCCGTGCTTCTCGATGAACGGCTTGGCGTCGGCATCGCTTTCGAGCACGCCCGGCGAGTTGCTACCGCCGTATAATCCGAACAAATGCGGGTTCGTCGGCCATTGCGAACCGAACACCAACGTCTTCGCGCCGCGTTCGATGAGATACTGTTCGCCGCGTTGTACGAGTTCGCCACCGATGCCGAGATGGCGGTGCGAAGGCCGTACGAGCACGCAACAGACGAAGCCGCGATCTTGCGATGGCCCGGAGTGATCGTCGTTCGGCCCGAAACCGGAGAGCGAAAAGCCGACGATCCGTTTCGGGAGGCCTTCGACCACCTCTTCGGCGATAATCATCGCGTTCGGGTCGAAGTACGGCTTGCTGAAAATCCAGCGTTCGAGCGGTGCGGGCGTTCGGATGGGGAACGCACCGCGACCGGTCGCGGCTTCGTTCCAGACTTCCATCAGGACGGGCGGGTCGTTGTTGCGATACGGGCGATAAACAATCACGTGCGGGCCTCGCGTTGCGAATATCTAGCATACTATAGCTTGAGAGAATCGCTTGCGACGGTACGCCCGAAATGTGCCGATCCGATTGGGGAAACGAATGAGACTTCGATCCGTTTGGCTGGTCGCCGTGGTTGTGGCATCTATAACGGGTTTCGCACGCACCGCCGATTGGCCACAAATCCTCGGTCCGAAGCGCGATGGGCAGTCCGCAGAGACGAAACGGAACCTCGCATGGGGCAGCGAAGGTCCGAAAATCGCCTGGTCCAAAGACGTCGGTACCGGCTGGGCCGGCGTGGTGACGGCTGCCGGAAAAGCCTATCTTTTCCACCGCATTGAAGGCAAGGAAACACTCGTCGCGCTCGACCCCGCCACCGGTCGCGAACTCTGGACGTTCGATTATCCCGCAAAGTATCGCGATAATTTCCAATTCGACGACGGCCCCCGCGCCACGCCGACCGTGGCCGATGGTCGCGCGTTCATTCTCGGTGCGAACGGCGATCTGCACGCGGTCGATGCGAAGTCCGGCGAAAAAATCTGGCACCGGAATATCCTCACCGATTACGGCATCGACAAAGGCTATTTCGGCGTCGCCAGTTCGCCGCTCGTCGTCGGCGACAAGCTCATCGTCAACGTCGGCGCGAAAGGCGCGGGCATCGTCGCCTTCGATGTCGCCACCGGCAAAGAAGCCTGGAAAGCGACCGACGATGGCCCGAGTTATTCGTCGCCAACCGTGGCGGAGATCGACGGAAAGAAGCTCGCAATCGTGTTCACACGGCGCGGGTTGGTCGGCATGAATGTCGAAACTGGCACGGTGATGTTCGATCTCGCATGGCGTTCGCGGCTCGATGCGTCGGTCAACGCATCGACGCCACTCGTTCGCGGCACGGAGATCTTTTTAACGTCGTCGTACGCCACCGGCGCGATTCTGTTGAAGGCGAACGGGAAAATGCTCGAAGAAATCTGGTCGAACGATACTTCGCTATCGTGCCAGTACAACACGCCGGTTTTAATCGGCGACGAACTCTACGGCACCGATGGCCGTGCCGACTTCGGCACCGGACGCTTGCGCTGCATCGACTGGAAAACCGGCACCGTCAAATGGTCCCGCGATCGCTTTGGTTGCGCGGGACTGATCGCCGTCGATGGCAAAATCCTCGCCGTCACCGAAGCGGGCGAACTCGTGGCCTTTGAAGCGAATCCCGCGAAGTACGTCGAACTCGCACGGGCGAAGATCCTCGACGGTAAAGTGCGATCGATACCGTCGTTCTCCGATGGTCGATTGTTTGCACGCGACGAAAAAAAACTCGTCGCGGTGAACCTGAAATAGCCTGCCAAATGTCGCATTTGTTACCGCGATCCCCACCGAGTACCGTCCTTCGATGATGACTTCGACACTGCTTGCCCCGTATCCTGCGCCGCCACGGCGCTACCGCGAACCGCTGTTTATCGGCCGGGTGAAGTTGGCATCGCGGTTCACGCTCGCGCCGCTCGCCGGTTACACGAACCTGCCGTTCCGGTTGTCGGTTCGCGAAATCGGCGGGATGGGGTTGGCCACGACCGACCTGATCAACGCGCGGGCGATCCTCGAAGGCTTACGCAAGACGATGGAATTGCTGGCCACCGATCCTGCCGATCGGCCACTTTCCGTGCAGATTTTTGGCGGGAAAGCGGAGGAGTTAGCCGGTGCCGCCCGTTGGCTGCAAGATCGCGGCCTCGCGGAAATCATCGACATTAATATGGGTTGCCCCGTGCGGAAGGTCGTCGCCGTCGGCGGCGGTTCGTCGTTGATGTGCGACACGGCGGGGGGCACGATCGAACTCGTGCGGAAAGTCGTCGATGCGGTTTCGTTGCCCGTGACGGTCAAGATGCGATTGGGCTGGGACGACAGCCAACTGACCGCGCCGTACTTCGCGCGCGAATTCGAAAAGATCGGCGTTGCAGCGGTAACGATTCACGGGCGAACCCGCGAACAAGGCTTCAGCGGCAACGTCAATCGCGACGGGATTCGGCGCGTCGTCGAGGCGGTCGATCGAATGCCCATCTTCGGCAACGGCGACATCATGAACATCGCCGACGCCGAGACGATGATCCGCGAAACCGGTTGCCATGGCCTTGCGATCGGTCGCGGTGCGCTCGCCAACCCGTGGTTTTTTCGGCAACTCACGAACTGGGTTCACGATGGCGAACCCGGCCCGCGCGGCAGTTATCACGAACGCATCCAATTCATGCGGTTGCACCTGCAACGCCTGATCGACTGGCGCGGCGGCGAAAAACACGGCTGCATCATGTTCCGCAAAATCGTGACGTGGTACACGAAGGCACTGCGCTTCCCGAAGAAAGTGCAACAGAAACTGGTAATGCTCAACGACCTGACCGAATTCGAGTCGATCATCGCGCCGTTCGTCGACAACGGCCCACCCCCCGACTGGAGCGAATGGGACGTCGAACAATCGCTTGTGACCGTCCCCGATGGCCCGATTGCGCACTGGTAATGCAATAGAGATATTTACGAGATGACCGATTGCATATAACGTCGTTGTCTGTTGATATTGGCTTGGCGGAGGCAGAATGAAGATGGAATATTTGACAGAATTTGTTATCCAAGAAGCGAAAATTACAGATGATCTTCTCGACCTTCTGCATGATGTTGGAGGTAGTAAAGCCCGTTTTTTCTTGGCTCGCGGCTTCCGTCTCGATGAGTGGGAAAACTTTGCCGCAGCAATAAAAGAACTTGGCCGAGCTAATCCGATTGCGAATTGTTCAGAGACGAGTCACGGTATAAAATACGTTGTGGATGGGAAACTGAAAACGCCATCGGGTGAAGAACCGATGGTGCGAACTGTATGGATTGTCGATGTCGGGCATTCGATTCCCCGTTTGGTCACTGCGTTTCCGTTCAAAGGAGTTAAAACATGATCGCCGAACATGAATTGGTCGTTCTAACGAAAGATATGTCAGGCGAAGAATTGAAAGCGGGGGACGTGGGCACAGTTGTCCATGTTTACAGTGATAGGCTTGCTTACGAAGTCGAATTTATGACCCTGGACGGAAGTACCGTGGCTGTGACGACTGTGGATGCAGCAGATTTGCGTACAGTGACCCAAACGGATCGTTCGCATGTCCGAGTGGCTGCGTTCTCCCAGTGACCAGACCGATTGCTTACTGGTAAGGGGAGAATGCACGTCCCATTCGACGAGCCACCGGGATGAACCCTATCGTGTTCGGCACGGCGTTTGCCGTGCTTGGTCCGAGTCCAAAAAGATTGCCAATTCCACCCCGAGCGGACGCACGCGATGCGTTTGAGACCCTTTCGCGGCTTCGCTCGCCCGCCTAACGTACGGAATTCGTCCGCAAATTCTCGCCGGGCGCATCGCAGACCCGCTTGCCGCGCGAGTCCGGGCGTGAGTGGACGCAAAGCGAGAACGCCCCTCGCTCGCGCGGCGGCTGGCATCGTCGGTGAAATCCGAAACCGCCCGGGTCAGGTTTCCTCGAGCTTCGCTTCCTCCTGCCTCGCTTCCTTTAACCTCGCGTTTTCGAGGTACGCTTCGAGTTCCGCCAACGTGGCGAGGCCTTGCATGTACAAGCACAACATGCGAAACACATCCCTCCGGACGCGGCCGCCCGTCACGCGAGCCAGCAGCAGGCAGGCAATCATCGCGCAATACATCTGGATGGCGATCGCGTTCGGCTTCGTCGAAAACAGCTTGTGGCAGCCGAGCACTTGCTTCAGAAATCGAAAGAACAATTCGATGGTCCACCGCAACTCGTAGATGGCCGCGATCACTTCGGCGGGCACGTTCAGGAGGCTGGTCAGGATGATGATTTCTTCGGGCGCGGACCGGTCGGCGCGTCGGCGACCGCGGTCCCGTATCGCAATGACGATGCGGCGAACCGAGTGCGTGATCTTCGCCGCCCGCGTCGCGTTCGTCGTCGGACTCAACGTCGCAATGTCGTCGGAAATGACGCGTGCGGCGCGGCCTTCGTCGGTAATCGGCCGCGATTCCACGACGGTGTGCGGGCGATCTTTCCCGCGAACCACGTAGTCGGATTTCGACGAAACGATCTTGTTATAAAGGGAATATCGCTCGTAGCCGCGGTCGGCAATGTAGATGCAACCCGCTTCGAGATTCTGTGCGAAGACGTCGCGTTCGTCTTCGCCGTCGGCAACGGTGGCACAAACGGGCTGGCCGGTGAGCGTGCGAAATTGCAGGTGCAATTTCCAATTGGACCCGCCGCGAACCATACGCGGCAACGCCTTCAGGGCCGAGCCATCGACGGCCACGAGGCGACGGGCGAGCGTCTCGGGGATCGCTTCGGACCCGTTGCGTTTCGGGCCGGGGCCGTGGTGGTGGGGGCCGAGTTCGGCGAGCAGCTTCTCGACGAGCGGCCAGAGTAAATCGGGATCGAAGACGCCGCTCGATTCGGAGAGCGAGCCGAGCGAGACGCCTTCGACTCCGAGTTTTTTCTGGACGGCTTCGAGGTGCGAGGCCTGCTGCATTCCGCGTAGCGACTGCAGGATCGGGTTGAAGAAACCGAGTAAAATCAAGGAAGTGAAATGCGAATAGCGGAATTCGCGATTCTGGGACTTATCGACGCCCGCATCGCGAATGGTCTCGAACAGGACCTTCGCGCGTGCGAGGATCGGGAAGCCGACCACCGGCTGCACGCCGGCCTCAGCCCGTTTCGCAGGTTTTTTCGCAAGTTTCGCAGGTTTTTTCGCAGTCGCAGTCATGTCGGCGCTCCCGATCAGAGAAGCCGTACATTAAACGAATGCTCACCACCCGCGCAATGCGCAAATATCGTGCCGAACACGATAGTGATGAACCCGGTGGCTCGTAAGCAAAATCCCACCGTGATGAACCCGGTGGCTCGTTGAGAATCTACTTCTTCGCGTGCTCGTCTTTGCTGCCGAGGATTCGCATTCCGTAGAAGCTGCGATGCACGAAGAACATCGAGATCACCAGGAACGTGATCGTCAGGCCGATGGCGAGGTTGCCGTTGTCCTTGTTCTTCTTGAGTTCTTCGGCGAGTTCCACGGCTAATAACCCGAACAGCGTCGTGAACTTGATGATCGGGTTCAGCGCGACCGAACTCGTGTCCTTGAACGGATCGCCGACGGTGTCGCCGACGACGCAGGCGTCGTGGAGCGGGGTACCTTTCGCTTTCAGTTCGGTTTCGACGATCTTCTTCGCGTTGTCCCACGCACCGCCCGCGTTCGCCATGAAGATCGCTTGATACAGGCCGAACAGCGCGATGCTGATCAGGTAGCCGATGAAGAAAAAGCTTTCGAGGAACGCGAAGCCGAGCGTGGCAAAGAACACCGTCAGGAAGATGTTAAACATCCCCTTCTGTGCGTATTGCGTGCAAATTTCGACGACCTTTTTGCTGTCCTCGGTGCTCGCCTTTTTCACCGAATCATCGAGCTTGATGTTCGCTTTGATAAACTCGACCGCACGATACGCCCCCGTCGTCACGGCTTGCATACTCGCACCGGTGAACCAGTAAATCACCGCACCGCCCGCGATTAAGCCGAGCAGGAACGGCGGGTAGAGAATCGAAAGTTTATCGAGGTTGATCGCGAGTGCGCGGTGCGTTTCGGGGTCGGTGGTCAGGCCCATGATGATGCTGAAGATCATCGTCGTCGCGCCGACCACGGCGGTGCCGATGAGCACCGGTTTCGCGGTCGCCTTGAACGTGTTGCCCGCACCGTCGTTCTTTTCGAGGTTGTCTTTCGCGATCTGGAAATCGGCATCGTAGCCGTAGACGGTCTTCAACTCACTCTTGATGTTCGGCTCTTCTTCAATCGCCGAAAGTTCGTAAACGCTCTGGGCGTTATCGGTGACGGGGCCATAACTATCGACCGCGATCGTCACCGGACCCATGCCGAGGAACCCGAATGCCACGAGGCCGAACGCGAACACCGCCGTCGTGCCATCGAGCATGATCCCGCCGGGAATCATCTTGCTGATCCAGTACGAGATGCCCATGAGCGCGAGCAAGGTCATGCCGATCCAGTAGGCGGAGAAATTCCCTGCGACGAGGCCCGAAAGAATGTTGAGCGACGCACCGCCTTCGCGCGACGATGTCACGACTTCGCGAACGTGCGCGCTTTCGGTACTCGTGAAAATCTTCACCAGTTCGGGGATGATCGCCCCGGCCAGCGTGCCGCAGGTAATGATCGTCGACAATTGCCACCAGACCGACGTCGAACCACCGAGGTTCGGAATCAGCAAGTAGCTCATCGCGTAGGTCGCCACGACGCTGACAATACTCGTCAACCAGACGAGGAACGTGAGTGGTGCTTCGTAGTTGAAGTCTTTGCTTTCGCCGTATTTCGCCTTCGCGATCAGTTCGTTGACGAAGTAACTGACGCCCGATGCGATGACCATCATCACTCGCATCATGAAGATCCAGACGAGCAATTGCACTTGAATCTTCGGGTCGCCAACCGCGAGCAGAATGAACGTGATGAGTGCCACACCCGTGACGCCGTACGTTTCAAAGCCGTCAGCGCTCGGCCCAACGCTGTCGCCCGCATTGTCGCCCGTACAGTCGGCAATCACGCCGGGGTTCCGTGCATCGTCTTCTTTAATTTTGAAGACGATTTTCATGAGGTCGGCACCGATGTCGGCGATCTTCGTGAAGATACCACCCGCGACTCGTAGCGCGGCCGCACCGAGCGATTCGCCGATGGCGAAACCGATGAAGCACGGGCCAGCATAATCGCCGGGAACGAACATCAGGATGATGAGCATCAACAGCAATTCGACGCTGATGAGCAACATGCCGATGCTGATACCCGCCTTCAACGGAATCGCGTAACAGGGGTAGGCTTTGCCACTCAGCGCAGCAAACGCGGTTCGGCTATTCGCAAACGTGTTGACGCGAATACCGAACCATGCGACACCATAACTGCCGAGGATACCAACGACGCTGAACCCGAGAATGACGGCGACGATCTCGAGCGGGAAGCCATCGCGAATCATTCCCGTTGCGGGATCTTTGTACTTCGTGAGGTAGCCGAAGTAGAGGCCGATAACCGCCGCGATGAACAGCCAGAGCATCGCGAGGAACTTGCCTTGCGTAATCAGGTACGTCTTGCAGGTTTCGTAAATCAGTTCGGAGACTTCCAACATGCACTTGTGAACGGGCATGTTCTTGAGATCCCGGTACATTATGAGGCCAAAGACGAGGCCCGCCACCGACACGACCAGGCCCACGTAGAGCAAGTCCTTGCCGCCCAGGCTATCGCCGAGGAACTTCGCCGAGTTCAGGTCCGGTAGTTTCAGGTCGGCTTCGCCTGCGTAACCGATCGTGGGGCTGAAGATCATGGCGAGCACGGTCGCGATAAGTGGTCGCGACAGACGCCGTACTATCGACAAAAGCATCAGTGAATCTCCGAGGATGACGCGACATCGTGGGCCGTACGCGAGGAGAGTCCGGCAAAGGAGCCACCGTCGGTCATTTGTAGAAGTTTGGTAGCTTAACCGACGACCGAACCGAATACGAGCATTATTCTGGCAATGTCTGAGAACCGCATCCGAAGTATCGCAAACGTAGACCGTTCACAAGTGAGTCATAAACCACGAGTGATATGTTCAAACACGACGTTTGGTGCTCCGTTCTTCGTCGCAGGCATATCCCGAAAACTACGGAAGTCGCCCAATGTAGGCCCGTGGTTCGGAAGGACAGCCATCTGCAATGCAATCTGAGTAATGTCCAAGTGACTGTATCGTGCAAAGTGAGTAATCTCACAGAGGCGATTATCGTTCGGGGAAGAATCGAGCGTCATCATGTATCCAAACGGTGGGAACGCGAATTCAGCCCCGAAAGTCGTGGCGCTTGATTTCGCGTCGAATATGCCACAGGGTGGAACGTCCCTCAAGGGGCCGGGTGCTACCTGATACACCCAGAAGCGATACTTCGGGTCCAAGTAACGCTGCTCCTTGTTCAGCACAAAGCGAACAAGCGATTCTTTCTTATCGAATGTAAATGAGTCGCCGTACCGAGCAAGAAAGATCGTTGCAATCTGCTTGATTACAGGTAATGGCGAAAGTGTAGCAATGTGAAGGTAAGAATTAAATCTCTTTATGCAATCGTAAAACTCCATTCCTTGCTTGCACCAGCGGGCGAATTAATAGACATACCATCTCGCCGTCTTATTGTTGCACCCCTCACAAATCGAGTTGCGTCCGTATCCCCTCTGAAATTGCGGCCTGGTTTCAATTGCGGCGATTTTGGGTAGCAGGGAATGATTCCACCACTTACCCACCCACCCATCCCTGGAATCATTCCCGATTTCGGAATCA
>JAYVQG010000151.1:0-7944 GCA_043757025.1 Limnoglobus sp.
ACGCACAATACGCGCTCGCCGCCTGCGCGTACTGTTGCTCAACCGTCATCGGAATCGTACTGGGTGACTCGACCGCCATGTTCGGCTCTCCGCGTGGGAACTCAGTTTATACCAACGGCAATTGCTGATAGGAAGAACAAAAGGCGAGCCTTGCTATTATAGCTCTACATTGCCCGTAACTGTAACCGAGACTTTCCGTGAAGCTGCCTACCGTGCAACTCGTCCGCCAAACTGCCCCGCAACTGACGGTCGCCGATGTAGCGGCCGAGACGCGGCGGGCCTGGCTCGAATCGTCGCTCGCGAAACGCCTGAAGCCGGGAATGCGGATCGCAGTCGGTTGCGGCAGTCGCGGCATCAAGAACTATCTGACGATCGCCAAGGCCACTATCGATGCCTTGAAAGAGCTTGGCATGAAGCCGTTCGTCGTGGCGGCGATGGGTTCGCACGGCGGCGCGACGCCCGAAGGCCAACGGGGTTTGCTCGCGAGTTACCAGATCGACGAAGCGCATCTCGGCGTCGAAATTCGCACCGATATGGACGCGGTCACTGTCGGCACGAACTCGTGGGACGAGCCGGTGTGGTGGGATAAAAACGCCCTCGAAGCCGACGGCGTGGTCGCGGTTTCGCGCGTGAAACCGCACACCGACTTTCGCGGGACGATCGAGAGCGGCGTCGTCAAAATGGCGGTCATCGGCCTCGGGAAACGGCTCGGGGCGGACCAGCATCACCGCTGGGGCTATCGTGGCCTGCGCGACATGATGATCGAATCGGTGAAGGTCATCATCGACAAAACGCCGTTCCTCGGTGGCCTGGCGATTCTCGAAAATGCCAACGAAGAAACCGCAAAGCTCGAAGTCGTCGATCGCGACGACCTGCTGAATCGCGAGCCGATATTGCTCGAAGACGCACGCAAGTTAATGGGGCGGTTGCCGTTCGCGGCGCTCGATGTGCTCATCGTCGGCGAGTGCGGCAAGAACTATTCCGGCGCGGGTATGGATCCGAACGTCGTCGGGCGGTTGCTCATCGAAGCCTCGCCGGAGATGGAACTCGAAGCCGCCAAGCCGCGGATCGTTCGCATCGGCTGCGTCGATATTTCCCCCGAGAGTCACGGCAACGGCACGGGCATCGGCATCAGCGACTTGACCACGAATCGCGCACTCGATTCGATCTGGAAAGTGCCGTTCAACATGAACAACCTGACGGCGCGATTCCTCTGGCGATCCAAGCTGCCGATCGCGTTCGACACGGATCGCGAGTGCATCGAAATGTGCGTCGAGACGTGCTGGCAGCCGATCCCGGAGAAGCTGAAATTCGCGATGATTCCGAACACGTTGGAAGTCGCGGAACTCTGGGTATCGCTCGCACTCGCCGCCGAAGCCCGCACGATGAGCGGCCTGGAAGTGGTCGGCGATGCCCGCGAAATTCCGTTCGATGTCTACGGCAAATGGCAACAGGAAACGATGTTCCCGCACAGCGTGCGTGCCCGCCGCACGGGCGGACATTAATTCGTGCCGCGTTTGTAGTTTTCGATCGTCGTGCGGATGGTTAACTCCATCTGCGGGTTGCTCGTTTTGGCGATGGCGAGCGCCTCGTTTGCGGTTGTCAGCGCGTCGTCGAAGCGGCCTGCGTCGCCGTATGCGCCGGCGAGCGTGATGAGAATGTCGAGGTGACGGTGCTCTGTCAGTTGCGCGGCACGACGGGCATACCGCACCGCTTCGGCGGGTTGTCTCTGCATTCGCAAACTGTGTGCAAGTCCTTGAATCGCACTCACGTTTTTCGGGTCGATGGCAATCGCCGCGCGGAACGTCTCGGCTGCCCCCGCCCAGTTCTCGAGTTTCAAGTTCGCCAACCCGATCCGCGTGCGGATTTCGCTGCTGTACGGCTCGATCGGTAACGCCTGCCGGTACAGCCGGATCGCGTCTTCGTGGCGATTATCGAGGTAGGCAATCCAGCCCAGTAGGTTCAAGCCGTAAGCGTCGTTCGGGTCGTTTTCGGCCACGGCACGCAAGTGCTTCTCGGCCGCGACTGGCTGACCGATTTCGGCGCGCAGCCGCCCGAGCTTCCCGTTCGCCTGGGCATGATTCGGCTTGATTTTCAGTATCGAATCGAGCAAGGAAATCGCTTCCGGCGTCTTGCGGTCTTCCATTAACTGGAGCGCATCGGACCAATCGGCATCGAGCTTCGCTTGTCGTGTTGCCGACACGCGGATCTTTTCGCGGTGTGCGGGCGTCGGGTCGTATTGATAGATTTCGCGAAGCGCGCCGACTTCCGCTAAGTACCGGAAATCGCGGCCGCGGCGGTCGGCTTCACCGAGCCAGTAATCGGTTAATTTCTTCGTCAGTCGCTCGACGTGAGCCTTGCTGGCAAGGTCGGTTTGCGAGCGATAGTATTTCCACATCACCGCGTCTTTTGCTTCCGGGTGAACCGCGATGCGGTGTTCGTGGCGCTTCACGGGCGGTTTGTACTCGTCGTCTTGCGTGTGAAAATGCACGTTCATCCAGACGCGCGGCGGCATGTGGCACGCCGTGCATTGGTTCTGCACCGCGAGCGGTTGGTTCGGACGATCCTTGCAATTTTCCGGTTGATGGCACTTCGCGCACGACTGTTCGAGCGCACTGTGGTCGGTCGGTTTGTGCGGGTTGTGGCACGTCGTGCAAGTCATCGAATCGCTGTTCGTGAAGCACTTACTTTGCCGTAAATACTTGACCTGATTCGCAACGTGATCTTCTTCCGGGTTCTTGCTGGAGGCCGTCCGGAGTGCGGCTTCGAGCGGTTCGCCGGGGCGGTAACTGAAAGCGGGGCCGCGCGGTTTGCTGGCGTTACTGTGGCACTGCGTACAGACTTCGATGTGCCGTTCGCGTTCCATCTTGCCGGGATGCGCGATGCCGTGGCTCGCTTTTTCGTCGGGGTGCGCCTTGTGGTATGTGGCATGTTCGCGGCCTGGCCCGTGGCACGATTCGCACGTGACGCCGAGGATGCGATTCGCTTCGAGATACTGGTTCGTGGTCCCCGGAACGTGCGATAGCCACGTGTTGTGGCACTCGACGCAGCGCGTCGTCGTGTCGCGGGAATGATCGCCGGGCGCGTGTGGGCTGAAGGTAGTGTAGCCCCATTCGTCGAACGGGTGTAGCCAGGCGACTTTGGCTTCGTAAAGTCTGTCGCCACGCCAGAGGTGGTACACCTCGTCTGCCGGTGCGGAGCCGTAGACCCAACCGATCTTCGCTTCGGTCCGTTGTTCGCCTTTCGGCGTCGTCGTGACCGATGCGTGAATGAAGTCGTCACCGCGTTTGAGCATCTCGTAGCGGAAGCCGGGGGTGCGGGTGGGAATGCTCCCCTTGCCCGGCTGGAATCCGATCGGCATCTCGTCCGCTCGCGGTTCGCGGCAGGCACGGAAATGTTGCGTCGTCTGAAGGTCGGTTACCCGTTTCGCGTGGCACTGGGCACACGCCTGCGGGCCGATGTATCCGGGGTTCACGATCGCGGGATCGGCGATGTCGTTGTCGTCGGTGTGTGCCACACGTGTCGGTGTGGTGGCTTGGGGTGCGGGTGGCGAGGGTGGCCAGAATGCGTAACCCAGAGCGAGGCTGCCGAGCAGGCAAACTGCGGTAGCGAGGACACGCCAACGGCGTGGTTTGAGCGCGGGTTCGAGGCTATCCATGAGTCGCCATACCTGAGAGTCGTTCGGCCGGTATGCGTATTCTAACGCATTGCGGTTCGGTCGTCGCTACTCTCAGGTTTTACGCCGAGAACACGACTTGCGGTTCGACCGCGTCGATCGTTGCCGTGGACGCGGTGGTTTGGGTCAGGTCGCGAAGGATGCTCGCCTTCACCTTGCGGGTGTAGCTGAGCACGAAGGCGATCTCTTGCAGCATCTCTTCGACCGAGCGGGTTGGCTTGTTGGTGGCGGTGGTGGACTTCGTGTTGCGGGCGTATTGGGGGATTTGGCACATGTTATTGGCTTCCTTGCGAGTGTGTGGGAGACGATCATTCCTAATGCACCTGTCGTGCCAGTCGTGCCCAGATCGCAAAGGAATGCAGAAAAGACTGGAAAACCAGGTGAAAACGATCTGTATGTTGCGAAATCACCATCGTGCAGTTTTGACTGGTATTTGCAAAAAGTACGACTTGACGAAATCTATACAATCCGCGCGATGATTAACCCCCGACACGCTTCACCAAGTACCCCAGTTTTTCAAGTTCGAGTTTCAGTTTATCGCGATGATCGCCCTGGATTTCAATTCGCTCGTCTTTTACCGTGCCGCCCGTGCCACAGCGTTGTTTCAGAATCGTTGCGAGGTCTTGCAGGCCTTTTTCGTCGAGCGGTATCTCCCAAATTACGCTAACTCCCTTGCCTCTACGTCCTGCGGTTTCGCGGCCGAGCTTCACGGTAATCTTCTTCGCGGGCTTCGGCGCTGGCAGCGCGACCGGTGGTGGTACGGGGCGAGTGCCGCCGCCGAGTAGCCGCGCGATCCACCCGCCGATCTCGTCGGCAATCACCGCACTCGCAGGCCACCACTCGATCGTTTCCAGGCGCTCCGGGCAATGCTCCGCCACCCACGGTTTGCACGAATCCGTCACGCAGACAATTCGCGCGGCCATCGCCCAATCGGCATCGGCGATATCCGCCGTCGTTCGCGCCACCGCCAGCCAAGGCAACCGCATCTTAGTCGCAACCGCCAGAAACGCGCCAGATGCGGCACAAGCCCGTTCGCCATCGGGGGAGTCGAGGAAGAGGAGTGTTTTCGCCATCATTCGCCGCTTTCAGCTATCAGAGGTCAGCTTTCAGCTTTCAGCGGTCAGCTTTCAGCGGTGAACGGGAGAAATCAAGACACGACTCGTAGCTTTTGGATGAGCGCGGTCAGCATTCGCTTCACTTCGACGACCGCGACTTCCAATTGCTGATGCGTAACTTCCGATATGTAACAGAGGTCTTTGCTGAGGAGCAACTGATATTCCAACTCGCAGGCGGAACCCATCGCCATCTGGAGAAATCTGGCAAAATCGGCTTCGGTACCGCGACCGCAACCTTCGGCAATGTTCGTCGGTATGGATGCCGACGAACGACGCATTTGGCACGTTAACCCGTAACGTTCATCGGAAGGAAACACGGACGACGTTCGGTAGATGAGTAGCGTAAGTTCGTGAGCTTTCTCCCAGACTTTCAGCCCACGAAAATCACGCATGGTTTTCTCCAACGAGCAGCTAAGAGCTTTCAGCTATCAGCGGTCAGCTTTCAGCAAAGAGCTTTCAGCTATCAGCTATCAGCTTTCAGGGCCTGGTTTCAATTGTGGCGATTTTGGGTAGCAGGGAATGATTCCACCACTTACCCACCCACCCATCCCTGGAATCATTCCCGATTTCGGAACCAACCTAACACACCAACGACTTACGTCCGATTTCGCCCAATTCCAATCACGCCAGAACCAACTTCTCCGCCGCTGACTCGTCCGCGAATGGCAATCGAGTCGATATTCGCAAATAGATGTTGATCCGGATGCGAGTCTCGGCGACGATATTGGGTGAAGCCGTTCACGAGTGGATTTCCCGTGCGAAAGGGGTGCGAGATGATTAACAATTCCGACGACGTCGTCAAAGTGGCGACCGGTACGCTGATCGAGATGACCAGCTTGGCCGAATTGCTAAAGGATGAGGGGATCGTCTATCGCGTCGTGGGCGACGACTTGACTGCCGGTTTGGGAAGTACCATTCCCGGTTCGGTGGAGTTGTGGGTGGGCGCAGCCGACGCGAATCGCGCCAGTAAAATCCTCTTCGATACCGAAGGGCATCACAAGAAACACGGCAAGCCTCTTCCGAATGCGTTTCCGCACCCGAAATCCGACCCGAAACCGGATCGCACCCAAGGGCCTCACCACAATCCCGAACCGCACCGGCCCAGCCCATAAGCGGGACGGTTTGCGACGGTGATCGGAAACTCTCGGACTTCCGATTCGATTTTCGTGCGCGACGCGCTGGCGTGTGCTAGTTTTGTTCTACCGCTGCCAACGGTTCCGAATCCTAAACTACGATACATTCCGTCAGCCCCGATATTCCCATGTTCGGTAACCTTCTCGCATTCGATCTGTCCTCGCTCAGCGAATACTCGCACTACGTTGTCGGTTGTGGCGTCGCGCTGTTCGTTCTCGTCGTCATGATGAGCCGGTGGCACAAACGGGCCCAGTTGTGCAAGCCGCATCACTCGACGCAAACGAACGACGACTGGGCAACGCCCGATGCATCGTTCGGCAATCGTCGGACGTCGGTGAGACGGGAAGGCGCGCCCGTAGAAATTACCGTTTCTTGCACGGCGTTCCAAAGTACCACCCAACAAGCGTGGGTCGTGGATCGCTCGACGGGCGGCCTGAGATTGACGATTGATCGAGGGATATCGCCGGGTACCACGATGCGAATTATGGCGGTGAATGCACCGAAGAATACGGAATGGGTCGCGTTGCTCGTACGGAGTTGCAAGCCGATCGGCAGCCATTTTGAACTCGGCTGCGAGTTCGTTCAAACGCCACCGTGGAGCGTGCTGTTGCTATTCGGATGATCGCGTCCATCTTGTAGTAACGTGTGGCGCGTTTTTTAATGTGACGATGTCAATCCGGATCGGCCTTCGTGATTCCGTCCCTCTAAAACCGAGTCGTAGTTGAGGCCGTCGACGGGCCGCGTGGCTCGTCGGCTCCGCTCCACTTCGCGAATGTTCGCGGGCACCTCCGTCGACACAATCGGTTCATGGAGCGAATCGACCATCTCGTAGGTCACGTCGGTTTGCTCCGGCGCTCGGCGACCCCGATCGACGACGAAGCAGATGGTCATCCCACCGGCCACCACGACGACCATGAGTGCGAGACGCCGAAGTCCTGACATGTGAGCAGCCCCTGCGTGATCCGCTGCCGAACTACTGATTGCTTGCCAACAGGAAAATCAACACAAGTCGCATTTCAACCGGCTACGCAACGAGTGTCGGAAAGAATGGTTGATTCAAGACTAGCCGAGGGCAAAACGGATTGCCAGCGAAATTCGGGCGGGGCGTTCGGGAATTTTCTTCAGCCGTTGGTTAGCCGGTCTCTCCAATGAGCAAGATTCGAGTCCACTCACTCGTTGCCGCCTGACGCACCTGTTTCCCTCGCCCGTCCTCGTCGGACGGACTCGCGCCGCGTTCGAGCAACAGCCGGATGATAGCCGTCTGCTGCTGGCGTGCGCGTTCCGAACCGCTCCCCCCTCGCCCAGTGGTCTGAACGGCGAGGTGCAGCGGCGTCGCCCCCGCCTTATTCGCTGCCCTCGGGTTCGCGCCGCCATCCAGCAGTGCCAGAACCGCAGCCAACGACCGCGTTCGCACGGCCCGGTGCAGGGGTGCCACGCCGGATTTGTCCAATGCGTTGGGATTCGCACCGATCGACGCGAGGTACCCGATCGTCTCGGCCTGTGCGGTCGGATCCCAGTGGTTGGCGTCCGCCGCGTAGTGAAGGGGTTCGGCTCCGCGGCGATTCTTCGCGCGACAATCCGCCCCGTGCGCGACGAGGAGTTCCGCGACCGGACGGCGAAAAGCGGCGGCAGCCATATGGAGGGCCGTGTCGCCGACGTATAGGTAATGAGCAATTTCGCTGAAAAAGAAGGTCGATGCGTCTTGTCGCGTCGCGCCCACGTCCGACGGCGCAGTGGCAAACGAGGGACGGGCCGCCAAGTGGCGGGACACTTCGTCGATCTCGCCATTCACGACGCATCGAACGAAATCAAAAAATGCCGACTTCACCTCTGGCATCGGTTTCACTTTCGGCGAACGACCAAGTTCAGCGGGCGACTGACAATCCGCCGAGATTCGCATCTCGCACTGAGGCAGGCTGCACTAAGTACCTGTCCAAGAATTACTCCGTGAGCTTCGGATGTGGGCGGATCGTGTAGTTCCATTGCGGGCAGATCGCGTGGCGAGTGAGCTGTATCGCC
>JAYVQG010000152.1:0-29107 GCA_043757025.1 Limnoglobus sp.
CGATGGCCATGTGAAGTACTCCAGGGGCGTCAAGGCTCATTCTATCCCGCAAATGCCGCAGGGGAGTCCAACGTGCGGATCATACGAACCGAGGTAATAATAACAACATTATTCATATCCGAATTGACAAGACTGGACCTGCTATCTTGACGGACCTCAAACAACTTCCACAGATTCCGGCACAAGATGCCAACAAAATCGCTTGGCATAACTTGGACACTTCTTTTGAATCAATCGGAGTTGGTTATTTCATGTATGGTACGCCCAAGAAATCTATTGTCGAGTCTGTAATAGATCCGACAACAACAAAAGATGTGGTGTCTAATCTCAAATTCTCAGTCGGCGAGTCGATCAAAGTCGAGGGCGTATTTGATGGTAAGGTTGAGCTGTACCAACACTACACAAATACCAAAATTGTACTTCTCAAAGACTTGATGAAGCATGATATTGCAAATAAGCTCGTGATGCGACAAGTAAATATGTTTGACAAAGATCTCAACCCAGTTTCAAGTGATGTGTATTTCATTTTTGATGCTGACAAGAAACAGGTCAATGTTCAAACAGCAGAATTTGTGAAATCCGAGCGGATCGCACACGATGCTAGCTACTTTAAGCTGTCCAAGTACGGAATTCCAGAACTGGACGACAGCCCCATTCCGGAGCCGAGGCCGTTCTTGTATTACGTGGGTATCGGCGTTGCGCTGGTTCTGGCAGGGTGCTTTGCGTATTTGCTGTATGCGAAGTATCGCAAGGAGTAGTCAACATTCTGGTCGTTCGCACACTTTCGCTGCTGTGACTACTATGACTGCAAAACACGACACCCGGGCCGGATTCACACTCATCGAGTTGCTGGTCGTCATCAGCATAATCAGCGTGCTGGTGGGACTGTTGCTTTCGGCGGTTCAGAAGGTCCGTAGTGCCGCCAGCAAAGCAGATTGCCAGAATCGGCTGAAACAAATTGCGTTGGCGATGCACAACCATCACGACCACTTTGGGGCGATGCCGACCGGCAACCGCTCGCTCAACCACCCGGACAAAATGCCGTTCTCGGGGTGGCCCCTGTCGATCCTCCCGGAAGTCGAACAGGGTACGTTGGCCGCACAAAGTCGCACCGCCTACGCCAGCAACCCGATCCCGTTCAACGACCCGCCCCACGTCAACATCAAAACCGTGGTGCGGCACTACATCTGCCCGAGCGACGACCGGACCTTGCAGCCGCAAATCGCCCCCACGTTGGCCACTCCGGTCGCGCTGATGAGCTACTTGGGCGTGAGCGGGCAGAACGGCACGAGCAAAGATGGGGTCTTTTTCCAAGATTCCAAGGTCCGCATTCTGGACATCTCCGACGGCACCACGAACACGCTCCTCCTCGGCGAGCGCCCGCCCAGTCGGGACTTCCGCTTCGGGTGGTGGTACGCCGGGTTCGGCCAGGACGGGCGCGGGTCCATGGATCTGGTGCTGGGCGTCAGGGAACCAAATCTACTGCCGATCCCGAGCGGCTCCCCTTGTGTTCCCGCCCCCTATCACTTCACAACCACGACTGGGTTCAATGACCCGTGCGGCAAGTTTCACTATTGGAGCCCCCACTCCGGCGGTGCGAACTTCGCGTTTGCCGATGGGTCCGTGCGGTTCCTCAGTTACTCAGTCGATTCGCTACTGCCCGCACTGGCGACCCGTGCGGGCGGCGAAGTTGTCGCAGTTCCAGACTGATCACATGTGCGAATCGACTTCCGGACTCAATACGTCACCATCAGCTTGATCGCGGGCCGTGGATGACCTTGTGCGTCTCGACTGGCCCGACGACCCAGCAATCGTGGGCCAGCGTGCTAGCAATCAGGCCGTGAGCACAGAGGCAGGAGGTGTGTAGAAACTTCATCGTAGCACTCCAGAAGGATGATTCGGTAAGTGGTTGTCACTCGCCACGAACACCTATCCGCACGGGAGTGCCTTCTCGGTTGACAAAATGGCGAGAAGTGGAGAAATTCTTTCGTAGCCGGCCGCGACTCGTTCGCGATCGATGTCGATGAAGTGGGAACGACCGCCGCAGCCGCAACAGAAGTAATAATGACGGCTGCTTCAGCCGGGCCGCGATTCGTAGTAGATCGGCCCTTTTTGGTGGTGCAATTGTCTTCATCGGAAAAGTGCAAAATCCCAATGCGTAAGCACGGGACAGAGCGGCAACGATATAAAATCTTCACCGAATCGGTGCGAGTGCGAGGAAGTTTGCGAGTAGCTTCGGGCCTTCGATCGTTAGGAAACTTTCGGGGTGGAACTGCACGCCGTGGAGCGGCCAGGTTTTGTGGCGGACGCCCATGATCTCGCCTTCGGCGGTCCAGGCGCTGATCTCGAAGTCGGGGTTCGTCCAGCTTTCGCGCTTGATGACGAGGCTATGGTAGCGCGTCGCGTCGAATGGGTTCGACACGCCCGCGAACAAGCCGCGGCCGTCGTGGTGGATCGGCGAAACTTTCCCGTGCATGATCCGCACGTTGCGAATGACCTCGCCGCCGTAGTTGTGGCCGATGCATTGGTGCCCCAGGCAGACGCCGAGAACGGGGATCGTCGGGGCGTATTGCTTCATCACATCGTTCGAAATGCCCGCTTCTTTCGGCGTACACGGCCCCGGCGAAATAATCACGTGCGTCGGCTTCATTTCCGCAATTTGTTCCATCGTGATGCGGTCGTTGCGATGCACCACCATCGGCAGTGTCGGGTCGATCTCCCCGAACCGCTGAACGAGGTTGTACGTGAACGAATCGTAGTTATCGATGAGCAAAATCATGGTGGTTCGGTCGCTCAACTTTGCCGGGTCGGGTGGGGCTGTGCGCTGTTCGCGGTGGCGTCGTAGTTCGTTTTTGCAGTGTCGTCTTCGCTAAGGAATTCTAACACGGTTTCAAAATCGCCGATGTCGTACCAGGCCCCATCGGCGAAGTCGACGACGGCTTTGCCGTTGTAGTTGATCGTAATCACGCGGCCGACTTTATCCTCGAATCGCAGTAAATCCGTTCGCACACCGGGTTTCACGCGGACGTAGCGATCCGTCCAGATTCGTCGCAGCGCGTCGATGGTGGACTTGTCCGGGAAGTACAACCGCATCGCTTAGCCTCGGAACGCAGAGCGTTTGTGTGCGGGGAGTTCGAAGTCGAGGCGTTTGATGAACTGACACGCTTCGGATGCCCCGAACTCGCGGTCCATCCCGGCATCGTGCCAATCGACGGAGAGCGGGCCGTCGTAGCGGATTTCATTCAAGGCGCGGATGATTGCTTCCCAATCGATGCCACCTCGACCGGGCGAACGGAACTGGAACCCGCGTCGCGGATCGCCGCTCGGCCAGTAGCCCGCGAGCAAGCCCGAACGCCCGTTCAGCGATAGCGTCGCATCTTTGATATGCACGTGATAAATGCGGTCGGGGAAGCGGCGTAGGAACTCGACGGGATCGACGCCTTGCCAGTGCATGTGGCTCGGGTCGAAGGTGAAGCCGAACTCTTCGCGGCCGTTCAGGGCATCGAGTGCGGCTTCGGCGGAGTGCAGGTCGAAGGCGATTTCGCCGGGGTGAACCTCGAAGGCGTAACGGACGCCGACATCGCGGGCAATGTCTAGTAGCGGGTGCCATTGTTTGGCGAATCGCTTGAGTCCGTCGGCGATAATCTCGGGGCGGGCGGCCGGGTAACCGGTGACGTACGACCAGATCGGCGAGCCGGTGAATCCGCTCACGACGGTGACGCCGAGTTTCTCCGCGAGCCGGAACGTCGCCGCCATCTCTTCGGTGGCGCGTTGTTGAACGCCCGCAGGTTTGCCGTCGCCCCAAACGTAATCGGGTACGAGCGACTTGTGCCGTTCGTCGATAATATCGCTGACGGCTTGGCCGACTTTGTGATTCGCGATGATTGGCACTTGGAGATCGTGCCGGGAAAGGATGTCGAGTTTTTCGGAGCCGTACGAATCGTCTGCCGTGGCACGTTGCACTTCGAGGTGGTCGCCCCAACAGCAGAGTTCGAGTCCCTGGTAGCCCCATTCGCTCGCCTTGGCGGCGAGCGTTTCGATGGGCAGATCGGCCCACGGTCCGGTGAAGAGAATGACTTGCCGGGGCATCGGTCACCGTGCAGAAAACCGGGTGCGCGTTGCGGCGCACGCGGCGTGGGAACACAAAATCACTCGCACGGACTTGCTCTTGTAGCTGGGGTCTGTGACCCCGGTCTTGTTGCTGACCCCGGTTGCCTCACCGGCCTCATAGAGGCCAGCTACATAAGAAACTTATGCCGCCTCCGCATTTACACTGGACCGTCGGTTGGCGGAACGGGTGGCGTGACGACGGGTGCGGGCGCGACCGAGCCGACTGGCCCCTTGAAGTTCGTCGGGGCGGGGATGGCGGCGGGTGCCGGTGCGGTCACCATCGGCAACGAGGTTGCGGTACTTGGCGCGGTTGGCTTCGGTGGCGTTGGTGGTGCCAACGGTGCCTGTGGCTCTTCGTCTTCGAGGTAGACTTCGTCGATTTCGATCTCGTCGACTTTCTTCCGCATCAGCAGATAGATCATCGTGACGGCGGTCCAGAAGAAGCTGTAGCTGAAGCCGAGCATGAGCATGAACGCGAGGCAAAGCCAGAAAGTGACCATCGACGCGCCGATTTTGTTCGACACCGAGTAGCTATTCATGTAGCGGGCCGCTTCGACGGGATTGGCATCGGTGTAGTGCATCACCGTACGGCCATCTTCGAGCGTGATCGGCTTCCGGACCTTGGCGATTTCCGTCCCGCGAAGGAACAATTCCTGCCAGCCGAACGACTCTGGAGCATTCGCAAACAGGTAATGCTGCTTTTGGTTGGTCGTCTCGCTGAGCGGGGCTTGCGTGATGGCCCACTTCCCGAGGTAAACCATCAACGATGCCACGAACACGACGAAGAACGTGACGGCGGCACCGTAGATGACGGCGACGAACGAATACCAGAGGTAATGCCACGGTGCCTGGAAGACGTAGTTGTAGGATCGGCTGAGCGCGTCGAAGGTATCGCTGCCTTCGGCACTGAGCGTCGTGTACATCATCGGGTAGCCGATGAGGCCGATGAGCAAGATGGCCATGACCACGCCGCCGATCAACTGGAGTGGGAAGCCGATACCGTAGATTAGGAATTCGCCGATCCACGGGATCAGGCCAATCATCGCAACGAGTGCGAGGCCGATGACGATCAAGGTGACGATGCCGAACGGAATGATCGGCGAGAGGAAGTACGCGAGATAGCGGTTCGTCACGAACTTGACCGCTTGCACGAACGAGATGCGATCCTTGCCGCTCAGTTGGATGACGGCGATTCGCGTGATGATCCCACCGAAGAACGCCCAGGTTGCGAGGCTCCACAACACGACGAGGAACAAGTACAACCGCGTGGTGCTACTCGCGTCGGAGTCGAGGAACTTGATGACCGGGATAAGCAGTTTTGCGAGGGGTTCGACCAGCACGGGCACGGTCGACGAGACGAAGTCGGAAACGGAGGCTTGGCGTTCGACGGAAGACCCGCCGAGCAGATCGGTGACGAACAGATACGGGTTCGGCCCGCGGTACTCGTACCAGGGCATCGTGCGGAGGCGGCCATCGGGGCCGGCGAGTCCGTTGAGAAGTTTCCAATTGGCGTAGTCGCGTTCGAACCGCTTGTCGGCTTCGATCTGGAAGTCTTCGGTGGTGTAGTCTTTGTCGACGGCTTTTTTCTTGTCTTTGTAATCTTTGGCGATGGTGTCGGTCGCGTATTCCGACGTCGTACGAACGGGTGCCGCGTAATAGAAGATGCGGGAAAGTAAGTGCCAGCCTAGCGACATCACCAGGATGCCGATCGCGGCGATCAACAGTTTGCGCGGATCGAGTGCGATCCCGAAACAGCGGAAGATTTCCGTCCAGAGGTAGGGTTTCGGTCCCCCGTAGGCGGTTGCCTCATCACGCCCCTCGGCCATGCTCGCTCCTTGGTCTGACGCACGAATACCTTTGGCCGAACCGGTATGGTTCGCCGCAATTCCACGTGGGGTATCGTAGTCAGAGACTCTGGCGCGGCAATCGGTCCCCCGAACTCTTAACAGGGTCGTCCCGTATCGGACCGGCACATTGGTACCGGTCGTCGGACGGGAGCGACCCCAGGGGAACAGTGGGAACCTCTTCGTTTAGAAGAAGAACCCGACGCCGAAGTTCACACCCGACACGAACCGGTAAGCCCGTGTGGAGTATACGGGGTCGAGGGCACCGAAGTCGAAGGCGACCGGCTCCTTCATGTAGCGGGTGTTGAAGTACGACTGGAACGTGTACCCGGCACGCATCTGCACGCCTTCGATCGGGTACCACATCAGGTTGAAGTCCGCGTTGACGTTCGGAACGATGTTGAATTCGTTACGGGATCGCTTGGCCTGCGTCGTGTGGTCGCCGAGTTCGTACTTGACGCGTTCCTTGGTGATGCTCATCAGCGCGGAACCGGTGAGGTCCAAGCCGAACGACAACCGCTTGCCGAGGTAGATCTCGTGGCCGCAACCGAGGTACGGGCCGTACATGCGCTGCGACAGCGTGTTCTTGTACTCGGCAGCGTACGATGGAAACGCTCGGCCGATCAAGTCGATCGATACCGTTCGCCAGTAGAATTGTTCCAAGAACCAGGCGTAACGGGCACCGGCGAGGCCGTAGACCCGCGAGTATTCCGTCTGGAAGATCGGCACGCGAGCGCCCATTTCCCCCTGCGTGAAGCTTTGATTGAACTGGATGTCCATCACGCTGGCACCGTTCCAGATACCGTAGAAGTTCCCCGGAGTGAACGCCGGGTTCGTGTCGAACGTCGTCTTGAGATCCGGGCCGGAGTAGTCTGGCGGGAAGTTGAAGACGGGCGAAGTCAGGAAGGTATCCGAAAGGTCGGCACTTCCCCGGAAGAACGGCGGTACCAGCGAGGCCCCCGCAGAGTACTTCTGCCGAGTCGTCTGCGTGAAGTTTGCGTACACCGCGACGCCGTTATCGAACTTGTAGCCGAAGCCGATGTTATAGCCGGGCTGAAAGCTACGACGGCCGAATTGTTCGGTCGATAACGCGACGCGACCGCTGCCGATCAGCGTTCCCGGTGCCCCCGTCAATGCCCCGGTCGAGTCCAGCAACCCGCGAACGGCGATGTCTTGCTTGCCGAGTGCAAAGGTTTGCGTGAGGATCACGAACGAGGAGTTCACGAAGAACCCGTTCCCGCTCGGGTTTCCCGTCGGTATCGGCGCGATGATTTCCGGTCGCCCCGGTACGGAGTAGTCGTCGAACTGTGCTCGGGCTGTCACCGAGCTGGAGATTGCCACGGCAGTGACAAGTAACATTCTCCCGATCGAACTGTAACGCATGTGCCGCATCCCCCTGTATCTGCCCGAAAGCGACCTGTCCCCGAACATGAGGTTCCCCAACCCCGATCCGGGACCGTCGCCATACGGGCGCGTATTCCGTTCCCCAACGGCGCTTCGCACGAACGTGTCGCAAAGTTGGGCGGACGATAGCGGGGTCTACCACCCGGTCAATACCAGTCCGCCCACGAATCGCGCACCAAATGCCGCTTTCCGGATAGTTTTTCGCCAACGCGGGAAAGGCAGACCCGTTCTGCTGGAACGGGCAGTTTCGGTGGTAGCGGTTGTTCGGCCACGTTGGGGCAAGCTCGGCTATCGTCGTGGCAGTTCAGGTAATTCCGGTTGACGACAGTCCGCGAACCGGAAATGATGTACCTTGATAAATGTGTGGCGGACAGCAAGAGTGATGGATCGCGACGAATCCGTTACAGATGATTCGGACACCCTAAAAAATTGATGGTCTTGCTCGACCCTATCCTCGTGAGGCTTCGCATGTTCAAAATTCTCGTTCGCAGTCTGTTCGTCTCGACGGTGGCACTGTGCCTCGTGTCGATCGTCGTGCCAACCATCGGTAACCAAGTCAGTGCGCAGGGCCGAACCCAGTATCCTGGTCAGCTCCGTGGCACGAACCCGATCTATCCCGCATTCCCAATTTTTACGCCGGACCCGAGTCGGCCGATCACCCCGCTTTTTATGCAATCGCTGCAACGTCCGAATCAGAGGCCGGGCAACTTCCGCGGTGGCCAGAATCAAGGACAGAACCAAGGCCAAAACCAAGGCGGTAACCAGGGTGGCGGCCAGGGCGGCGGCGGCTTCGGCGGCGGCCAAGGCGGCGGCGGCTTCGGCGGCGGCCAAGGTGGTGGTGGCTTCGGCGGCGGCCAAGGTGGCGGCGGCTTCGGCGGTGGCCAAGGTGGCGGTGGCTTCGGCGGTGGCCAAGGTGGCCAGCAACAACAACAACAATTGAACATTCCCGCCTTCGGCTTCGGTGCAATCGGCGTTCGTTCGCAACCCACCATCGGTCGTCCGAGCGTCCAGCAACAAGGTCAGGGTGGCGGCGGGCAAGGCGGTGGCTTCGGCGGCCAGGGTGGCGGCGGATTCGGCGGCCAGGGTGGCGGTGGATTCGGCGGTCAAGGCGGTGGCTTCGGCGGCCAGGGTGGCGGCGGATTCGGCGGCCAAGGTGGCGGCAAGATCGGCTTCAGCGGCTCGAACGGCCTGTAATCGTTGACGATAACACGACATTCCCACAGCCCGCACCGATGGTGCGGGCTGTTTCGTTGAGGGCACGCCGATGCGATACCTACTGCTGATTATCGCTGTGGCTAGTACTGCGATTCGTGGTCGAGCCGCCGAACCAGCCGCGTGGGACGCGAAATCCCTCGACGCCATCGTCGAAACGACCAGAACCGCTTGGAAAGTGCCCGGTGTAGCCGTCGTCCTGATTCACGGTAAAAACGAGACCGTTCGAGGCTACGGCGTCAAAACCCTCGGCAACGCCGCACCCGTAACGCCCGACACGGTCTTCCCGCTCGCTTCGTGTACGAAAGCATTTACCACAACACTCATGGCGATGCTCGCCGACGACGGGAAACTGTCGTTCGACGATCCCGTTCGCAAGCATTTCCCCGAGTTCCATCTGTCCGATCCGCACGTAGACGCACTGGTTACGCTGCGCGACATCATCTCGCACCGCACCGGCGTTCGCGGTCACGATCTCCTTTGGTATCGTTCGCCGTGGGACGAAGCCGAGTTGTTTCGTCGCATGACGAAGTTGCCCGTCGATCGCCCGTTCCGCAGCAGTTTCGAGTATTCCACATTGATGTTCCTCGCAGCGGGGAAGGCACTCACGAACCGCGCGGAACAACCGTGGCACGAACTCGTCCGTACGCGAATCACCGAACCACTCGGCATGACGCACACGACCTTTTCGACGAAAGACGCCGCATTCCTCGCCGCAGATCGTGCCTCCGGGCACCGCGAACAAAAGGATGGTCGCATTCGCGTCGAGCCGTGGTACGAGGTGCCAACGCCGAACCCCGCTGGGTCGATCAACCTGCCCGCCAGCGACCTCGTCCCGTGGATGCGGTTCCAACTGGCGAACGGCACGCACGCCGGGAAACGACTGGTATCCGAAGCGCAACTGACGATTACGAAGTCGCCGCAAACGATCGTGCCGATGGAAGGCAGCCTGAAGCGATTGAACCCCGAAACGGTGCAGATGAGCTACGCGATGGGCTGGATCGCCTACGACTATCGCGGCCGAAAAGTCGTCGCGCACGGCGGGATGATCGATGGCTTCCGCATTCAGATAACGCTACTACCCGACGAAAATCTCGGCATCGCGCTACTCAATAATTTGCACGATACGAAGATGAATACGGCACTCACGAACTCGCTGATCGACAAATTGCTCGGGTTGCCGACGATCGATTGGAACGCGAAACTCTTAACTGTCGTTCGCGAAGAGGCAGCACAAAACGCATCTGAGGTGACTGCCCGCAATCGCGCCCGCCGTGCGAACATCGCGCCGACGCTCGAACTCGATCGCTACGTGGGCACCTACGAAGACCCCGCCTACGGCACGGCGACAATCACCCGCGACAAAACCGGGTTACGTTTCGATTGGAGTACGTTCCGCACGCCAATCGAATCGTGGCAAGGCGACACATTCCGCACGACCGAAAGCTTTCTCGAAGATCAGCTCGTCGAGTTTCGCATCGGCAAAACCACCCCCGACGCACTGCGCGTGCTCGGCACGATCTTCACACGGGCGAAGTAATCGAAGGAAAGATTATTTGCCCGAACACGTCTGGGTTTTTTGCACGACCAGTCGATCCGGTTCGACGGACTCGATGCATAAGAGTTGCTTTCCCTGCCCTTTTTGAGCGAGTTCCAGCGTGTCGCCATCTAATTTCCACGAACCGGATGCGATGACGGGTTGGTCGGTTGGTCCCGGTTTCCGAGCGCTCAAGGTTCCGTCTGGCTGCAATTGAAACCCCGTCCTCCCGCGTGCAGGAGGAAAGGGAAATTGGGCCGGTCGGTACACGGTGGCTGTTGCCGTATCTTCCTCGTGGGAATGAATCCAGGCCTGGGTGAGATGTGAGACGTCGATCGGCTTATTTGTCATGGTCAATCCTCATTTCATCCGACGAGGGCTTTGCGCGGACCATCCAGAGTCGTATGCATCCGCGACACTTGGCCTGGGGTGAACATGTACATTGTATCGTCGTCGACGTAGTCCATGTAGTTCATGAACATGTCGCCGTTGGGACCGTTACTGCACGAGATACTTGGGAAAGTCGGTTTGCCAGTGTTCGCAGTTTCTGCGCCGGGCGTATCGACGACGAGGTCATCGCCGGTGCAGTTCGGAAGATCTCCCCAAATGTGACGCAAGTTGAAGAAGTGCCCGATTTCATGCGTTGCCGTGCGACCCAGGTGGAACGGCGTAGCTGCGCTACCGTTCGTGCCGAACGCGGTATTCAGAATGACGACGCCATCCGTTTTTGACGGTCCGCCGGGAAACTGGGCATACCCGAGCAAACTTCCTTCCAGCTTGCAGACCCAGATGTTGAGATACTTCTTCGTGTCCCAGGCATTGCTGCCCCCCTTCGACTTGAATTTGACGGGGTTGCCGCGATCTGAAAAATCGGTTTTGGCAGTCTCGACGTACACGATCCCGGTCGTCGCGTTGCCGCTGGGATCTTTCGTTGCGAGTGAAAACTCAATCATCGGGTCGGCGACGAGACCGCTGAAAACGGCGGGGGTTTTACTCTTGTCGGGATTCGTGGCTCGGAAATCGCGATTGAGAACCGCAATCTGACTGTTGACTTGTGCGGCGGAAATCTTCTCCGCAGGTGATGCCAGGTTGTGTACTACGTGGACGACGACGGTGATTTTGTAAGGCCCCGTGCGGGCAACGGCAGCAGTTCGGAGGCTTGCCTGGCAGGCATGTTCCAACGCCAGTTGGTTCGTACGGAAGCTCGGTACCGTTTCCAGCAAATACTGGTGCTCTTGCATCGCACCGCAGTTTCGCTCTTTCGGCGTCCCTGTTGCGGGAACTTCCACCTTCGTTACTTTCGTCTTGGCCATCGAAGTGTCCTTCGCGTTCATGAACTGAGACTGGGAAAGGGCGACTTCCGCAAATCATAATCGCAACGATTCTAACTGCAACAACAAATTGAAATTATTTTGCAAAAAAGAATATCGGATACATTTTGCTCGAATTTATTAACTGTCTCATTCGACTGGAATGGCACATGGCAACGCCGTGAAGGATTATCTCGCTTGTATTTTGAGGCTTGCACGGAAGTCGCTGCGTCAGAAGTCTCACGACTTCCGCTACAAGGCGATTCTGACGTAGTCGAAGTTGTAAGACTTCGGGAGGCGGGAAGTCGCTGCGTCAGAAGTCTCACGACTTCCGCTACAAGGCGATTCTGACGTAGTCGAAGTCGTGAAGTGGCGCAGCCCATAGGCTGACAGAAAAAAACACTCGCGAAAATTTACCCCATCATCGTGCGGAATTCTTCGAAGAGATAACTGCTGTCGTGCGGGCCGGCGGCGGCTTCGGGGTGGTACTGCACGCTGAACACGGGTTGATCTTTGACTCGCATTCCTTCGAGCGTGTGGTCGTTCAAGTTGATGTGCGTGGCCACGACATTCGTTGGCAGCGTGTTCGCATCGACCGCGAAGCCGTGGTTCTGCGTGGTGATTTCCACGCCACCGGTCGTGGCATTGAGTACGGGTTGATTTGCGCCGCGGTGGCCGAACTTCAGCTTGAACGTCTTCGCCCCGAGTGCCAACCCGAGTAACTGATGACCCAGGCAGATGCCGAACAGCGGCTTCTTGCCGATGAGATCGCGCACAGTGCGGATCGCGTAATCGACGGCGGCAGGGTCGCCGGGGCCGTTCGACAAGAACACGCCATCGGGTTCGTACGCCAGCACCTCTTCCGCCGTCGCCGTGCCGGGCACGACCGTCACGCGACAACCGACTTGCGTGAGGCAGCGTAAGATGTTCCATTTCATGCCGTAATCGATGGCGACGACGTGCTTCTGGATCGCGCGTTGCGGCAGCACGTGTTCGCAGAACGGGCCGAAGCCTTTGTTCCACTCGAACGCTTTTTCCGGCACGACTTCCCGTACCAGATCGCGGCCCAGCATACTCGGAGCGCTCTTCGCTTTCGCCACCAGCGAGGCATCGTCGAGATCGACCGACGACAGCACGCCCATCATCGCACCGCGAACCCGCAGCCGACGTACGAGCGCCCGCGTGTCGATGCCTTCGATGCCGGTGACGTCGTTCGCTGTCAGGTACGTATTCAAATCGCGATGGCTGCGAAAACTACTCGGGACTCGCGTCAATTCGCGAACGACGAAGCCTTCGACTTGCACCGTATCGGATTCGGAATCCTCCGCTGTGGTGCCGTAATTCCCGATCAGCGGGTACGTCATGGCGACGATTTGCCTGCGATACGATGGATCGGTGAGGATTTCCTGATACCCCGTCATCGACGTGTTGAAAACGATTTCCCCGGTCTTTTCCCCGGCCGCACCGAAGGCGAGGCCAGTGAACACGGTGCCATCTTCGAGGGCCAATTTAGCAATTGTCGTCATCGTACCTACGGCGTGAAGGTTCCTTCATTGCAAAACAGTTTCATGATAGGAACGGGGCCAGTAGCGGAAAGTGCGAATCCACGTTTGTCGGCGGCGCGAAGTGACTCGATACGCGTTGAGGCTCAGAGATACGGTCCCGAAGTTTGAACCAAATCCGAAATTTAGCCCCGTTGCCGTAGACGCACTGGCGCGTTCTCGTTTCATAAGGTTATGCTTACCGGCGAAACGACAATCCGCGTCCGCTATGCCGAAACCGACCGGATGGGGCTGCTCCACCACGCGAACTACCTCGTCTACTTCGAGCAAGCCCGCACCGACCTGCTACGGCAGATCGGCGGGAACTACAAGGAACTCGAAGATCAGGGTTACTTCTTGGTACTGACGAAAGTCGAAGTGAAGTACCGCAGCCCGGCTCACTACGACGACCTGCTGACGATCCGCACGACCGTGACGCGGACGACGCCGATCCGGCTCGAACATGCGTACGAAGTCTTCCGCCCCGACGGTACGCTGGTGGCGCTCGGTGCGACCACGCTGGCGTGTGTGAATCGCGAGGGGAAACTGCAAGCGATGCCCGAATGGCTGACGAAAGCCGAATGAGGAGGCCCCCGTGCGACGACTTTGGATTCACCACGTGTTGCCCGCCGCGTTTACGGCAGTCCCGGTGCTGGCCGGGATTCTGGTCTTCGCGGCCATACCCCCGGATGCCCGCCGCGATTACCTCTCCCGCGTCGCCGTTTCGCCCATCGACTGGTTGATTCTCGCAATCGGGCTGACGCTGTTCACGATTCAGACTTTGCTAGCCTGGAAGGCGCTGAAGTGGGCCGAGTCCGACTTCGACACCCGCCCGGATAAGTGGCTGAACCACTTGTCGCAGGCCGCCGAATGGTTCCCGCTACTCGGGCTGATCGGCACTGTGGCCGCCATCTTGCAAACGTTCAGTTCAATTGCGCCGGGCACCACGCCGACGCCGCAAGACATCATCCGCAAATACGCACCGGCGATCACCGCCACCGGCAGCGGGTTGTTCATGGCGCTCATGAACATTCTGCCAACGTGGATCGTCGCCACCGGCCGCGACCTCATCCGCAGCCTCGCCGGTTACCCGAGTCCGCCGCCCATCGTAACGCTCACCCACGCCGACGAACGCAACTCGCAACTGGGGACGAAACCGTGATCGCGCAACCGAAACGCTCGGTCACACGCTTCTTCGTTCCTCTCATCGACGTGATGATTCTCCTGTTTTGCATCTTCTTGCTGATGCCGTTCGTCAGCAAGCCCGACGAAGGCAAAGGCGCGTCCGAACCGCCCGAAGCGGTCGATCCGACGTTGCCGACGAACGTCGAGAAACTGCAACAAGAACTCGCCGCCGCACGGCGACGCATTGAGGAACTCAAAAAACAACGCGCCAGCCTCGGCGACCGCCTCAGCGTGCGCGTCGTGGAAGTCGACAAGGAAACCGGCAAGCTGTTCGCGTTCGACGCCGACGGCGGGGGCCGCCAGGAAGTGCGAGATCAAGCCGATGCAGAGCGAATCATCAACCAGCAACGCGCCCGTGCCGGTGCCAAAGACGTGTTCTTCCTAATCCTCTACCCGCGCGAACTGTCCGGGTACCCATTGCGCGAACAAATCGAAACCTATCGCCGCTGGTTCAAAGACGTCCCGCACGGCTTCGACAATCCGTGGGGCGGGTGAGGGACGAGATAACCTGTACTTACGGTGCCTTTACTGCCAGCCGCGTTTGCGGAACAGGTAGCCGGCGATGGTAATCCAGCAGGTGGCGAGGCCGAGCGCGGCGATCAGGTGGATCCAGTGTTCGGACTTGACACTGTTGGATAATGAGGCATGTAAGATACGTGGGATGTGGAATTCGAGCGCGAGATACGGGATGAGCGGGATGCCATTCGTGGAGCAGATGATGAGTACCAGAGACACCGAAAGTAGATAGCACATCGCACCGAGGAACGCGGCCCGTTGGGTTTTGGCGAGCGTGGCGACGGTCATGCCGATGCCGAGGAACCCGGCGGCGACGGCACCGAGCGACAGCCAGAAGAACAGTGTCGAAAGCACCGACACTTTGTAAATGCCCGCGATCGTCGCCGCGAGGCCGCAACCCATGAGCGGATAGAACAGGAACTTCGCCGCTAAAATTTCTGCGGGTGATGCGGGCGAAAGTGCCTGCGCCAGCAGCACGCCGCGTTCGCGCTCTTCGCAGTTCAGCGTCGGCAATAAGTATACGCATGTAAAGTATAATGCGAACACGACGAGGCCCGTGGCGATCGCCGAACGGAAGTCGAGCACTTTGCCACCGAGGCCCTGGCGCTCGATGAATATGGCGGGGACGAATGCGTTCGGCGGGGCCTTGGCACCGAGTGCGACGCGCGCCGCCTCGGCATCGCGTTCGAGACGCCCGAACGATTCGCGGATCGCCCATAGGTCGTCGGTTACGGTCGATACGGGCGAACTCGGCAAGGCCGTCCCCCCTGCGGCGACGATGTCCTTTTCCGCAATGGCCTGGAAGGCGTATCGCGCTTCGCGGAAGAACCAGTTCTCGTAAATCGCCATCGCTTCGGGTTCGCCGGGCGGGTGCCAGATGTGAACTTCGAGTGTCTTGCGGCCATTGTTCCCGGCGACCAACTTGAGTCGAATACTGCCGACGCCCGGCGAGTAGTTGATTGTGCTTTCGATATGCTCGGGCCGCAACGCGCGGTACTTGATGCTCGGTTTCATCTCCTTTGGCGTGTTCGCTTCGAGGTGATCGAGCAGCGTCGACATGTACTGTTTATCTTCCTTCGGGTACTCGATGTAGCAATGGTGAATGCCGCCGACGATGCCCGAACTGGTGGCATCGCCCGAGCCTTCGCCGCCGCCCATCGGGTTGAACACCGTCAGCAAAATCGTCGCCGCGATCAGGAGCAAGCCGAGCGCCAGCCCGCCGCGATTGGCGACGTGCCGATGGCACTCTTTGAGAAACAGCGCACGGAGAATGTAAAATCGCATCGGTTCCCATCGTCAATCGAACGCCAAGCCGGTCAGTTTCAGGAAGGTCGCGTGGAAGTCGAACTCGCGGGTTTTCAGGCTTGCCGTCCGCCCGGCGCGGATCACTTCGGCTAACTTCTGCCGATCCGCATCGTCGTCGAGATTGAAGACGAGCCGCTCGCCAATTGCGGTCACGACATCGACTTTTCGCTCGGTGTGTGCTTGTTTCAGATTCATCGGCGAATCGAGTGCAATGAGTTTTCCCTTGCACATGATGCCGACGCGGTCGCAGATTTTTTCGACTTCGTCCATGTCGTGCGTGGTTAAAATCACCGTCGCCCCGTCGGCCACACGGTCGCGCAGAATCCGGTGAACGACCTCGGCGGAGTGAATGTCGAGGTTCGCGGTCGGCTCGTCGAGGTAGAGGATTTTCGGTTCGTGAATGAGCGAGCGTGCCAGCAGCAGCTTCCTACGCATACCCAAAGAGTATCCGCGAACGGGGAGGTCGCCCGCTTCGTCGAGTTCGACGAGTTTCAGGCAGTCGCGAACTCGCATCCGCGGCACGCCGTAGAGGTCGGCGAAAAATTCGAGGTTGCGACGCCCGGTGAATTCTTCAAAGTGGTTCTCGCGGTCCGGCACGTAGCCGAACACTGGCTTGATCTTCGCCCAATCGCGAACGATGTCGAACCCCGCGATGGTAACCGACCCCGCGTTCGGCTGGCGTTGTCCGATCAGCACGCGGATCGTCGTCGACTTCCCGGCCCCGTTCGGCCCGAGCAGCCCAAAGAGTTCGCCGCGGCGAATATCGAGCGAAAGGTTATCGACAGCCGTGAACGCGCCGTACTGCACGCGAAGTTGATTCAGTGAAATCACGGCGACATCAGCGGACATTCTCACCTCGTGAATCCGTTCGTTCGCGATGTTTGAGGCACAGCATGATAGCACAAGAATCGCGAGCGGGACGAGCGGGTCGACGGGTATGGTATCCCAAAGAAATCGAGAAGAAACGGAGAATTTCCCACGTAAGCCCGCTTTTAACTCCTTCTCGAAGCGTTACTCTTGAGATTCTATCGACAGTATCGTTGTCGGTTGCGTGTGAGAGATTACATTTTCTTGTAGGAATAGGCCCTCCATTCGTTACCCCTTGAACCGATCGATGACGTTGCGAGTCGTTCACCTCGGCAAGTATTATCCACCCGCGATGGGTGGCATCGAAACGCACACGCAGACGCTGGCACGCCATCAGGCGAACGCGGGGTGCGATGTTCGCGTGGTCGCGGTCAATCATGCCGATAAACTCGGGCGAGATGTCACATTCGAGGGTCGTTGCCGTACGCCGAGTCGGATCGATCGCGATGGACCGGTTTGCATTTATCGAGTCGGTCGTATGGCGAATCTCGCCAAACTCGATATTGCGCCGGGGTTACCGTCGACACTCGTTAAACTACTCAGAGATCCTCCCGACATCTGGCACCTCCATGCTCCGAACATCACGATGATGCTGGCACTCGCGATCTACCCGGCGATCCGCCCGTTGGTGATTACGCACCACAGCGACATCGTTCGCCAACGGTTGCTGAAGCACGCGGTACGCCCTTTGGAACGTCTCATTTGCAATCGTGCCTCGCGCATTCTCAGCGACAGCCCGCCGTATGCGGGGGGTTCGAGTTTGCTCGCGAAGTACCCGTCGAAAGTGGTCGCGTTGCCGCTCGGGATCGAGTTGCAGCCATTCGCGAATCCGTCACCGACGGCAATTGCTCATGCGGATTACCTACGCGCCACGCATCCGGGGCCGATATGGGTGAGTGCGGGGCGGCTCGTCTATTACAAGTCGCTCGATGTCGCACTGCGTGCGTTGAAAGAGCTACCGGGAACATTACACGTCATCGGTACCGGGCCGATGGAACCCGCGTGGCGAAGTCTGGCTGCGTCGCTCGGTGTGGCGGATCGCGTCGTCTGGCGGGGCCGCGTTTCGGACGATGAACTCGTCGGCACGTATCGCGCGTCCACGGCACTCTGGTTCCCCAGTAACGAACGCAGCGAAGGATTCGGGTTAGTGCAAGTCGAGGCGATGGCGTGCGGTTGCCCCGTGGTGAATGCGAACATTCCGCATAGCGGCGTACCGTGGGTGAGCCGCCACGACGAGACGGGTTTGACCGTGCCCGTGAACGATCCCATGGCATTCGCAGCGGCGTCGCGGTGTATGCTTATGGAAACGGGCCTGCGCGAACGGCTTTCCAACGAAGCGATACTCCAAGCCAAACTTCGATTCGATGCGGTGCAGATGGCCGCGCGAAGCCTCGAAATCTACCGGGAGGCGATTGCCCGATGAAAGTCTTGCATCTGTACTCCGGGAACCTATTCGGCGGCATCGAACGCTGTCTGATTACCATCGCGAATCGGCAATTTCACACGCCCGACGTCGAACATCAGTTCGGGTTGTGCTTCCCCGGCCGGCTCCGAGACGAACTCGTATCGTGCGGCGCGGTCGTTCACGATTTCGGTGCCGTGCGTGTCAGCCGACCGTGGACGGTGTGGGCCGCGCGGCGACGACTGAAAATGCTACACGCGAAGAAACCATTCGATGTCTGCATTACGCACGCGGGTTGGTCGCACGGAGTGTTCGCACGCGCCGCAAAATCGCTGGGGCTGCCGATCGTGCATTGCGTCCACGACGACCTCACGAACGCCGGTTGGCTGTATCGCTGGGCGAAACGCATACCGCCGAAGCGAGTGATCGCGAACAGCCAGTTCACGGCTGGCACGGTGGCGAGGATTTTCCCCACGGTGCCGTGCGATGTGCTGGCGTGCCCCGTGGAAGATCGCTCGGACCCGAACCGAGAAGCGACCCGCACGGCGATCCGTGCGGAGTTGCACACGCCGATACATGCCGTCGTCATTTTGCAAGCGAGTCGGCTCGAACGCTGGAAGGGACAATCGATACATATCGAGGCGCTCGGCAAGCTGAGCGAGGTACCCGGTTGGGTGGCATGGTTTGCTGGTGGACCACAGAAAGCGGGAGAAGCGGAGTATTTACAAGAGCTAAAACATCGAGCGATGGTTCTCGGCATCGCAGGTCGCGTGCGGTTCCTCGGACAGCGTTCCGACGTCCCTCGATTGATGGCCGGTGCCGATGTTTTCTGTCAACCGAACACCGGCCCCGAGCCGTTCGGCATCGCGTTGGTCGAAGCGCTGTATGCGGGGTTGCCGGTGGTGACTTCGGACATCGGTGGTGGGGCCGAGATCGTCAACGAGTTTTGCGGCGTGCGTATTACTCCGAACGACGTCAGTTTGCTCGCGGGCATGTTGAAAGCGTTTATCGAAACGCCCGAGATGATCCTCAGCTTCGGCTCGGGCGGTGCATTTTGTGCGAAGGAACTCTGCGACCCGAAGCAGCAGTTGATTGCCTTTCGCAAGATACTTTCGGAGGCGATCCGATGAATCGCGCCGAGGTGATTCACATTGTGCCGGCGCTGTTCGGCTACGAAGGCGTGTACGGTGGTGCCGAACGCTACGCCCTCGAACTCGCCCGCGCGATGGCCGAACGGGTGCCAACTGCGCTGATCGCATATGGTGCGGTTCCGATGTCGCGCCGCGATGGGCCGCTGCAAATCGAGGTGTTGCGCAACTGGATTCCGTACCGGCGATTTCGCTTCGATCCGTTCGGCCCCCGCCTCGCGCTTCGGTTGTCGCAAGCCAAATCCGTTCACTATCACCAAACGCACACCTTGATGGCGGGCATCACCGCGCTGATCGGGAAGGTGACGGGGCGGCCCGTATTTACGACGCATTTGGGCGGGGGCGGAGTCGGGTTCCATCGCTTAACCGACACGACGAACTGGTTCGCGGGTCACCTGCACATCAGTCGATTTAGTATGAAAGCGTTCGGCCACGAGAATCTACCGCGAGCGAGAGTAATCGGTGGCGGTGTCGATTTCCGAATCTTCCATCCGGGTGAGCGAGCGCCGACGCGGGACTTCATCTTGTTCGCCGGGCGATTGCTGCCACACAAAGGAATTGACTATCTGATACAGGCGATGCCGCCGGAAGTGCCGCTCGTTATCGCGGGTCGTCCGTGGCCGCACGCGCTCGGGTTCTATCGCAGGCTCATCCAACTCGCCGATGGCAAGCGTATCACGTTCCTCGAACAATGTTCGGATACGGACCTCGTCGAACTTTACCGGAACGCACGCTGCATCGTGTTACCGAGCGTCTATCGAACATCGACTGGCGAAGAATACGCGATTCCGGAACTTTTGGGGCAGACGCTTTTCGAAGGCATGGCATGCGGGACACCGGGAATCGCGACCGATGTCGGTGCGATGCCCGAAGTCGTCGAACATGGGGTTAGCGGTTTCGTCGTTCCGCCGAATGATGCAGACGCTCTTCGCTCGGCAATACTAACGCTGTGGCACGACGCGACATTGACGGAACGAATGGGTGAGGCTGCACTGCGGCGCACGCGGGAGCAGTTCGACTGGAGCCGCGTCGTCGATCGGTGCCTGGATGCGTATCACCGTGGAGGCACGAAATGACACCCGTTCCAGTACGAGCCAGTGCGGCCGCACAACGGACCGCGGCGATCTGGGTGATCGGCGTCGTGTGCGTGCAAATTGTTTGCCAGCTTGCTTTGCTTTTTGAGGCATTGGCCCCGTTTCGCGTATTGTTCCGCTCGGCGGCATTCGGCATCAGCCTGTACGCGATCATCGGTGTGAGCGGTCGCATGAACCGTCACCCGGCGCGATATGCTGCGATGGCGGTACTTACCATTGTCGCTTGCGGATTCGTCCACCCGCAATCGTCGAATGCACTCGGCGCGATCGCGCAACTCGCGTTGTACGCGGCGATCATCGGGCCGATATTCTGGGTGCCGAAACTCGCCGTCAATCGCCAAACGCTCGTTCGCCTCTTCACAGTGTTCTGGTCGTTCCACGTGCTCAGTTCGATCTTCGGCGTGTTGCAGGTTTACTATCCCGGGCAGTTCCAGCCGAACATTTCCGATAACGTCGTGTCGCAGGGCGAGTTGTCGAAGGGGCTACAAATCACGCTCGCGAATGGCGAATCGGTATGGCGGCCGATGGGTCTGACCGATTCTCCGGGCGGGGCAGCGATGGCGGGTCTGTATGCTTTCGTGTTCGGCATGGGGTTCTTGACGATCTCCCACCGATGGCCGATGCGGATCGCCGGAATCGTCGGTATGGTCGTCGGGTTGTTCTGCATTTACCTCGCTCAGATTCGATCGATCTTCGTGCTGACACTCATCATCGCGATTAGTTTCGCGGCGATCCTCGCGGCACTTCGACGCTACGCAGCCGTCAGTCGGCTCGCGCTAATCGTACCCGCGTTGAGCGTGACGGTATTCCTATGGGCCTCCGCGGTCGGCGGAGATGGTATGGTAAAACGGCTCGAAACGCTGATTGAAGCGGACCCTGGCGAGGTTTATTACTCGAATCGCGGTGTCTTTCTCGAAGATACGTTCACCACGTTTTTGCCCGACAATCCGTTCGGCTGCGGATTGGGCCGCTGGGGTATGGTCGCGAATTACTTCGGTCGCTCGAACGACCCGACCTCGCCGCGAATCTGGGTGGAGATTCAATGGACCGCGTGGGTGGCCGATGGCGGCCTATTGTTGCTGGTTGCGTACCCGATTGCCATCCTGCTAGCGATGGTCACCGTGGGCCGCATTGCCATTCGTTCCCGCGACCACTGGCTATCGGGGTGGGCGATTTTGGTTTTGGCTTACGACGTAGCCGCCGTCGCGCTCACCTTCAACTACCCGCTGTTCATCGGGCAGTTCGGCCTCGAATTCTGGCTCCTCAACGGGGCCATTTACGCCGCCATACGCACGACCGGAGGCAAATGACATGGCCGCGTCGCCGTGGCTCCTGATCGCGCGCGATTTCATCCCGACAGGCGGGATGGATGCGGCCAACCTCTACCTCGCGAAGCACCTCGCCGAACGGGCATCTGTGGAAATCGTCGCACATCGCGCAGACCTTACGGGAGTGACACTCCACGCGGTTCGCCGCCCGTTCGGGCGAGACATCCTCGGCGAAGCGAAACTGCGTTCGATGGGGTTGCGGAAAGCGCGGGAGATGATCGCGAAAGGCGGGCACGTTCTCGCGAATGGCGGCAACTGCCCCGTACCGGGCGCAAACTGGGTGCATTACGTTCACGCCGCGTATCAGTCACCGGCAACGAACTCGTTCTTGCGCCGCTGGAAAGACCGCTTCTACCACCGTCGGGCGCTCCGGTGGGAACGCGAAGCGCTCGCTGCCGCGAAAGTGGTTATCGCGAATAGTGCGATGACTGCGAAGCAGTTGGTCGAGCATTTCGGCATCGACGCACGGAAAATTCACGTCGTCTATTACGGAACCGATCCCGTTCGGTTCGGTCCAATTGGGCCGGGCGAACGCGAGGCGATGCGTAAACAACTCGGCTGGGCCGACCGTCCCTGGCTGATCTTCATCGGCGGCCTCGGCGACCGCCGCAAGGGTTTCGACGTTCTGTATGCCGCGTGGCGAACGCTCTGCGCAGAACCCGATTGGGATGCGAATCTCGCGGTGATCGGGCGAGGCGCGGAACTCGCACACTGGCAGAGTTGTGCGAAAGCGGACAGCATCGCCGACCGCATTTCATTTCTCGGCTTTCGGAACGACGTGCCGAACGTGTTGGCCGCAGCCGATGCGATCGTTCACCCGTCGCGGTACGAAGCGTACGGCCTCGGCGTTCACGAGGCGATGTGCCGTGGCTTGCCCGCAATCGTTTCCGCGAACGCGGGTGTCGCCGAGCGCTTCCCCGAAAATTTACGCGAACTCTTGCTCGCTCACCCGGACGACCCGGAAGCACTCGTCGAACGATTGAAGCACTGGCGCAAGAATCAGGCCGCGTTTCAGGTGCGGGCAACGGCTTATTCGAGCGAATTGCGCGTACGAACGTGGGCGCAGATGGCCGAAGAAATCCGCACCATCGTCGAGGGTATGGCGTGACACCGCTTCGCATAATTCTGGCGATGATCGAGCCGCCGTTACCATTCGGGAACGCAGCGGCACGCTGGTATTACGTGCTACTGAAGGAACTCGTCGAACGCGGTCACCGCGTGACCGCGTATGCGGCGTGCATCAAACCCGAAGAGATCGAGAAGGCTCGTGCCTTGTTTCCTGCCCCGAAGTACGATCTGCGGCTCTACCCGTTCCCTGCGCGTTCCGGACTCGTTTCCAAGATCGAAACGTTACGCAGACCGTATTCGTACATGTTTTCTCGGGAGTTAAAAGCCGACCTCGAACGCGAGCTCGCGGCGGGGTTCGACATCTTGCACCTGGAACAATTGTGGTGCGGCTGGCTCGGCATGAAACATCGCGCGAAGTCGCTCGTGAATGTGCATCACTTGGTCTGGATCGATCTGGCGAACGTGGTATCGCCCACGTTCCTCGAACGCTTCCGAATGTGGCAGATGCTGAACACGGAGCGAAAACTCGTACGCGATTTCCAGCATTTCCGGAGTTGCTCGCCCCGCCTCGTACCCGAAATGCTTCGCGAAAATCCGACCGCAACGATCACCACCGTACCCGTTGGAATCGACGCGAGCCAGTACCCTTTCATACCGGACAGCCAACGTACAGCCGAGCCGATACTCAGCGTGATCGGCACGATGAACTGGCATCCATCGCGCTCGGCCGCAGTTCGTTTACTACATCAACTCTGGCAGGAAATCAAACGCCGCGTCCCCGATGCTCGCGTACAGATTGTCGGCTGGGGCGCGAGGAGTTCGCTTGCCGAGTTCATCCAGATGCCCGATGTGACGATTGAGGAAAACGTACCCGACACGCGGCCCTACTTCGAGCGAACCGGTGTCATGCTCTACGCACCGGCTCGTGGAAGCGGTATGAAAATCAAAATCCTCGAGGCGTTCGGGTACGGCGTGCCGGTCGTTACGACGAGCGAGGGCGTCGAAGGAATTCCGACGATCGATGGCGTTCATGCCTCCATCGCCGAGGACGACGCGGGCCTGATCGAACGCGCCGTGAAATTGTTAAAAGATCCGCAACAACAGAATCGGCAACGCGCCGCAGGGCGGCAACTCTTAGAACAACATTGCGGACCGAAGCCGACCGTCGACGCGATCGAGGCGATCTACCGGAACATGATGGCGAAGAATTCCGGGGAGTGAAACGTTGCGGGTTTACATCGATCACGACGACGAACGCGGCACGAACTACGGTCAGTGGTTCGTCGACTTCTTGCACGATCGCGCGGCGGAAGATCGCATTCGCGCGCACGCGATAGCTGCGACTCCCGAAGAAGCCGACGCGATTCTAATCGTCAGCCGGGGCGACCCGTACTACACCGAGGCTCGGCGTCACCCACTCGTGAAACGGTTCCGCGAGAAGGTCTTCATTTACGATACGCACAATCGACCGATCTCATTTTTACCCGGATTGTTCACGTCGATGCCGCGGTCGCAGTTCGATACCCGACGACATCGTACGGTCGGCTATTTATCGCCGATCAACGAGCAGATTGCCGTAGTCGCAGCCGAGCCGAAGATCGAACCCGATCTCCTTTGCTCCTTCATCGGTGCCCCGTCGGCTGCAGTCCGCCGGCGGCTCTTCAAAAACAATCCTTTCCGAGGCCGTAGCGATGCAATCGTCGTCGAGCGACTCGGCTGGCAACTCCGCGATGGATCGGAGGCCGAACGGATCGCCATGTATCGCGAATATGCCATCACCCTCGCACGAAGCACGTTTTCGCTTTGCCCTCGGGGAATCGCCGCCAGTTCGTATCGACTGTTTGAGACGATGGAACTCGGTCGCGTGCCGGTCGTTCTTTCCGATGCTTACGTTCCGTGCGTCGGCCCGGAGTGGGATTCGTTCGCGCTGTTCGTTCCGGAAAGTGAACTCGCCGAGTTGCCGGCGATCTTAGAAAAATGGCAACCGCAAGCCGCCGAGATGGGTCGGCGTGCCCGACTAGTCTGGGAAGACTGGTTCGCGCCCGGTGTGCAGTTCCACCACATGGCCAGTTGGCTCGCGGAATTGAAATCGAACGGGCCATCGTTGCGGCCGATCGATCGGGTCCGTTGGCCGTGGTTGATCGGAACTTATCGTGCGGTCGAGTTCGCACGCAATATCGGGCGTAAAGTCCGTCATATTGCGAAAGGTTCACCACCGCCGACTCAATGATATTTTCACGCGAAAGGGAGTCGTGTCATGAGTGCTTCGACCGCTCGGTGTTGGGCCATCACGGGGGCCGCTGGCTACTTGGGTTCGTACGTCGTCGAGCAACTCCTCGCGCGCGGCACGCCCGTTCTTGCAATCGACGATCTCTCTACGGGGCGTGAATCGCACTTGGCCCCTCACCGTGGAAACCCGCAATTCACCTTCGCGAAACGAGACATCTGCGATCGTACCGCGCTTGCCGATCTCTTCGTTACGCATCGCCCCGAAGCGGTGATCCACTTGGCGGCGCTGCACTTCATACCGGCATGCGTGGCGAACCCGGCACGCACGGTTCACCTGAATGTGTACGGCACGCAGTGCGTGTTGTCGGCGGCTCGCGTCGCGGATGCGAATCGGTTCTGGTTTGCCAGCACGGGCGATGTTTACGCGGCCTCCGAACGGCCGCACCACGAAACCGAGTCCGAGATCGCGCCGTTCAACATTTACGGGCTATCGAAGTGGATCGGCGAGCAACTGATCGCACTCGAATCGCGCAATCGGCCCGATGCGCACTTCGTCGTCGGTCGGCTCTTCAACCTGATCGGCCCGCGCGAAACGAACCCGCACATCCTCCCGGAAATTATCGGGCAATTGCAGGCCAACCCCGAAGCGGTGCTGCGTCTCGGTAGCCTCTGGCCGCGTCGCGATCTCGTGCCAATTGCCGAAGCCGCGCGGGCAATCATTGCCGTGCTCGATGCCTCTACGCCGGGCCTGACGACGGCGAATGTGGCCACGGGTACCGCTCGATCGATGCAGGAAGTGCTCGACACAATCGGCGAGATTCGCGGCGCGCCACTCCGCATCGAAACCGACCCGGCGAAGGTGCGACCCACCGAACGGCCACACCTTCAAGCCAATGTGAGTAAGCTTCAGGAACTCATCGGCTGGTCGCCGAAACCCGATCTGCGCGCGACATTGGTCGAACTCCTGACGGCGGAGGGCCTCCTCGGATGATGCCGTTTCTCCGTACGGTCCCCGTTGCGATTTTCGCAATCGCGTTCCTGCTTGCGCCGGTATATCTGCGTAGCCTCGGCGGCGATTTCGTCGCCTATGCACTCGCCCCCGCGAACTGGCTCGAACGCGGAACGTTCGCACTCCCGCAACTCGGCACGCAGTACGAACTCGACCGATACTGGCGATTCAACTCGCCGCTCATGGGCGTCGGGCCGCTGCCGTTCTTCGCACTCTTTGGCATCAGTCACGGCAGTTACCTCGCTGCCGTCACTCTGCTGTCACTCATCACTGGCGTCGGCTTCGCCATCATTGTTCGACGGTTACTGAAGCAACCGTGGTGTCTCTGTTTCCTCGTAGCGATCAGCTTGCTTTCGGTGCGTGCCTATCAGACGGAGTTCGTGAACCAGCGTTTTACCGTGATCGCGCCGCTGGCGATCGCGCTGTTGTTTTGGCCATACGAACGCGCCCGTGCATGGCAGTGGTGTCTGGCCGGCGTCATGCCGCTGATTCATCCGGCACTCTTACCCGCGTCAGTCGTCTGGGTGCTCGCGGAAACGGCAACTTGCTATCGCGAGTGGCGACGTAACATACTCGGGTTCGTGTTGTTCGCGCTCGGTGTTGCAGGGTGTGCGATCTGGTATCTGGAACCGCATTCGTTTCAAACGCAGTTCTTCCCGCACCTGACATCGCGAAACTTTTCTGCACTCTCGGGATGGATGCAGTTTGCAACTTGGAAGTACGCACTGCCGAGCGGGGCGATCATGCTCGCGGTCATCATCAGTGCGACAATCGCCATGAAACAAGGCAATGTGCCACGCGGTTCGCGACGAGCGATCATCCTGTTGCTCGTCGTACTCGCGATGGATTTCGGCGGTTACATGTTTTACCTGGCCTACTTCCTCGTCGGGTTGGGGCCGGTATGCTTGAGCTTTGCGAAATCTCGGAGCCTCATTCAGCTGATCGCGATTCTCGGCATCGTCAATGCCATCGTGTTCGTGAAACTCTTGCCGAACTTACCGCGATTACCGACCAACCAAGCTGCTGCCGAGGCGTTCGTCGTCTCGCATTCGCGGCCTGGGGAAGCGATTTGTCTCGGGCCGCCGTTCGTGCTGGTTGCGGCAAATCCGATGCTGGCCGATGCGCGTCGCGTCGAATTCGTCGTTCCCACAGCACTCTACTTACGCGACTTCGACGAGCCGAAATTCCTCGACGACATTCGCACGCGCTGTACGGTTTACATCGGCAAACGCGAGCACTATCACGCGGTGCAGTTGTACTACAAGCTGTCCAGCCCGCCGGTGTTCCTCGATGCGAACATTGAAGAACTCGATTTTGAAGGCGAAATCGTCATCGTTGCGAGGAACACCCGCTGATGGCGACGCCACTCCGAGTCGGTTTCAATGCGAGGTTGTTGTCCGATCCGAGCCTACGCGGCTGGAACCGCTACACCGTGAATCTACTCGCGCAGTTACCGCAGTTCGGTGTGCGACCGGTGCTACTCGCCCCACGCCCGATTCACCTGAGCCACCTCGAACGCTTCCCGACTGGCAGTTACGAAGTTTACATCGCTCCGCCGATGCGCAACTGGAAATGGGAACAGTTCTGGCTGCCGCAGCAGTGCCGTTCGCTTCGCTTGGACCTCTTACATTCGACGTTTAACTTCGGCCTACCGTGGTCGGCACCGTGCCCGATGGTGCTGACGCTCCACGATGCGATCGACCCGATTTACTACGGTCGACAAGCCGCGTGGTACGACCGGGTGAAGCCGAAGTGTTTGATTTCCACCGCGTACCACTGGGCGGCTCGAACGCGGGCGGATCGCATCATCACCGTCACACAACACGCGAAATCGGACATCGTGAAGTACCTTCGCATACCTGCTCGCCGCATCGACGTCACATACGAAGCCGCCGACCCGCACTTTCACGAAACGATTCCACCCGAGACTCGGCACGACGTTCGGGAACGCCATTCGCTACCGGACCGTTACCTCTTTTACGTCGGCGGTTGGGAACAGCGGAAGAACATCCCGTTCCTGTTGCGGGCGTTTGCGGAAGCGTCGTGCCCGAGCTTGCACCTCGTGTTAGCCGGTGGCAACGAGAATCGCCGTGCGGAGTTGCAAGCAATGGCGGCGGCACTCGGCATTGCCGACCGACTTCGCCTCATCGGTTGGGTCGACGAAGCCGATCTGCCCGCGTTGTATGCCGAGGCACTCGCGTTCGTGTACCCGAGCGAATACGAAGGTTTCGGCCTGCAACTCTGCGAAGCGATGGCGTGCGGTTGTCCCGTTCTCGCGGCGCGGGCCACCTGCTTACCCGAAGTCCTCGGCAACGGCGGCGAGACGTTCTCGCTGAAGTCGACGACCGAACTCGTCGGGTTATTGCGATGTATCGCAACCGACGAAATGCATCGCCAAACGCTCGTCGCACGTGCCCAGTTGCGTTCGCAAGCCTTCTCCTGGGAACGCTGTGCCGAAGCCACGGCGATGGATTATCTCGCTGCCAGAATCGACGTAAGTCGGAATTAGAAAGGCTCAAAAATTGGTTTTTGGGGTGTTTTATCGTCTCAAGAGGCCACTTTTCGATCGCAAATCGCGGATCTGTTTCGGGCCGTTTTGCGTTATCCTGCAATCCTGTCGTGGTTTGCGCTGAGTGTCATCGATAACGCATAAGCCGAATATACCGGTCAAAAATCGACCAAACCCGACCAAAAATCGACCAACATTGACCGAAAATCGACCGGACCCGACCAAAAATCGACCGGATGAGACACTTTTGCGTCACTTCGTGCAACGTCGTAAAAATGACTTGCGTCGAATCGCCTGCGATTTTTTGACTATCGGGATTCGTGTGGGTGCAAGTGAAATCGCAATTTCCGGGCACGGTTCAAAACCCGGTTGCAGTTTTGCCAAATAAGACCACTAGAGCATTTTGGATTTCCCTCTTGCGCGTTGAGCGGAGGCATGAGATATTTGCAGCTTTCCCCTTGCGGAGCTTGCCATGCGTGCCTTCTCGCT